>CAZFOG010000048.1:0-220 GCA_964520685.1 uncultured Nitrospiraceae bacterium | reverse complement strand
ACCCCTGTCTGTCCACCCGAAACGATGCGCGAAACCTGCATGGAAAGTTCTCTCTCCGAAATCTTTTTCTGAATTGTGTCGCCATTGTACACGGATTGCGGTATCAAGGGTCTGATTGCGGCACTGCTGTGATGGGCTTCTCCCCGTCCACCTCGTCCACTCGGTCCAGCGCGAAAAGCGTTCGGGACAGACCCCGGTTTGCTGCGCAAACCGTTGGGTC
>CAZFOG010000047.1:0-22869 GCA_964520685.1 uncultured Nitrospiraceae bacterium | reverse complement strand
GCCATGATGGCGATACCCGTGGGAAGCGCCTTGTCGTTAAAATTGTAATAGGGACTGTGCAATGCCGGATAGGGCTGCCCGGCAGCGTCGGCCACGCCCAGAAAGAAAAACGCCCCGGGAATCTTCTCGAGGTAGCAGGCAAAGTCTTCCGCCACCATCTGCGGCTCGGTGAGCACAACGACGTTCTGCCGGCCGATGGCCTTCGAGGCGCTATCGACCAGGAAATCCGTCATCCTCTCATCGTTGATGAGGGCCGGGTACGGTTTTTCGCCAAAGGTTAGCGTTGCGGACGCCCGAAACGCCTGGGCTGTGTGGATGGCAATGCGTTCGATGGACTCGCGCAGCATGCTGTCCGTGTCATTGTCGAAGCTGCGGATGGTGCCCTCGAGCAGAGCCGTGTCAGGGATAATGTTGGTGGTGCTGCCCGCGTCAATGTGCCCCACGGTTACAACGGCCGGCTTCCCGGGTTCCATCTCCCTGCTTACAATACTCTGCAGCGCCGTTGTGATATGCGCCGCGACCAGCACCGGATCAATCCCCGACGCAGGGTCCGCTCCGTGACAGCCCTTGCCCTGAATGTGCACGCGAAAGAAGTCCGCGCTTGCCATCAGGGGGCCGCTCTTGACCGCCATCTGCCCGGCCTCGAGCTGGGGCCAGCCGTGCAGTCCGAAGACCGCATCGACACCGTCGAGCGCCCCGTCGGCAATCATGTACCGGGCGCCCCCTCCCTGCTCTTCGCCGGGTTGGAACAGGAGGCGCACCGTTCCCCGCAATTGCTGGCGGTATGCCATCAGAACGCGGGCAACCCCCAGGAGATTGGCCATATGGCCGTCGTGGCCGCATGCGTGCATCCGGCCCGAAATCTTTGACGCGTACGGCAGCCCCGTAGCCTCCTCGACCTCGAGGCCGTCTATGTCGGTTCGCAAGGCGATGGTCTTCCCGGGCTTTCCCTCAATCGTAGCGACGATCCCCGTTCCTTTGGCAAAGCCGCCCTGGTGCGGGATTCCCCACTCACTCAAGAGGGTTGATATGCGTTCCGAGGTCCAGACTTCCTCGAAACGGGTCTCGGGATGTTGATGAAGCTCGTGCCGCAGCGCGATGATTTCATCCAGAATTGAGTCGACAGTACTTTTGATTGAGGTACTCATGCGCGCGCCTTGTCTGCCCACGCTGGCGCGTCCGGACTTCACGCAGCAAGCGGGCCCTGTTTCCAGTCTAGAACTTCACTTTCGCACCGGGAAAAGCGGAGAGACTTATGGCCACATTGAAATCCCAGCCTTGGGCGCGGTCACGGACCGCAACCGACCAATCGAAACACTTGAATCGTTTGCGGATCTCGTATTCCTGTTGGTACAGGGAGTTGCGTTCCAGATCGTACCGGTGCTCAAACGCAAAGGCCCATTTTTCGCTGAGTTTGTAACGGGCT
Organism: uncultured Nitrospiraceae bacterium; assembly: GCA_964520685.1. Classification (GTDB taxonomy): domain Bacteria; phylum Hydrogenedentota; class Hydrogenedentia; order Hydrogenedentales; family SLHB01; genus UBA2224. The sequence goes on along the minus strand of CAZFOG010000047.1, from coordinate 21,443 downwards.
CCGTAGAGGATCTCCCGGTTGAATACCTTATCCTGCGTTTCCGTGTAGGCGAACCCAAGACGGGCCCCGAACCGCCCGCCCTGCGCCAGGTCGTCGTAATACAGGTACGAGAGAATACGATCATAGTCCCCATACGCCGCGTTGTATTGAAAGGCCAACTCGGGATCGAACGGCTCGCCGATCATGTCTTCCCAGAACTGCAGGGCGAGCCGCTGAAACAGGTACGGCTCGTCAAGATCAATCTCGTTGTCGATGCTGTGATGCTCGCCGGCCATCAAAACACCCCACCAGGGGCGGGGCCGGAGATCCAACTCGACTTCATAGTCCTCGGAGCTCCGGATCTCGTTCCAGAAATCGTTGCCGTGATACAGGGTCAAGCGGGCCGCCTGCCATACCTCGCCGGTGAGGGCATCGCGCGCGAAGAGGATGTTCCCGATCTTGCCCTCGATGCGGCTCCGGCCGTACACGTTATCGTAGGCGTCGAAGCGCGGGGTCTCGTCAACATCCATCGTGGGCTCCGGACGGTATGAGTACGTGAGAGAGGGCACCACCACATGCTTGAATCCGGAGAACCCCAAGGCGCCGGGATACGCCCGATGAAATCGGGACTGGGCCGTCACGCCCACCGTATTGGAGAACCGCGCATCGGAATCCGAGTCGTCGACTGTCCTCGAGTACCACGAGAGATCCGCCTCGTAGAACGGCACAACGGTAAGGGTATCGGCAATATCCAGGTCCATACTGGCGCGGGCCACGTTGGCCAAGCGCCAGGAACTGGTATTCGAGGGCTCGCGTTCATTGAGACCATCGACCGTATCAAAACTGACATAGAACCGTTCGGCGATTCGCCGCTCCAGAAGGTGATACGAAACCTCCGGCATCCGTTCCGTTTCCACAACAAAATCGCTTACGTTGTAACGGAAGGTGCCCGTGGCGATGTAGGTGGGCTGGGTATAGGTCACATTGGCGAAACTGCGCGGTTCCGTGCGATTGCGGTACTCGTTATAGTAGAAATCCTTGATGATATCCTCGTCGTCCCAGTATTCCATCTGAAGCAGCATCACCGCGTCCTCGGTGAGTTCGTGGCGGTGATACGCCTCGAAGTATCCTCTTTCCTTCGTGGTCACCAGGGAACGGAAGTCGCCTTCGCTCCGGAACAGCGGCGACTTAGGGGTGGTCATGTAGTCATAATTGCCCTCGATACCAAAGCCGACTCCCTCCTTCTCCGTTGGAAAGAAGCGAAACCCGGCGTCCGCATCCTCGCTTACAGCAAAACGCTGCCCATAACTCATGTAATAGCCAAGTTCCGCAGCACGGCCGCTGTCAAAATCGAGGTCGATAAGCTGGTCCATTCCCGGGCGGAAGGTCCACTTGGGCAAATAGACGGGGGTCATAACCTTGCCGATCTGCAGGCGCCCTTTCCGGCCCACGACAACGTCGTTCTCGAGGATTTCCATTTCTTTCAACCGCAGCCGGAAGATGGGGGGATCGCCCGGGCACGTCGTCACCCAGGCATCGCGCGCATAGGCTTTCTCCGGACCGGCCATCTCGAGCTCATCGACCCCGAAATACAGAACATCCAGCCGGCCGCGAACATCCGTGGCTTGCCCCGTCCGTTGCGCAAAATCGTATTCGACATGCCTCGCGCGCAACTCGCGAAAAGGCTCGATTAACTCGATGTTGTCCGCCTCGCCGTATCCCATGGTGTACAGACGGCGCGCGCGCTCCTGGTCGGTAAGGGCCTGTGCCTCAATCAAGGGCATGACGTCTTCATCAAACTCAGACGGATAGCGGTAATACAGCCGGTCGGCGTCGAGGGACGACAACTCACGCTCGAGGTGTCCCTCCTCGATGGTGATTTCCCGCGTCTCAAGATTGGCGTCAAGCGTGCTGGCATGAAACGTCGATTCCGCCCAATCCCAGGAAACATCGCCCTGGAAAACAAGGCGCTGCGGTTGTCCATCTTCACCGGGCGTGCCCCTGAAACGGTCCGCCTTCACCCCGCGAAACTCAAGGGGCTGGTTCCAGTCCTGTTGCTCGAATGCTCCTTCGAGATTGGCAAAGTCCCATCCCCGCGCAAAAGCCTCGCTCAGGCTTCCCCTCCAGACCCCCGATATAGGCGCCGCCTCGGGGGCTTCGCGCGTAAACTGGGGCGCCCCGGTGCCAAATGTTGTGAGGGTGCGGGGCCGCCCTGCATACGGGCTCTCTTCCGGACGCGCGGCATCCGGCTCTGGCGCGGCCGGTGGCGCTTGTTGGGGCTCGGGCTCGGGCGAAACGGGCGCGTCCTCTTTCTCCCCGGCCACATCCGGGGCCTTCTCCTCTGCCGCGGCGGTCTCCGGTTCAGGCTGGGCCTCCGACGGCGGTTCCTCTGTCATGTGCGGTTTGGGCAGAGCGGGAAAGGGCTCGAGTTCCTGCGCCTTACTCTCCTTTACCGGCTCGGCCTCAACCACAACCGGCGAGCTGCTGTCGGGTTTCGCTGACGGGTCCCCCTCGGGACGTACCGGTACGGGGCTCGAAGTTTCGCTTTTCTGCTCACCGCGCTTCGTCTCGAGCGCTGGCGCCGGTTCGGGAGCCTGCACAGCAGGCGCCGGAGCGGGTTCCACGGGCTCGATGGGCGCCTGTTCCTGTACTCCCGCCCCCCCGCCTGCGGAACCTGCGGCTCCCCCCAGCAACCAGGCCTCTTCCGCGGGCGCTACCAGGACCACCAGCCCCCCCGAGCACGCCACCTGTGTGGCTTCGACCGGAAGAACCGTCCTTGCTGTTTCCACGAGACCCGAATCCAGTTCGACCAGAGTGTTGCCCGAGAGGGCAAGAACTCGCTCGCCGCAAACCGCCAGTTCCTGAGCCTTGACCGGTTTCAGCGCGGAGGCCTGCCCGCTTTTTCCATCCACTCGAACCAGTCCGTCTTCCGTAGCCACCAGGAACCGCCCGTCCGATTGCGCGGCTACCGCCACCGGCGTGGCGGGCAATTCGACCCGCTTTCGGCTCGCACTGGAAAACCCGTTCGACGCATCGAGCAGAAGAATCGAAGCTGGCAGCCGGGTTGTTACCCCGAGAAGGCCCTCCGAAAATGCCACGCCATTGGGCACCTGCCCGACGTCTTCGATAACCATCGTGCTTCCGTCTGCGGCATCGATAATGGTCATGCTGTTTGCAAAACGATTGACGACTGCAAAGCCCGTATTTCCCACCGCCGCCACATTCGATGCCCCTTCCCCACACGGAAAAGTTCCCACGGCTACCAGGGTTCCAGCATCAAAAACGACCGCATCTGCGGACAATGTGTTGACACTGGCGAGCAGCCGGCCATTGGGGCTCAATGCCACATGCGCGGTTCCCCTGCCGGATGCTACCTTCGACACCGCTTCGCCGGTGCCGCCGTTGACTTTCCACACTTCTTCCCGTTCATACGCGGCAAAGTAAAGCGTAGCGGTCTGTGCGTCAATGCAGACATCACGCAATATCGACCCCGCTGGCATCACGCGGAAGGAATCCTGGGCTTCGGCGGAGACCGGCAGTGCCATCAGCGCGCAGAGCAGCGCGGTAAACAGTGCATCCAGGGTGATTGTGCGCATCACAGGCTCAGGTCTCCGGAAGTATAAACCAGAACGCAGCGACAGCCTTGTGGCGGCGTGCTTCATCCGAAGTCACCTCCCGGGGTGCTTGCGGCTTCGTTTCCTCTGGCACGGCTTCTGTCGCCTCCGGCATCGGCGCAGCCTTCGGCGCTTCGCGCTCCGGGGCTGCGGGCGCCGCTTCCTCCCACGTTGACGCAGGTTCCCTGACGGGTTCCCGGGCCGGGGCTTGCCGGTCGCGTTCAGACGCCGAGACATCCGGGGCGACCAAGTCCGTGCTTGTAACAACGCCCTCATCGGCCTGGCCCAACACAAGGGTGGCCAGCGTCGCGATAAGAAAAACTTTCCCCATGGGCTTAACTCCCTGCAACACCTGGTGTATGTTAATTCATTCCAAATCAGGCACTGGTCTCCATAAAGGCAATGGTCTCCTCGAGAGACGTGATCGCCTCGGCGCCACCCATATGCTGCACCGTCAATCCGCCCACCGCGTTCGCCAGCTTACCGCTGCGGTGCAACCCCCAACCGTTCACGAGGCCGTAGAGAAACCCCGCACACGCCGCATCGCCTGCCCCTGTGGTATCCACCGGCTCGACTGTGTGCGCTTTGAGATGGTGCGACTCCTCGGCATTCTCCACGATCATCCCGTCGCTTCCAAGCTTCAGCATGACACGGCCGACGCCATAGGACCGAAAGAATTTCACAATATCTTCGGGGGCCTGTTTGCCCGTGTAGTGCCGTGCCTCGTCAAGACTCGACATGACGACATCGAGATGCGGCAAAGCGGCCTCGATTAGGGGCAGCCACGTGCCCGAACCGTCAAAACAGGTGTCCATCGAGGTCAGGACCCCCGCCTCGCGCAGTCCTCGGAATACTTTGCCCATGCCCTCAGCGGTCAAGCCGGGAGTCACGCCGGGCCCGCCCCAGTGAAACGCCTTCGCCTGTTTGGCCAGGTCCAGATCGATCTCGTCCGGCGTCGTGGTTCCATTGGTGCCCAGATGATGCAGAAAAGTCCGCTCGCCTTCCGAGGTGACAAGAACAATTGTTGCTGAGGTATGCTCCGACCGCTCACGGCGGACATGCTCGGTATTAACCCCCGCGTGGTTTAAGACGCCAACTACGTAGTCGCCGAAACCATCGGCCCCCAGTTTCCCAATGAGGGCCGATTTTCCCCCCAGCTGGGCAAACACCGCGGCAGTCACCCCGGCAAGCCCGCCCAGATGAATCTCGAGGTCGCGCACGAGTTCCAGGTGCCCCCGTTTCGGGTAATGGTCAACAGGCCGCGCGATCACGTCCGCACACACACATCCAACGGTAATCAATTCGGCTTGCATATCGGCCCGGATACTCCCCTATACACGACAGCTTCCTGACGCACCTCAAATACACGGTCCACCCCCGAAAAACAGGGCATTTGCAGGAGAATTCATCTCCTGCGCGGAGTGAATGTGAGTGAGTATAGCACGGGCATTCCAGACGCGCAAAACATCGCTCCCCCGCATACGCCTAATGCCAAAACTTGATCTGGACCCGCCCAAAACCTACCATGCAATTTCGTGGATGGGCATGGAGATTCATGGAGCAGACCTCTCGGGCTCCCGAGTCTCTTGGAACTACTCACCGGCTGGCTGCCGGAAGGAGATAATCATGAAACGGTGCGTAATGCTCCTCGCAATCTCCGCCATCTGGTTTGGGCTTGTCTCCCAGGCGACCGCCAGGGATTTGGCCGAAATCGAGAAAGAACTGTCTGCACTTTGGACCAAAAGCTCGACCTATTCGGCTAAGCTGGAGATGAAGGGCCATGCATCTCAGGGCGGGGCCACCGTTCAAATGGACGGCAAAGGCGCTATCGAAGGCATGAAAAAGGACAGCACGACCCTCTACCGGATGGAAATGGACCAGACCATCTCCATGGGCGAAACCAAGATGCCCAACAAGATGCTTGTTGTGTACGACGGCACCCAGGTGTTCACCCAGACAAGCATGATGGGACCGACCATGGTCTTTAAGTCTAAACCGGAGGAGCAGTCACAGATGGTTCCCGGCGGCGGACCGGACGCGTTCAAACAGATGCACGCTCAATTCAACATCACGGTGCTGCCCGACGACACCATCAATGGCGAACCCGTTTATGTGCTGGAACTGCGGCCCAAAGAGGACACCGGGCAGCAGCCCAGCGCTCCCGGAAAGTCGCCGCAATTCGAAAAGGCGCTCCTGTCGCTATCGCAGAAGACCGGCCTTCCGTTCAAGATGCTGATGTTCAATGATGGCGATATGCCCCTTATGACCATCGTCTACAAAGACTACAAGATTGGTGCCGAAATCGACGCCGCCCGGTTTAGCTACACGCCACCGCCGGGCGCTATGGTCATGGATGCGGACACACTCAGGCAGATGAGCGGAACCCCCTGAGCAAGGCAGCCGCATCGAAAACACAGGGCTCGACAGTGTTACGCCCCGAACTATGGCCTGGCGCAACGGGCGTCCCGGGTCAGGGTGACCGGTCTTCGGGTTTCTTGAACAACTCCGCAAGGTCGTATTCGATGTACTCCTGCTTCCAGGCGTCCTCGGTTCCCTTGGCATGGGCGACCCAGAGGCGAAGGTCCGTGCATTCGCACAGCACACTGTGAAGATTCACGTCGCGCATAGCGACGTCCCGGGTAATCTGAAGCGCGCTCTCCCGGGTAATCTTCCCATGATGGGCTGTGATGCGGGTAGCCATGCCTTTGTAGCGGTGATCGTAGGAATTGCTGCCGTACGGCATATTCGGATAGCCCTTGGCACATGTCTGGAAACTGCGTACCGTCTGGTCCATCGCCTCGTCCGCCCTGAACACGGCGCCCTCAATGGGTAACGCATACTCGATGGTCTCAGCCGGATCATTGTCCCGAAAGACCGCGCAGTGGTTGGCACTGGTTTCGAGCGCCACCCCCTCCCCCGTCTTTCCATCGGCAAAGACGTAATTGTATCCTACGGTGCGGTCGGCGTTCTTGACGATGTTGACGGCTTCCTCGAGGCTGCCTGACTCCTCCAGAACCCGCCGCAGCAAGAGCATCATCGGAATACCCGACCAATCGGAATCCTTCGAGATTGCCCCTATCTGCCCGATGGCGATCTTCTCCAGGTTCATACCCGACAGGACGCCCACCAAGCCCAGGTATCCCGCCGAAGCAAAGGCTTTGTGACCTTCGGGCTCGTAGAGAATCAGGGCCGACTCGTTCTGCATTCCGGCGTCCATGATCCAGTCAAAATTGCGTCCCAGATACGTCTTGCCGTCTTCGGTGGCCGGTCCAAATACGGCGAAGACGCTGCACGCACGCTCGGTAACCACGGAAACTACATGGAGCCGCCGAATCTCTTTCAGCGACACCCCGGCTCCGTCTGCAATTCCCTCCATTTCCCGCTTATAACGCTCCGGAATATCCGGTGAGCACCACCGGTACACCAGGTCCAGCATCATTTCCGTGGCAAAACGGGGCATGCCAACATCCTCACGCGCACGTTCGAGAAGCTGGTCGAATCGCCCCAAGGCCGCTCTCACCTGATTCTTCGCCAAAGCGCCATGCTGGTAGCCCATCTCGTATCCCGACCCCTTGAGATGAAGCACCGTCGTACCGTTGACCTGCTCGATGTAGGCATCCTTGCGTGGCTCCACCTCGAGACGCGGCCCCCGGCCGGGGTTCAGGTAAAAATACCCTCCCAGAATCGCCACGAATACAATCGCATCAAGAACGAGAAACGAAATCAGGAACCGCCGTTTCATAATGCTGACTCTCCGGTTCACCCTCACGGAATGCGCAGGCAGTGTAGCAGAAAACCTGCCTTGCCGCCCGGAAAGGCACCTCCTTAGAGTTTCCGGATGAACACTGCCGCGCCAGGCCCGCCGCCACCCTTGATATTCCCGTGCCGTATCCGTAGACTCTCGCGGTTATGTTCAAACCCCATTACAGACAGTTTGCTGCCGCATTTTTGTTCGATTTCGCCATGGTCTGCGCCCTCACGGCGTCTCCCTTCTACATCTACAACGAATTGCAGGGAGAGGCGGGCATGTCGGGCGTGGTAACGGGCATCCAGTGGGGGTTCTATGCCATCGCCAGCCTGGTTTCCTCGCATTACGTCGGACGCCTCTCCAACGGTCTGGTGATGGCCGTCATCGGCGCCGCCGGATTCGCCGTGCTGTTTCCCCTGGGCGTACTCATCGCCAATCCCTATTTCTACACGGTGCTCTCGACCCTCGGCATGATGTGCGCGGCCCTGTTCTGGCCCGCCATGCAGTCCTGGGTTGGCGCCGAACCCGACCCGCGCATTCGCACCAGGCGCCTCGCCCTCTACAACCTGTCGTGGACCCTCGGCCTCACGTCCGCGCCCTTCGCGACATGGATTCTCTCGCCGATTGACTATCGCCTGCCGTTTCTAGCCACATTCCTTACCGCAGCCGGAGCCGTCGCGTTCGCCCTGAGCTTGCCCCACGAATCGCTCATGACCGCCCCCAACGCCGACAACATCCGGTCGATCAACATGGGCCATACCAAGCGCAGCGAGGCCCATCTATTTGCGGCATGGTTCTCGCTCCTCCTGGGCAGCACCCTCTTTACCGCCGTAACCGCCGTGTTCAGCTTTCGCATGGAACAACTGGTCAAGGCTGGTGCGCTTTTCTTCATCAAACCGGCCGACGGCATTCAACTGACGGCGGCGCCCGTGGTCTATTTTTCCGCCCTGGCCATTATCATGAACGCCGCGCGCGCGGGCGCCTCGCTCGTAATGGGAAGCACTGACGTTTGGCAACACCGGTTCTGGGTGCTCCTGGTGTTTCAGGCCGCGGCCGCCGCCGCATTCTGGGTATTCTCGTTCACCTCCAGCCTTGCCGTCATGGCACTGTGCTGCACGGTCGTGGGAACCGCAACGGGCGTGTGTTTCTTCGCCAGCCAATCCTACAGCGTCGTCGACCCCCTCCGGAAACACCAGCGCGTCGCTATTCACGAAGGCATGGTCGGCCTCGGATGCCTCCTCGGCGCCATCGGCTACGGCCTCCTCGCTGAATGGCAGGGCACGCCCTGGCCTTTTGCCAATACGCCCCTCTTTGTCGCGATGGGTCTTCTTTTCGAGGCCATGCTGCTCCGTCTGGGGTATCACATCGCGCGCGGGAGAGTTCTCGTAAAAGAAGCGGCGTAGCGCTCGATGCCAGCCCGCCCCGAACCGCTCGGCGGCCCCTTCGCCTCCCCACAGCCGCGGCGCCGCGTGCGCCATCGCCCGCGCTCACATACCCCCGACCTCGAGGGTATGGGAAAACGTCACCGTCTCCCCAGGGCCCACCGAAACCGGTTTGCGCCACACCTCGACGTCCAGCGTGTTGAGGTCCTCGGGATACGCATACAGCCACGTGAAATCGGTCGACGCCCCATCGAACCGCTGCGTCACTTCGATACCCTTTGTACCCGTGAACCGCCACTCCCCTGCCGGAACATGCTGCGCGGTGTAGTGCTCCCCCTCGCGCAATCCTGCAATGATCGGCGCCATCGTCCGCTCGACCCTGGCGCCGGCGCGATTCGTGAATTGAACCCGCGTATGCGCCAGCTCGCCCAGGTCAAGTTCCAGGTGGCTTCGTACCGCGGCTTCCTGAGGCGTACTGGTCGTATTCGTCAGGTCGACACGCACTTCGAGGACTGCCGCGCCGGGCACGAGCGTCAGCGTGCGTTTCACCGCCCACGGCCCCGCCGCACCCTCGAGGGTAATGGACGTCTCCGATTGGCTGGTTACAGCGTACTGTGTGAATACCCCCAATAGATTTGACTCTTCGCCCAGACGCGTCTCTTCGCCACCGGCAAACGGGAAGAACAGATTGCGCGTGGTGTTGAATGCAGTAATGCACTGGTTCGACGCGCGGTGGGTAATGCGCAGGGCGCGTCCGCCCAGGACCGGAACCGTTTCGACAATCAAATGTCCGTTCCGAATGGTCGGCACGGGCAAAGGCGAGTTGACCAGCACGCTCAATTCCGCCAGTTCTCCTGTGTCGCCCACGTTGATCCGCACAACCGAAAACCCGTGTTTCGCCATGCGCTCGCTCATCGCCACGGCCTCCGGGACTGGCGCGAGGGGACCGCGAAAACGCAGGTGCCCGTCCTCGATGGTATAGCCGTTTCGGGGGAAAAGCCGGGCGTATGTCAGTGGCATGCGCGCCACCCGCACCCGTTCTAGAAGCTCTTCATCCTCCGCAACCGCCGCCTCGGCCTCGTCGAACAGCACGTCCGCACGCTCGAGCACATCGTCTGTCAGATAGCCTTGGGCGGGATTCGTGAAAAGGTGCATGTGAATGTTGTCCACGGCGACTTTCTCGTGGAGCAGGTCAATGTATTTCTCAAGTGCATCCCACGCAGCCCCGTAATACCCCTTCAGAAACTCGCGTAGAATTCCCCGTGCGTCCTGGTCCGGCTCCCACAGCAGCTTCATGCCGTAATAGGGCCGGAGAAGTCCGAACTCGCCCCCAACATGCGGCATGCCCTCGAGAAAAATCCCCTCGACGCCGATGTCCCGGTAGAACCGCATATCCGCCGCCATTGCGTCGAAATCCGGAAACGGCATGTAGTAATGCGAAAAGTTGGTGATGTAATGCCAGACATCCAGATGCGAACAGATCTTGGACCACGCGATGGCGCGCCGCTTGTAATCGGCATTCAACGGACATTCCGCGATCGAGTGGCTGTCGCAGCACGGATACATGTGGCACAGCCACACCGCCACGTTCGGATGCATGGTCATGCCCTCGGGGGGCTCTTCGGTGTACATATACGCCAGCGTGCCGATCTGCTTGTCCGGATAGACCTCCGCGGTGCGTGCGGCAAGCTGGTTGAGAAACCAATACTGCGTGCCGCCACTCGTGCCATACCGCTCGTTAATCTTCGTGCACCGCGCACATTGACAGTAGTTGTAGTAGTCCATTTGCGAGAAGTTGTGCTGGCGGCAGTTGGGGCGCTCCGCCATCCTCGCGAGCATGCGCTCCGTGACGATCTCGAGCACGTCGGGATTGGTCAGGCAGAGTTGCGTATCCCGGCTCCGGCGGATTCCCCCGATTTCGGAAAAGTACTCGGGGTGCGTTTCGAAAAATTCCCCGGGACTCACGTACGTAAAGTAACTGTGGCAGATCCCGTCGAAATCATACAGCATCCCCTCGGCGCTGTCCGGGCCGCCGCCCCCCACGTTGTAGCGCTGCCGCGCCCGGAACGCCCCGTCCGCCCCCGGCCAGGCGCAGTCCGTGAAACGCCACGCGAACGCGGGACGTACCAGCTTGTCCATCGCGGGAATTTCAACCTCTGTGACCGCAGGCGTCTCGGTCACACCCGGCGCGAACCACCGGACACCAAGCTGGCTCTCGAGAAAATCGTACACGCCATACAACGTCCCGGCCTTCCCACTGCCCGCGAGCACCACATGGGGCGGCACGGTCCGAATGCGGCAGCCCTGTTCCCCAAGCTCGGCCGCCGTTGGCTCAACGCCAAGCTCTCGTGCAAGTGAGCCACACCCCAGCACAATCATGGGAAGACTGGTATCGTCCAGCGCTTCCACGATCGGCAGTTCAACGCCCGTGCACAACCCGAAATGCGTCTGCAACTCCTCCGCGGCGAACCGCTCCGAAGGGCTCGCCCCGCTCTGCAACACGATCCGGTATGCGCTCTGACCGTCCTTCGCCAGGACGATACCCGGCTCCTGCGCCGCAGCTACCGCGCCCGATATCATGACGACACCAATAACGGCAAGGCCTGTCCAACGCATTTCCGAGTCTCCTGTTAGGGCTGCGGCAGACACCCGTCATAACACCGGCATCGGCCCGCGGTCAAACAAAACCGCGCACGCCTCTATCTCGATCCAGCACTATCTCGACCCAACACCTGCAACACTCGATGCCGTCATGCTCGCCAAATGTGGGACCGGCGCCCTCGCCGGTCATCTATCCGACGGGCCGCGGGGCCCAGCGGTCGCACACGATTTGCCTGGCGTTTCATGAGAATCCCCGCAAGCGGGTACTTTGATGCTTTGCGAGAAGTATGTTAGTATACTTGTCGCGGGTAATGTTTACATCAATTTTTAGTTTAAATTTAAACCAATTATGATTATGGCGGAATCCTTTCGAAAGCTGAATGCAATTCTATCTATATGCCAGTAATTGTGCTGTAACACTTTGCAAAGGGGGATGTTCCATGCGGTATTTCGTTGTTTTCTTGATTTCGGCTGTTTGTATTCTCGGTGTAGATCTGTTGGTTCCGAGAATCGAACCCGCACACGCCGAGATGGGCCAAATTGATGACGCCTATATCTCGTATCGTTATGTCAAAAACCTCCTTCGGGGCGAAGGTTTGGTTTACAACAAGGGCGAAAGGGTGGAAGGATTTTCAAATATGTTGTGGGTCCTTCTGTTGGCTCTAACAACCTATGCGTTAAATATAGATGTGACTCACAGTGCACATTTGCTGGCGATACTGTGCAGCGCTGTTTCATTGACAGCCGTTTATGGGTTGTCATATCACATATCCAAAAACAGGTGGGTTTCGATATTCCCAGTGCTTCTCGTAGGGTTGACCATCCACTTCAATACGTGGGCGTTATCTGGATTAGAGACGCCATTATGGTTAGCTCTGATTGTTTCTGGTATGTGGGCAGCAATGTCCAAGAAAATGATCTTGGCTTCCATACTCGCCGGTCTTTGCTTCTGGACCAGACCCGATGGTGGTTTGTTGGGGGTGGCGATTCTCTTACCACATCTGTGGAAAATGTGGGAACCTCCCAGTTCCTTGAAAGAACTGCCTGCAAAGAACTGGAGGGAGAAATGGCCGCCAGTGGTCATATGGATTTCCATGGTGGGGGTTTTGACCATTTTCCGATTAATGTATTACGGAAGTCCAGTGCCCAATGCCGCCGTTGCCAAGATAGGAGGCATACCTGTGGTCAGGGGCCTGGAATATGTATTAACCACATTACGGGAAGGTGGCTGGGTGTTCTTATTCCCATCGGTATTCCTCCTATATCATAAGAACGGGGAGATTATCCTCTTTGTTACTTTGCAGACAGTATATACCGTAGTAATTGGAGGGGATGCTTTCCTCTACGGAAGATTTCTGACACCCGTTATGGCTCTGCTTTCTTGTTCGTGGGGTTATGCTTATATAGTATTGAAGGATAAGCGAGAAGGTCTCCTTGCTTTCAAAACGCTGTATGGTTATATGCTACCAATGTTTTCTCTACTCTACCTCTGTGCAGTCTACTGCCCATACTTCAACGATAGGAAGCTTGCGCATGTTAAGAATACGTACAAGTATTTCGAGTACGGAACCAGGAAGATGTCAACTAATTACGAGGGCGATGAAACCGTTGCCTGTATAGGGATAGGCAGCTTTGGTTATTACAATATGGACGTTCGAATACTGGACATGGTTGGATTGGTCACACCCGAAGTCAGTAATAACCGATGCCGAAAAGGTGAAAATATAACGCTAATGCCTGGACACCACAGGTCGAATCCTGAATGGATTCTTAGTCAGAATCCTGATGAAATTCATCTTCCAAGCTTTCTCAATTTACCATGCGTCGTGGAAATGAAAGAATTGAGCGAGTTTCAGCAAAAGTACAGGAAAGACGAAAGCAGAAGGAGTATTTGGGTTAAGAAATAGGGATATTGTCGATCTCCTCAATCATTCGGGCAGAGTGACACACTTGGTTTAGGAATTTCTTCATAGCAGACGGCCATTATTCCACAAAAAACGCCGCATCTTTGCGATATGCTCTCATCCCCCCGCTTCCCGGCCGATTCAACGCAAACGACACAATCCACCCGCGTTTCCCCGCTTCTTGTTGTTGCCGCCGCCCGTGGCACTGGAGCCGCTCCGGGAAGGTGCGGAAGCCCAACCGGTTACGCGGGTCCGCGACGTGCCACGACAGATGGAGGAGTCCCGGTTTCTGGAATTCCCGAGACGGCGAACCATGAGCCAGTGGACTAACCGTGGATCATGAACATAGAAGATGACCGGTGAGGGCACCGGTCCCACAACAGAACGGGAAATCCCGGTTGTTGGAATTCCCGAGGCGGCGAACCATGAGCCAGTGGCTTAACCGTAGATCATCAACATAGAAAGTGACCGGTGAGGGCACCGGTCCCACAACAGAACGGGAAATCCCAGTTGTTGGAGTTTTCGAGAGAGGTTAAGGGGGCCTGCCCTGAGGCTTAGGACGGGAGGCGCTGGCCGAGCGCATGGGATATGATATGGCCCGTTTGTGAATTCGGGTCGCGTGAATGGAGTAAGGAGCCGCGATGCTTCAGCCGCAGCATAAGGTTTATGGCGCCGCGTTTTTCATGGATTGCGCCGCCATCATGGGGGTCACGGTGACGCCCTTCATCATCTTCAATCAACTTGGCGGCGGCGCGGCCGCCTCGGGCGCGGTTTCTGCCTTTCAAAACGTCGCTTTTGGGGGCGCGTGCCTTCTTATGGCGCCATTGCTTGCATCGTCGCGGCGAACCCTGCGGTGGGCATTCGTGGCCGCACTGGCATTCGCGGTGCTCTACCCCGTCGCGTGCCTGTTTCGCACCGTCGCACTGTACGGGCTCTTCGTGGTGCTGGCCCACGGAGCCCTCAGCCTCTACTGGCCCGCCCTGCACTCGTGGCTCGGCGGCGTGCCGGACCTCGAGCAGCGGCGGCGGTATATGGCGGGGTTCAATGTTGCGTGGACCCTCGGCATCCTGGCCGGACCGGCCATTGCGGGCCAGTTGTACGCCTATGGGTACCGCCTCCCCTTCCTGGGGATTCTGGCGGGCGCGCTTGTTGCGGCGGCGTTCGTGGCACGGCTTCCCGAGGAGAAACGAAACGACGCAGCGGAGGGCGACCCCTCCCCGTTCCCCCAGGAACCATTCCACGTCACCGAGACGATGATCTATCCGGTGTGGATGGCCAACGCCTTCTCGGGAGCGCTCATTGGCGCGTGTATCGCGGTCTTTTCGAAGCGGCTCAACGATCTCGTCCTCGACAACGCCCTGGTCTTCGGATGGTGGGGCACGTCGCCACTCGATGCCGGTCTCGACGCCCCCAGGCTCTTTTCGTATCTCGTGTCGTTAATGGCCCTTTCCCGAACCGCCGTCTTCTTCCTCTTCGGACGCACCGACCGCTGGAAAGGCCGCATCGGCTATCTGCTGGCACTTCAGGCACTGTGCGGGGCGGCATTTTGGGTGTTGGGCACCTCCGAGCGTTACATTCCCATGGCCGGATGCTTCCTGCTCCTGGGCACATTGGGCGGCACCTCGTATTTCGCCAGTCAGTACTACAGCACCGCGAATTACCTGCGCAAACACCACCGCGCGGCCTTGCACGAAGGCACCGTTGCACTGGGAAGTGCTTTCGGTGCATTTGGTTACGGGCTTCTCGCCGATAGACTCGGCACGACCTGGCCCTTCCGGTTCACGCCGGTTCTGGCCGCATGCATCATAGTCCTCGAATGGTTCGTCTACGCGACACGCAAGACTTCTGTAAACCATGGCCGTGTTTGAACGTTAGGAGGAAAGCGCCGGGCACAGTATTTGACGCTTCCAGTGCCGTGTGATACTTTCTTGACAACATTGAACACGACGATGGAGCCTTCTCGATGAACAAACGATGCATCTTCTCGAAAAACGGGCCTCCCGCCCAAGGTCCCTACTCGCACGCCGTTGCGGCGGGTAACCTCCTCTTCGTGTCCGGACAGGGCCCTGTCGCGCCCGACGGCAGCGGTCTCAAGAAGGGTCATCTCGAAGATGAGGCGCGCCTGGCGCTCACAAACCTCAAGACCATCCTCCAAGACGCCGGCTCCGGCCTTCAACACGTCGTTAAAGTCAACGTCTACCTGTCGAATATGGACGACTTCGGCGAATTCAACGAGATATACAAAGAGTATTTCCCGATGAATCCTCCCGCAAGGACCTGCATCCAGGCGGGGAGGCTGCCGTTCGACATAAAAGTTGAAGTGGAAGCCATCGCGGTAATTCCGGATTGACACCCAATATGAGAAGACGTCCTGACAATCGGCTGCGCACCCTTGTAGCGGTCTCTGTGTTCATGCTGGCCGGCGCCAGTCTTGCCCAGGAGACCGGCCATACGGCGCCGGAATGGAACGCCCTCGGCGTCGAGTATTACGCCACGGGGGATTGGGCAAATGCGATCGCGTGTTTTCTCGAGGCGGCCACCCTCGTGCCCGACAACCAAACCGTTCTGCGAAACCTCTCCAATGCCTATCAGGCCTATGCCGCGCAGCTCGTCGAGGGCGGTGATTACGCCACCGCGGCCCAGCATCTCGAGAGTGCCCTCAAAATCGACCCCGAGAACCCGCTCCCAGTAATCCAACTGGGGTCCTACTTCCTGCGCATGTCCCTGGTGCAGGATGCCATCGCCCGCCTCGAAGAGGCCATTCTCCTGGCGCCCGAAAACCTGGATGCCCACGAGCTCCTGGGCGATGCGTATTATCAGGACAACGACCTGCCCGCCGCGCTCGCCCAGTGGGAGTTTGTGGCGGACGTCAATCCCGGCCGCCCCGGACTCGCCGACAAACTCGAAAAGGGATATCGCGAAGACGCCGTCGAGTACAATTTCAAGGATCTCAAGTCCAGGCATTTCACCATCACCCACAATCCTGAAACCGATCGCGCCATGCTTCGCCAGACCCTGACGGTCCTCGAACACGCCTACCGGGAAATCGGCAGGAATTTCGGGAACGTCTATCCGCCCACGCCCATTCTGGTAAACGTCTATGTTGCCGATGATTTCACCCGCGCGACCGCGCTGGGGCCTCACGTCGCGGCGATTTACGACGGAAAGATCCGCCTTCCCGTCAGTGACCGGTCAGGCGGCTTGATCTCGCAGCAGGAACTCCGCCGCCTCCTCTATCATGAGTACACCCACGTGGTCGTCCGCTACCTCGTTGCCGCGAAAGCCCCCTGGTGGCTGAACGAAGGATTGGCAGAGACCTTCTCGAATGACATCACCCCGCGCGATGTCGAGTTTCTGCAGCAAGCCCACCAGGACGGCGGCCTCATTCCCTTTAAATCCATCGATGCAACACAGATTCGGATGGACACCGAATACGAACTCCGGCTGGCCTATCGCCAGGCCCATGCGGCAACCCAGTACCTGTGGCGGCGGTACGGCGCGCAGGGTTTGACCCGCATGATGGATGCCATCGCCCGCGGAGTGCCGCCTGAAGAGGCCCTCCTGCAGAGTTACAAGTTGAATTACGACCAGTTGATGAAAGAAGTGGTTGGGAGTGTCATACGCAGCGGCTATTAGCGCAACGTGTGGCATGCTGGCATCCATTCACCGCGACGCTCCGGCATGAATTGCCGGTTCTTCAACGCGAACGAAACAAGGCGACGCCTATGACTGTTCTCGCACTGCTGACACTGCTTGCATCCGCCGCGTCCGAAGGTTCTACCCTCTCCGGCGAAGTGCTGACCCTCGAGGGGAATCCCGTCGCTGGGGCGCGTGTATTTATCGAACAGGGCCTGGACGGGGCCATCCGGGAATCCCGCAGCCGTGACGACGGCACCTATACGTTCGACAATGTAGAGTCCGGCACCGTCGGCGTCTTTGCCATTGCCGATGAATTCGCTTTCGGAGGGCTGAGCATCACCGTGCCCAGCGCCGAGCATGTCCAAGGCCTCACGATTCGCCTGCGTCCGCCCGTATCGCTATCCGGAAGGGTCAAGAACGAGGATGGCGATGCCGTCGAAGGCGCCCGCATCATTCGAATCGGACTCATGAATGAACCGCAGGCGAAGAACCCGAGCGCCACCACAAAACTGGGGATTCCCTACGCCAAACTCGAGCCGATGGGGTTCAAACCGATAGCGACGGGCAAGGATGGCCGGTTCACCATCCCCGCCCTGCCCCGCGATAGTCTGGTGGCCCTGAAGGTGGCATGCCACGGATACGCGCAGCAAGGAATTTCGGACCTCCACGCGGGCGATTCCAAGGCGGAAGTGGTACTACAGCGCGGCATCCTCATCCAGGGTCATGTCCTGACCCGTGCCGCAAAAGAACCCCTCAGCGGCGCGGTCATTACCCTGCGCAACGCGCAACCTCCCCATGATACCGCCATCACCCGGAGCGATGGCTCGGGAGAATTCGCCGTTCGGTTGCAGCCCGGCGTTTATCTCTACAAAGCAGCGGGTGGAGACTTTCGCAGCATCGGATGGGAAGAACTCCTCGTGACCGGCCAGCAAAGCGCTCAGAGCGTGGTCATGTATGTCGTGGCCTCGTGCGAGATCCACGGGAAAGTCGCCAATGCCGTCACGGGCGATCCCATTGCGGGCGCCAGAGTCGTCCTCCGTGCCTTTGGCAATCCGGACTCGAGCGCACGCACCAATGCTCACGGCGAGTTTACCTTCCGGGGCGTCGAGGGCGAAAACACCGTAATCCTCGAGTCCGCCCCCGGCTACGTGCTCCCCGAACGCAATGCGCGGCCCGTCAACGCGACTGAAAGCCAGCGTGTCGAGCTGCCTACGTTCTGGGTCCTTCCCACGCCCGAGGTGCAGCTATCCATCGTTGACCAGGACCTCGAGCCTGTGCCGCGCTGTGTCGTATCCCTGGTGCAACCGCCCCAATTCGGGTGGCAAGAGGCCGACAGCGCGGGCCGCGTCCCCCTCCGTATGGAGCAACTTGCCTCGGAAGGGGTCGTCATGGGTCTCGCCGAACACATCGAGCGCGACCTCGGCGCACTTTTCGCCTTCGATACCGACGATAACAAGGAGCCGGTTGTGCAGCTCCTGCCGCTGGGAACCGTCGTGGGCAGCGTAAGGGATGCTTCGGAAACCGCCGTTCCCGGTGCGATGCTCACTCTCGTGCTCTCCGAGGACCAGATGGAAACCCCCATATGGCGCACCATAAGCGGCCCGGACGGGAGATTCGAGTTCCCGGGCGTGGTGCCCCATATTCAGCTTCAGTGCATTGTGCATTCGCCAAAGGACAGCGCCAAGTCCGAGCCTTTCGTCGTCGAGCCATCCGCACGCAAGGACGCGGGCACGCTCACCGCGCCATCCGCCCAGGGCACTTCACTTCTGGGCCAAACACTTCAATGGACGGACTATCCCCCGCTTGGAGGCCC
This sequence comes from uncultured Nitrospiraceae bacterium, assembly GCA_964520685.1. Classification (GTDB taxonomy): domain Bacteria; phylum Hydrogenedentota; class Hydrogenedentia; order Hydrogenedentales; family SLHB01; genus UBA2224. The sequence goes on along the minus strand of CAZFOG010000047.1, from coordinate 2,763 downwards.
CGAACTGCGCGATACGGGCCAGCGGGTGGTGGTTCTCGCTTTCTGCCCGAGCGGCCAGGCATCAATGCTGATCGAGGGGTGGGAACGCGTGTCGGCCATCCTCAATGAACCTAGCATCGCGGTGGCCGTGCTCACAGACGGGCCACTGGCCGCAGGGGGCGAACCGGGGATTCCAGTTCTCCAGGGAAAGGCCCCGGCGACAGCGACCACCTACGTTGTCTCGGGGCAAGGCAAGGTGCTGTTTGAGACCTTCGGCATCCCGCCCCTGGCCGCGCTCCACCAACGCCCGGGCGGCACACGATGAAACCCATCGTCCTTGCCATCCTGACGTTGACATACGCTTGCGCCGCCGCCATTGAGATTAGCGGCCGCGTGCTCGACCCCGAAGGGAATCCGGTTCCGGACGCGGATGTCTGGCTGTCGCGCGAACGCGCGGTTACGGCCACTAAGAGCGGCGAGAACGGCGGCTTCACCTTCCCGAACATCCTTCCCGGTATCCTGGCCATCACGGCGCGCAAACCGGAATTCGCCCTTACCGGACTCAGCGGATACGTGTTCGACAACCTGAACGCAGACCTCCACATGGCCCTCCCCGATACGGTCCGGCTCCGCGTCATTGATCACGCGGGAAACCCCGTCGAAGGAGCGCGGGTCAAGCGGCTTGTCATCAATAACGCCTTCGAAATCTTCGCCAGCGACCTGGCGCAGCATGGTTTCCCATCCATCCGAAGCGACGCAGACGGCGCTATCGCGATCCTCGGGGTGCCTCAGGGCAGCCAGGTCGCCGTGACCCTCGAGCACCGCCGGTTCTGCGACTTATACCTCCCCTATCTGGTCCCCCACCCGAACCAGCACCCCGCCCAGCTCTACCCGGGTGAGGTCTTGCGGGGATACATCACCACCCCCGAAAACACCGGTCTGAGCAATGCGCGGGTACTTGTCTTTCGCAAAGACGGAGAAGAGCGCCTGCTCATGTATGACGTGCTTGCCGACGCGGAAGGGTATTACCGGGCCATCGTGTCCCCGGGCACCTACTCGCTGCAGGTACACCACGCCGAGTACCCCACCCCGATGCCACAGGAAGTCTCCATTTCCGATGGGATGGGCGAGGTGATCATCGACATCGCCGTCCCCTCGAGCCATGCCATCGAGGGAACCGTTATCGGGCCCGAAGGTAACCCCATGCCGGGAGTCGCGGTGACTTATATCGTGAACGATTTTGTCCAGGATGAAGCCTACACCGATGGGACCGGCACGTACCGGCTTACCGTCGCTCCGGGAGAGGGCCGTGTGCACGTAATCCCCCCGCCGGGATATATGACCGCCGGCCCGCTCGACGTCGTGGTGCGGATCGAGAAGGTTCCCCACACGCGCGTGAGCGCGATACCACTCAAAAAGCTGCCCTCACTGCGCGGAAAGGTCGTGAGTGATGACAATGCCCCTCAGGAAAACGTCCTTATCCGTACCCGCAATCTCAAGACGCCGTTGTACGCCTTGACGGACTCGGAAGGCGCGTTCGAGATCCCCCTGGACGTCATGCCCGAGGAGAAGGCCGTCAAAATGCGTGCCGAACACACGTTGCGGTTTCTCCGCCGCGACTTTGAGATTGTGCTCCGCGAACATGAGAAGACCGTTACCGTGCGATTGCGGCCCTTCAATCCCGACGTGGCCCCCAATGACCCCCAGAAAGCCCCCAATGATCTGAGCCGCCTTGTCGACAAACCCGCTCCCCCTCTCGAGTGCAGCGCGTGGGTCAACAGCGACCCTGTCAGCCTCGAAGACCTCCGCGGAAAAGTCGTGGTCCTTCTGCTGTGGGCCGGATTCGATCCCTACGCGCGAAACCAGGCCACGCTATCCGAACTCATCCTCCTCCACCGGGCCCTGGCGCACTCGGCCGATGACGTCGCCTTCATCGGCGTGCATGACGATTCCGACCCGCCCGACGCCGTCCGCAATTACCTCGCCGAACTCGGACTTGAGTTCCCCACGGGCGTGGACGCCCCGCGCTTGCTTACCCACAACAGATACGATGCGCGAGTTTTGCCCCAGGTGATTTTGATCGACAAGAAGGGAATCGTGCGTTACTTTGACGTCGAGGGCCGTTTGCCCGAGCTGCTCAAAGACCTGCGCCGCCGTCCTTAGCCCGACGCCCTCAGGCCGCTCTCACAAGCCACGTACACGCACGAAAAACGCGCGCCCGGCCTCGAGACGGCACGGACGCGCGTGGTTTTTGTTGCAGGTCCTCAGGAATTCATCGCAGCAATGTGTTTTTGCAGGCGCGACTTCTTCCGGGCGGCGTTGTTGGGATGAAACACGCCCTTGCTGGCGGCCTTGTCAATTTCGGACAGCGCAACTGGCGCCAGTTCCGTCACCTTCGCCTGGTCCTTGGCCTCAACCGCAGCCAGCACGTTCTTGATGTAGGTGCGCACTTTTGAACGGACCGCCTGATTCCGCTGACGGTCGCGTTCACTTGTCCTAATCCGCTTCTTCGCAGATTTGATGTTCGCCATTCTCGGACTCTCCTAAAAACCTCGCGGCTTCTGACACACAAACCCTTCATTTCTCGCAGAAAGCGGTACTTTAGCAAATGACGGCGGGCTTTTGCAACTTCCCGGCTCGCCGGATAACTAAAGGCAACCCCCGCAAGGCCGGTACCGGTGATACCAGCGCGGTTCGGGCGTCCAGGATTGCATACATCCCCGCACGGAGTATTCAAAAACCGGGACTGCCTCGAAAACTCCCAAAACCCGGGACTGACCCGAC
>CAZFOG010000046.1:0-22898 GCA_964520685.1 uncultured Nitrospiraceae bacterium | reverse complement strand
ACCCCCTCAAATTCCCCGATCTGAACCACGTGGTCAAGCGCGACCCGCGCACCAACCTGCGCAGCGCCCTCAACAACTGGGATTTCTGGACCTCGCTGCCGGAGGCGTTGCACCAGGTGACCATCACCATGAGCGACCGCGGCATCCCGTATTCGTACCGCCACATGAACGGCTACGGCAGCCACACCTTCAGCATGATCAACGCCAAAAACCAGCGGTTCTGGGTTAAGTTCCATCTAAAAACCCAGCAGGGGATCAAGAACCTCACCGACGCCGAAGCGGAAGCCGTCATCGGCAAGTGCCGCGAAAGCAACCAGCGCGATCTCTACTACAGCATCGAGAAAGGCGATTTCCCCCGCTGGACCATGTTCATCCAGGTCGTGCCTGAAAAAGACGCGGCGAAATTCCCGTTCAATCCGTTCGACCTGACCAAAGTCTGGTCGCAGAAGGACTATCCGCTGGTCGAGGTCGGCGTGATGGAGCTCAACCGGAATCCGGAAAACTATTTCGCGGAGGTCGAGCAGGCGGCGTTCAACCCGGCCAACATCGTGCCGGGTATCGGGTTCTCCCCCGACAAGATGCTCCAGGGCCGTCTGTTCTCGTACGGAGATGCGCAGCGCTACCGCCTGGGCGTCAATCACCACTTGATCCCGGTGAACCGTCCGCGTTGTCCGTTCCACAGCTACCATCGGGACGGCGCCATGCGGGTCGACGGCAACCACGGCAGCACGCTGGGGTATGAGCCGAACAGCTACGGCGAGTGGCAGGAACAGCCCGAGTTCGCCGAACCGCCTCTCGCCCTTGAAGGCGCCGCCGACCACTACGATTTCCGGGAAGACGATGACGACTATTACTCGCAGCCGGGGGCCCTGTTCCGCCTGATGCCTCCGGATGAACAGCAGCGTCTCTTCGAGAACACCGCGCGCGCCATGGGCGATGCGCCGCGGGAAATCAAGATCCGCCACATCGGCAACTGCCTGAAAGCCGATCCGGCCTATGGGAAAGGCGTGGCCAAGGCTCTGAAGATCCCGCTGAGCGAGGTGCCATCCGGGAAATCTGCATAAGTGGGTCGACGAAATGCCCTCACGGTAAGAAGCAATGCCGCGAGATAATGATCGGGATCTGGAGGCGGGCGGCTGAAGTGCCGCCCGTCTCCGTTCTACTTGATGGAGTGATTCTAAGGAGGCTGGCGGGCTAATCGGCCAGCGGTTCGAGCGTCCCCCGGAATGTGCCGAAGAGCCCGTTGCCCCAAACGACACGGACCGGTGCGGCAACCGGTTCGTCCGTGAATTCGGCGGCCCCCAGCACGACCCCGTCCTGAAGGACGCGCATGCGGCCGTCCTCGACCCTGAAATCGAACACAATGGGGCCGTCTTTCCAGACGGTGTGCACGGCCAGTGCACCGGGTTTGCGGTGGCGGTAGACCATCCCGTATTCCTTCCATTTACCGTCCGCAAGAAACGTGACATCCGGTGTCCAGGGGTTTCCTCCCTTGGACGATGTGGATATGTAGAGCCACTGGCCAAGGGGGACGAGGCTGGTGACGCGTTGGCCCCAGAGGTTGAGTACGGCGCCGAGGGCTATTGTCTCTTTCTCATAGGGGTGAACAGTCTTGTCTGTCGGTTCCGGACGGGTGAACATACGCCCCGCGAACGACCAGTCGTCGTTGCGCGGGTCAAGACGCCAGACTTCTCCCCAAGGCCAGACGCCCGCATACAAATCGCCGCCGTAAATTGCCAGGGTTTGGGCTTCGCGGGCGCTTGTGCTCACGCCCGGCATGACGGGCGGCCACCCGGGGATACGGCGAAACACCGTGCCATCGTACTCGAACAATTCCCCGGTGGGATACTGCCCCATGAGCAGGCGGTCGCGGAAATTGAGCATGGCGTAGATCTGAAAGCTGGTGTTCACGTCAGGCTCAAGCAGTACGCGCCACATGTTGCCGTCGAATACATAGACCCCGCCCGTGTTGGTGGCCGCCACAATGTCGTTATCGAGTTGCCCGTAGGCATAGACAAACTCCCCCGGTGTGCCCATGGGAACCGAAGGGCAGTCCGGCACGTTCCTGGCAACGTCTTCGTAGGCGGACCACGGAAAGGCCACAAGGCTGTTGAGGGGCGGCGTCAGGCCAGGGTGGCGGTGCCGGAGGACGAGGAACCCGTTCGCGTAGTAGGTTTCCGCGATGAATCCCTGCTCGGGTGGCAATTCAAGCACCACAGCGCCGTTGTAGGTGACACGCCGCTCTGTCGCAGCCAGAACTCCGTTGCCGACGTGCACGCTCAGGGGTATGGTGCTCTCATCCTCCGGCCACTGCTGGTTCACAGAATCCCAGACGCGGAGGCTGTTGTCCTTTCCGCCCCCGCGGCCCTTGGCGAACAGGCGGTTGTTGAACTCGAACAAGTAGGTGCCTGCATCGTCATTGAGGCGCGGCAGCGGCTCTGGGGTGAAGGTCTCCACGGGGGTCTGCACGTAGAAATGAAGAAGCCGGCGGTCGCTGCGGGCCTGGGTGTTATAGCTGCCGAGATACCCCGCCCCCAGCACGGGTTTGCCCTCCGCGTCGACGGCCTCGAAGAGGGTTCCGAAGCTCTGCCCGACATCTTTGCCGAGGTCCACGCGTACCGAAACGTGGAATTCAAACGCGGACGCGGCAAACGGGAACAGTGCACCAATAACGGCACAAACGAAGCAGCTTCTCATTGCGGCTCCTTGTTGCAGGCCGCGGCAGCGGCGGTTCCTCTCAGATAACGTTGGCCGGTTTCCCTCGGAACGCCGCATATCCTCCTGCCACAACCACACCCAGCGCCAGTAACAGCCACGCCGTGTCGGCGGGAGACGTCTTGACGCCCAGCCCGACGGGCGCCTCGGGGTTCGGGGCGGTGAACGTCAGAAAGGTTGGCGTTTCCGTGACGTCGATGACGCCGTCCAGAACAGGCTTGGAATCGCTGCTCGTGATGCTGCGCAGCATTGCCGGCTGTTCGAGCGCGCCGAGCTCGACGGTGACGCGCCCATGGGCGCCGGGGCGCAATCCGGGTTCGAACCACAGCACGAGGGCTGATTCCCCGTTGTCGCGCCGGTAGAGGGCGGTCCGGAGCTGTCGCGCCGCGAGCCCTCCGCTGAGATTGATGAGGTCCTGGCGGATGGTGGTATTGCTGCAGTTTTTCGAGAACAGGCTGTAGGCCCAGGCGGCGGGTTTCCAGGAACCGTCGCTGTTGGTGAGACCGAAGAAATACTCGGAATCCTTGGGCTTTTCGCGCAATCTCTCCGGATTCGAGTCGCTGTAACAGTACCAGACGAGTTTTTCGATGCCCAGGCGTGTTGCGATGGTGTAGGCCTTCATGGCATGGATTGCCAGGTGCTCGCGCGACCCGCGCCAGGGGTAGACGCCGCCGTCGGGGTCGCCCAGCTCGGTGATCCAGACAGCTCCCGGGTGACCGTATTTGCGCGCGGCGTTCTGAATCCGCAAGAACTCGTTGTAGTAGGTGCGCGGCTCCGACACGTATAAATGCATCGTGGGATGGTCGACCGGATCGAGCGCCCCGATGGCATGGAGAAGCTCGATACCCTCCGCGGAATCTACGCCCAGCGGACCGGTCATGGCTGGACCAAGCAGGATGGCGTCCGGATCGGTCTCGCGCACGGTTTCAGCGGATTTGCGGACGAGTTCGTAGAGTTCGTCCATGGGACCGTCCCAGAATCGGGGCATATTGGGCTCGTTCCAGAGCTCCCACGCGTAGACACGGTCTTTATAGTGCGTGACGGTGCGGCGGATGTATTCGAGGTAGAGCGGGACATCCCGGGGGGCGATATAATTCCTGCGATTGGCGCCCACTTCGTCGGTTTCGACGGCGTTGTTATCGAACACGAGCAGGGCGAGCACGTTGACATTGTGCTGTCCGGCGGCGTCCAGGTAGGCATCAAAATGGCTGAAATCCCAGGTATCGGGAGCGGGCTGGATGCGAGTCCAATGGAAATCGATCCGCATGAGAGTCACGCCAAGCTCCGTAAGATTGGCGTATTCCTCGTCGGACCTTGAATATCCCGCATGGCACACGCCCGACGGTTCGCCGACCTGGAGCTGGGCGGCATGTTCGAAGAAGACGGGCGGCCACATGGTTGTGGCGATGACAGCGAGCGTGGGGACGAGGAGGGCAAGCCACGCGGCGGCATAGGCGATGGTGCCTGCCAAGGCGCCCGCGGGAGGGGCTGGAATTCGTGCAGCGTTCGGGGCGGTCTTCCGTTTCGACCACCATACCGTCAATGCCGCGAGTGCCAGGCAAACCGCGAACAATACGGGAATTACGATGCGCGACCTGGCCAGCAGGGACTGCGCGAAGTCCAGGCCCATCTTGTATTCCACGATAAGGCCGGCGACGCTGAATCCAAGCATACCCAGAGCCCATGTGAACAGGGTTGCAGGCAGCGCCAGCGCCAGGAAGAGGCTTTGCTGATGATTCGAGGCGAGGTAGAGCGCCGGGAGGGCGTATCCCAGGGCGAGGGCGATGGGCCAGGTTGTCGTCTGATCTGTGAAGATAACGATGGCTGCGAGCACCGCATGGGTTATATAGATGAGACGGAACCGGGCCGCCAGAAGCGCCGCGGCTATTCCGAGGAAGAACATCGGGTTCCCGGCAAGGTTCACGAATTCGACGTACTTGAGTTCGAGGCGCCCGATCTGCTCACACGTGAGGATGAAGCGCAGAAGGGCCGCGAGGAGCAGGGCCACGGCGAAGAGGCTCTCGACGAACGCGGTTATGCTCTCGAGGTACCGGGCAGGCGCCATCGGTGCGGGGGCGGCCCGCCGGCTATGCGCGGCCATTACGGCGTGAAACACGAGGGACATCGTCCAGAAATACGGGGCCCACGTCATACCCGAGGCTGTGCCGGCGAACACGGCCCATGCGGCAACGGCGAATACGATGCCCACTATCACCGGCGGCCAGCCCGGTTTCTCCATTGCGTGGGCGCGGATGCGTTCGTGCAGGGTCAAGTTCCCCAGCAGGGCGAAGCCCAGGCAGAGGCTCCAGAAACACAGGGGCCACGTGATGGGCAGCGTCGGGCTGAACGGATCACGAACGGTCATGTATACGAGGAGGGTGAAGAGCCCCGCGGCCGCCGTCACATGAAACAGCCATTCTGCACGCAGTAGCGCCGCCCGTGTGCGCGGGAACAGCGCCGCCAGGCCCGCGAGCACGAGCACCATGATGGGTATGGCCGCTACCGTTGCGCTGGCCGTGTTTTCGGCAACAAAGGGCGTGCTCCGGAACAGCATCCAGAACGCGTGCATAGGGATAAGGATGAATACTTCACCCCACGCAAACAGACGCGCAGCCCGGAGGGACGGCGCGAGGCCCGTTGACTGGTCTGAACAAGTGACTGCGTACGTATTCATGCTACTCCTCGTGTCTGGTGTTGTTGCGGTGGCCGCGGCGCTGCTCGCGTTAAACCACCGCACCGGTCTCGTACCTTAGCACATTGACCCAGGGCAATGCGCGGCTGACAAATGGCGGTATCCCTTTGCGCGTGCTTTCCGGTATCATGTTTTCCAACGGGCAAACGGCCTCGTGGCGTGGCGGCGCGGGGCACCATCTGCGGGAGGCAACCGGCATGTTCAGAAAAACCTGGATTTTCGTTGCGGGCATCATTGGTTTGGTGGCGTTTTACGCGGCGGCGGAACTTCCCGTCCCGGACAATCCCCTCTGGGAGCCCATCGTGGACGAGGTGTATCTTCAGGAGGTGGGCAGTCACATCACTACGGATACGCCTCTCCAAGCAGTTGCGGTTTTCACTGGCAAGGCCTATGTGGGCGATTCACAAGGGGTGGCCATTGTCGAGGGGGAGACGCTCAATCGCCTCGAAACGCCGGTGGCCAATGTTGTGCGGCTGCGGGTTCTCGACGACGCTCTCTGGGCGGCATCGCCGGAAGGCCTGGCCAAGTTTGACGGCTCGGAATGGACCCTCGTGACCGGCATGCCCGTCACCGACATGTGCATGCACAATGGCCAACTTGCGTTTGCTTCCGGCGCATCCCTGCACGGATTCGATGGCACCGCCGTGGCGCCTTTGTCGGAAAAGAGTTCGACGGAACTGTCGGGGATTGCGCCGTACAGCGGAACGATCTATGTCCACGACGGGAAACGGGTAGGCCTGCTCGAACGCGGGAAGATCGTGTACGAGGAAATCACCGATTGGGGGTCCCTGGAACATGGCTGCATGATTCGCGACCTCATGTCGTACGGCAGCCGCCTGTATGTGGCCACGGACGAGGGGCTGTGCTTATTGCGCGGCATGACGTGGTACCACATCGTTGGCGAGGATGGTCTTTGTTACGAAGACACGACTTGTCTGGCGCGGGGATTTGACCGTGACCTGTGGATCGGGACCATGCGCGGGGCCATTCGCAATATTGACGGCGAATACCAGTTTTTGGGGTATCCCCGGTGGCTTCCCCACGACAAAGTGAACGCCATCGCGTGCGGCGACAACGTGACGTATCTGGCCACGGATGGCGGTCTTGGCATCATCGCCTACGAACCCTACACCCTTGCCAAGAAAGCCGCGTATTACGAGCGGTGGCTCGATGAGTGGGGCCAGAAACGGCTCGGATACATTCACATCCTCTTTCTAGTCGACGGAGAATGGCAGCGCGAGGTCAGCGATAACGATGTCGGATACAGCAGCCACTATCTCCATGCCAAGTGCTTCGAGTACGCCGTCACAGGCAGTGCCGAGGCCCGCGCCGAGGCCGTCGATATGATGAAGTCGATGAAATGGAGCGAAGAAATCACACCCATCGACGGGTTTCCGGCCCGCTCCATCTATGCGGTGGGTGAGCCGTGCCTGAAGGCGCAACACGGCTCGGGCGGGCTGCCTGCCGAGTGGCATGCCACGCCGGACGGCGTCTGGGAATGGAAAGGCGATACATCGAGTGACGAGACCGACGCGCATGCCTACGCCACGACTATCTTCCTTCATCTCGCCGCCAACGATGAAGAGCGCGTCTGGGCCACCGGCCATTTGCGGCGTGTGATCGGCCACATCGTGGACAGCGGGTTCTGTCTGCGGGACGTGGATGGGCAGCCCACGCGGTGGGCGCGCTGGGACCCCGAGTACCTGCAAACGCCTTACGGGTATTACGCGCGCGGCTTGAACGGCATGGAGGCGTTCAACTACATGACCACCGCCTTCTACTTCACCCGCGACCCGAAGTTCATGGCGGCCAAAGAGCAGCTTATTGGCTGGGACTATTTCGGCGACATCCTGCGGCAGAAACTGACCTTCCACCCCGGTTATTTCACGCATTTCGACGATCGCCTCGCATTCTATGCGTATTTCCCCCTCATCCTGCATGAGTCCGATGCCGAACTGAAGACACTGTGGCTGCGGAGTCTCGAACGAAGCTGGGAAGTGAAGCGCATCGAGGCGGTGCCGTGGTTCAACTTCATCTACGGCGCGCTGACCGGCAACGATTGCGAAACCCGGCGCGCGGTCGAGCATCTGCGCGCCTGGCCGCTCGATCTGCGCCGTCATTCCTATACCAACTCGCATCGCGCCGATCTCTACCCGCCGAAGGGATACCGGGAATACGCCCGCAGACCCAAGCCGCTCATGCCGCGCGAGAGCGAACCCAACCGTTGGGACGGGGATTTCATGCGCCTGGACGGCACGTATGGGGGCAGGATGGTCGCGGATCCCAGCGGCTGGCTGGATGCGTACTGGATGGGCCGCTACTACGGCATGATCACCCCGCCCCAGACCGGTGATGAGAGCCTCACGACCGTGCGTGAGCGCGGTCTGCAGCTCGGAGCGAAGCCATACGCGGGGCCGCCGCGTCCAAAACTCTGGCACGAGCAGTAAACGGAAGTCTCGACCCGGGCGGAGCTTTCTGGGAACAGCCTTCTTGGCTTCATGTATCAGCGCTGCACAAGTAGTATCAGCGGTCCGGCGCGGACCAGCCATGAGCAGGGATGCTCATGGCACCTCAGAGAGCAGGCCGGAGGACAGAGAGAATAGAAAAAGCGCGGGCTCCCGGGCGGTTATGCCGGGAGCCCGCGTTGTGGTTGAAATGGAAGAGTTACCGCAGGGCGAACAACGGGGCCAGTACGAGGGCGATCACGCACATGAGCTTGATCAGGATGTTGATCGAGGGGCCGACGGTGTCCTTGAGCGGATCGCCGACGGTATCGCCCACGACGGCCGCCTTGTGGGCTTCGGAACCCTTGCCGCCAAAGTTACCCTCCTCGATGTACTTCTTGGCATTGTCCATGGCGCCGCCGCTGTTGGCGGTCTGGATGCCGAGCATGACGCCCGTGGCGATCGCGCCCACGAGGAACCCGGCGAGCCCTTCAGCGCCGAGGGCGAACCCGATAACGACTGGGAACAGGATGGCCAGTCCGCCCGGAAGCAACATGCCGTTGATAGCGCCCTTCGTGGCAATGTCAACGCAGGTGGTGCTGTCGGGAATCACGCCCTCCTTGCCTTCCTTGAGCCCGGGAATCTCGCGGAACTGCCGCCGGACCTCTTGAATCATGGTGTCGGCGCACTTGCCCACGGCGCGGAACAACATGGAGGAGAAGAAGAACGGCATCATGGCCCCGACGAGCAGGCCCGCCAGGATCTGGGGCTCGTCGAGCGTCGGGACCAGCGCCGCCAAGCCGTTGTCTACGCGCACGTCGTTGACCGTCAACATAAATGCGCTCAGCAGGCCGATGGCCGCGAAGGCGGCCGAACCGATGGCGAATCCCTTGCCGATGGCGGCGGTGGTGTTGCCGACTGCGTCGAGATTGTCGGTGATTTTGCGGACCTTCGGGTCGAGTCCGGCCATTTCGGCGATCCCGCCCGCGTTATCGGCGATGGGCCCGTAAGCATCCACGGCAAGCACCATGCCCGTGGTGGCCAGCATGCCGAGGGCCGCCAGTGCCACACCGTAGGTGCCCCCAACGTAGTATGAAGCGACCACGGCGATGCTTAGTGCCAATACGGGGATGAACGTGCTCTGCATCCCGACGGCTGTGCCGTCGGTTACGGCGATAGCAGGGCCGGTCTGGCAGCGTTCGGCCAGTCTTTTGACCGGGTTGTAGCTGCCTGACGTGAAGTACTCGCTAACGAACCCGACGACGACGCCCGAAGCGATACCGATCACGCACGCCCACGCGGGCCCGAATTTCCCGTAGGAGACATTGCTCAGCTCGAACGGGCTGCCCGCCACGGCAGCGTAAATGAACACAGCGGCGACCGAGAGAATGGCCGCGATATAGGTGCCGAACATCAGGGCCTTCTGAGGGTTGTTCTTGGCGAATAGTTTGACGTACATCACCCCCGCGATCGAGGCGAAAATGCCAATGGCTGCCACCACGAACGGGAAGGCCGTCACATACGTTGCGCCCGCCGGCTGCGACACTTTCGAGATGATAAACGCTACCGCGAGGCTCGCGATGATGGCCTCGACGTAGGATTCGAGGAGGTCCGCGCCGAGACCCGCGACGTCGCCCACGTTATCGCCCACGTTATCGGCGATCACGGCGGGATTGCGCGGGTCGTCTTCGGGAATGCCGGCTTCCACCTTGCCGACAAGGTCGGCGCCCATATCGGCGCCCTTGGTAAAGATGCCGCCGCCCGAGCGGCCGAACAAGGCCACGAGGGATGCGCCCATGGCGTACCCATTGACGATGGCCGGATCGCCGTCGAACAAGAGGTACACAATGATGAGGCCAAGGACGGCGATGCCGACCACGCCCATGCCCATCACCGCACCGCCGCTGACGGCCACGTCCAGGGCCGCTTTCACGCCGCCGGACTCGGCAGCCGCCGTGGTGCGGGCGTTGGCGCGGGTGGCGATGGTCATGCCCAGCACGCCCGCGCAGGCGCTGGCGACGGCGCCGAACAGGAAGGCTACCGAGGTCTTCCAGCTCAGGCCCAGATCGGGCTTGACCCAGCCTACGACGACGAAGAACGCGAAGATGACCACGACGAAGGCCGCCACATACTTGTATTCGCGTTTCAGAAATGCCGCGGCGCCCTGCTGTACCAGCTTCGAAAGCCGGGCCATGGTCTCATTGCCCTGCGGTTTGGACAGGACATACCGGGCCAGGTAGGCCACAAATGCCAGCGCGCAAAGACTGGCAAACCCCGCAACGCCAAGAAATCCACTTTCGCCCATAGGTCTTGAAACTCCCTTCGCCCGTCCCGGCCCATAGCCGGCCACCGAGCCTGTTGTGCGTTGTCCCTAACGGTGCAGGGCCGGGTGCGTCCGGCCCCGGGTCTCCCTGTTTACTCCATCTCTTCGAATGAAACCCCGGCGTGCATCAATGCGACGCGCGCCGCCTTCTGTTCGGCCTCTTTCTTGCTGGCGCCGACGCCCTTACCGGCAGGTTCGCCGCGCACCAATACTTCGATCTCGAATTCCTTTCTGTGGTCGGGGCCGTCCGACCGGACGATCGCGAATTCGGGCAAACCGATATGCCGGGACTGGCAATAGTGCAACAGCCGCGACTTGTAATCCCAGATCTGCCGCCGTTCCTTCAACGCCTCGAGTTCCGGTTCAAGAAGCCGCAGGGCGAAACCGCAAGCGGTTTCCCACCCCTGATCGAGATACAACGCGCCGATGAGGGCCTCGATGCAATCGGCCAACAAGGCGATACGGGTCCGTCCACCGGCCAGTTCTTCGCCCTTTCCCAGCTTGATGGCGGGCGCGATATCGAGTTCCCGCGCAATCCGCGCGAGACAACGGCGGTTGACCATCGCCGCCCGCATGCGGCTGTATTCGCCAGGCGTGCGCTCGGGCACCCGCTGAAACAACAAATGGGCGGCTGAAAGGCCGAGGGCCGCGTCGCCCAGAAACTCAAGAGCCTCATAGTTGTCGTGCGAGCCCTTCTGTTCGCATGCGATGGAGGCATGCGTCAACGCGCGGTCAAGGAGTGCAAGGTTGCTGAACCGTATCCCCAATCGCGACGCAAGCGCACGCAGTTCGCGGACCCGTGAGGCGTCTTCATTCATACCGCTTGAAAATCAGAGATGAATTATGTCCACCAAATCCTAACGAGTTTGACATGGCAAATTCAACGTTGGCCTCCCGGGCCTCGTTGGCCACAATATTGATCGGGCACTCGGGGTCTGGCGTTTCGTAGTTGATGGACGGGGGCACGACCCCCTCCCGGATGGTCATGAGGGTGGCAATGGCCTCGACGGCTCCGGCCGCGCCGAGCAGATGCCCGATCATGGACTTGATCGAGCTGACGGGTGGCATTGCCTCGCCAAAAACCGTGTATAATGCGCGGCTTTCGGCGATATCGTTGTACTTGGTGCTGGTGCCGTGGGCGTTAAAATAGCCGATATCCTGCGCATCCAGATGGGCGTCGTCCAGGGCGCCCTGCATGGCGCGCGCGGCGCCGGAACCGTCTTCGCGCGGCGCGGTGACGTGATAGGCGTCGCAGCTTTCGGCATAGCCGGCGACTTCGCCCAGGATCTCTGCCCCGCGACCCCGGGCATGTTCCTCGGACTCGAGTATGAGTATGCCGGCGCCTTCGCCCATGACGAATCCATCGCGCTCGGCGTCAAAGGGCCGGCTGGCCCGTTCGGGTTCGTCGTTCCGGCGCGAAAGGGCCTTCATGGAAGAGAATCCGGCAAGGCAGATGGGGACGATCGTGGCCTCGGAACCGCCCGCGAGCATGACGTCAGCCTTGCCCATGCGGATGGCATCCGCCGCGTCCGAGAGGCAATGGTTGCCGGTGGCGCAAGCGGTCACGACGGCGCGGTTGGGCCCCTGCAATCCGAGGCGGATGCAGATTTCGCTCGAGGCCATGTTGACGAGAGCCATGGGCGCCAGCAGGGGTGAGACGCGGCGGGGGCCGCGCTGGACCAGCACGGTGACCTGTTCCTGGATGGTGTCGAACCCGCCCACGCCGCTTCCGACGATCGCGCCGCAGCGCTCGGGATTGGCGTTGTGTGTATCCAGACCGGCCTGATGCCAAGCTTGATCGGCCGCGAACAATGCAAACAGGGTGTAGCGGTCCCGTCTGCGCAGGTCTTTTGCCGACATGCCTTCGGGGGCGCAATCTGCCGCCTGCCCGGCAATCTGGGATGCGTATTCACACGCGTCAAACCGGTCGATGCGCCGCACGCCGGACCGTCCCTCGCAGAGTCCTTTCCAGAACTCGGAGACAGAATTACCCAGAGGCGACACGACACCCATACCTGTGATCACGACTCGCATGGTTCACCCCGCCGAACATCAAACACCCAACCCGCAGTCACACGGCCGCGGGCTGGGCGTTACTTAACCTCCTCGTATAAACAAGCGCTGAGAGTGTGCGCGGAACATTTATTGATTGTTTAACTTGGATTCGATGTACTTTATCGCGTCACCTACCGTCTGGATGTCGTTCGCTTCGTCGTCGATCTCGACGTTGTACTCTTCCTCGAGCGCCATGAGCAACTCGGTCAGATCGAGCGAATCCGCGCCCAGATCTTCGATAAAGCGAGCGTCGTCGGTCACTTCCTCAGGCTTCCGCTCGAGGTTTTCTACGACGATTTTCTTGACGGTTTCCGCGACATTGATCTCTGCCATCCGCAACACCTCCCTTCTGCATTAGAGCCTGCTTCAGCCTACTGCCGCCCAGGCATGACTCTCCCCCGGGTCGGATAACGGGCGAGTATACCACCCGCGTTTTCATATTTCTAGTTTTCCCGCCCGGTTTTCCCGGCCCCCTTAACGCTTGACTTCGGAATAACTTAAGATCAGCGCTGTGCAGGACTTGCCTTGCCCGAGAGGACCCGCACGGTATCGCGTGCAATAACGAGTTCTTCGTTGGTATGGATGACAAAGGCCGCGACGGGCGAATCCGCGGCTGAAATCACGGTTTCGTTTCGGGAGTTTGCACCGGGGTCGTAGTGGATGCCCATGCCCTGGAGGCCATCGAGCGTGAGGGCGCGCACTTTCGGGGCGTGTTCGCCCACACCCGCCGTCATCACGACGGCATCGAGCCCGCCCAGGACCGCCGCAAACGCGCCGATATAGCGCTTCAGCCGGTGGACGTACAGGTTCAGGGCTACCGTGGCCATATCGCGCTGTTCCTTGGTGAGTTCGGTGGCGCCTTCGGGGAGCTTGCCGTCGGCCGCGTCCATGACGTCGCGCATGTCGGAGAACCCGGTGAGGCCCTTTAATCCGCTCTCTTTGTTAAGCATGCGGTCGAGACGGTTCGGGCCGTACTCGTAAAGCAGGTACAACACCACGGCCGGGTCGAGATCGCCGCAACGGGTGCCCATGACCAGTCCCTCGAGGGGGGTGAATCCCATGGACGTGTCGATGCACCGGCCGCCCTTTACCGCCGACAGCGACGCGCCGCTGCCCAGGTGGCAGATCACCAGACGGCTGGGCGCCTTGTAGCGCCCGAGCTTTTGGAGCAATTGGTCGGCCTTTTCGGCGACAAAGGCGTGGCTCGTGCCATGAAAACCGTAGCGCCGAATGCCCTGTTCCTTGTAGAGGCGGTACGGAATGGCATAAAGATAGGCCTCGGGCGGGAGGGTGCTGTGAAACGCCGTATCGAACACGGCCACCTGGGGCACGTTCGGAAGCAGTTTTTCACACGCCTCGATCCCTTTGAGGTTCGCGGGATTGTGCAGGGGCGCAAACCGGGCGCATTCTTCGATGGCGTGCTTTACCTCGTCGTCGATCTGCACCGCCTGGCTGAAATGTTCGCCCCCGTGAACGACACGGTGCCCGACCGCTTCGATGTCAACCAGGTTCTCGATGCAGCCGTGGGCGGGGTCCGTGACAAGTTCGTTCAGAATGACGCTTATCGCCTTTTCGTGATTGGCGATGCCCCGTTGTCTGCGAAGCTTCGGCTTTCCCTTCGACTCGAGCACGATCTCCGAATCCGCGAGGCCCACGCGTTCAATCGAGCCCCGTGCCAGCTCCTCCGGCTCTCCGCCTCCCCTGAAGAGGCAGTATTTCACCGAAGAAGAGCCGCAATTCAGCACAAGAATGATCACCAGGTTTACTCCAGTTCATGGGAGACACGCACTGCTTCGCACCAATTGATTCTAGGGGCATTTGCGAGGGAGATCAACGGGGGAAATCGCCGAATAGCTGGTGAAGATGCGCGGAGGCGAGTGACCAGGTGGACCGAGTGGACCAAATGGACATGGTGGACCGAGTGGACGAGGTGGACGGGGTGGACTTGGTGGATCGAGTGGACGGGGAGAAATCCATTGCCACAGCGCCGCAACCGGACTCAACGCTTGAAAAACCCATCCCCGACCACGTGGGCCCGCATGGTCGCACCCCGCTTGGGCCTGTCGAAGCAGTTATGCGCTATGACGGCATCTGCGAAAAGCCGGGCCTGACCCAATCATGCGGGCCCGCGTGACCGGACTGCCCCTGGGTTTTTGAAGAATCCTCCTCCGGGGCGCCTCCCGGCGTTCCACCCCCGCAGGGGGAGATGCGCGGCGGTGTTGATGTGGCATGCGCATCTTGCGCATGATTCGCCGAACGGGGACACGTAGTCGCGCCGCGGACGGCGTGTTGAACATGTCCCCGTTCGCCCCCATTTTAGTCGTCGATGGGTGAGCCGAACGGCTCATGGTTCGCTGCCTCGAAAATTCCAAAAACAGGGGCTGTCCACCCCGTCCACAGTGCACCCTGTCCACCCTGTCCACTCGGACCACTCGGTCCACAACGATGTTAAGGAATAGGAACCCGGGGTCCGGGCCCTGTGTGCGTATTACCGCGCAGGCCTTCTCCCCCCCGGAATACGATTTGGCCGAATCGGGTTCCTCTCGTAGTATGCTTGTGGCTAAGGAGTTGGGCCGGGGCAGTATCCCGGCGCCGCGGGGGAAGGAGGGCAGTAGCCGGATGAAGATTCACGAGTACCAGGCTAAGGAACTCTTCCGCGAGGCAGGCATCCCGGCCCCGGGCGGCGTCATGGCCACCGCACCAGAAGCCGCCGCGGACGCTGCTATGAAACTGGGTTTGCCGGTGGTTGTCAAGGCGCAGGTGCATGTCGGAGGCCGTGGCAAGGCGGGCGGCGTCAAGGTAGTATCGGACATCGCCCAGGTGGCCCCGACGGCCGAGGCCATCCTCGCGTTGACGATCAAGGGCCTGCCGGTTCGCAAGGTTCTTGTGACCCCTGCGGTGAACATCGCCAACGAGGTGTATTTGAGCATCCTGGTGGACCGGGGAACGCGCGAAACCGTGTTTATCGGTTGTGCCGAAGGGGGTGTCGAAATCGAACAGACGGCGCAGGAGACCCCCGAGAAGATAGTGCGTCTGGCCGTGGCGCCCGACCGGCTTGGGTCGCTCGAGGGCGAACCTTCGGTGACCGCATTCGCGCGCCAGCTCTTTCCCGAGGAAGATCAGGCCTGCCAGGCCGCCGCGATTATGGTGAAGATGGCCCGGCTATTTGTCGAGAAAGACTGCTCTCTCATCGAGATCAACCCGCTGGTGGTTACAGATGAAGAAGAGGTCCTCGCGCTGGATGCCAAGGTGCTGCTCGACGACAACGCCCTGTTCCGCCATCCCGAACTGGCCGCGTTGCGCGACATGGACAGCGAGGACGCGGACGAACTCGATGCCAAAGCGGGCGGACTCAGCTTCATTCGGCTCGATGGGGATATCGGGTGCATGGTCAATGGCGCGGGTCTCGCCATGGCGACCATGGACACGATCAAGCATTTCGGCGGCAGCCCGGCCAACTTCCTGGATGTAGGCGGCAGCAGCGACCCCGCGAAGGTTGTGACCGCCTTCAAAATGATCCTCAAAGATCCGAAGGTAACGGTCATTCTAATCAACATTTTCGGCGGAATTACCCGGTGCGACGACATCGCCCGGGGCATTCTGCAATCCCTGGAGGAGTGTGATGTGCCCGTGCCCATTGTGATTCGGCTCATCGGCACGAATCAGGAGGAGGGGCGCCGGTTGCTCGAGGGTACCGAGTTAATTACGGCATCGACGCTGGAAGAGGCCGCGGTCAAGGCGGTTGAGATAGGGGGCCGCGCATGAGCATTCTGATCAACAGGGACACCCGTGTCCTCGTGCAGGGGATTACGGGCCGCGACGGCTCGTTTCACACCCAGCAGATGCTTGAATACGGCACCCGGATCGTCGGGGGCGTGACGCCGGGCAAAGGCGGCCAGTCCATTCATGGGGTACCGGTCTTCAACACCGTCGGCGAGGCAGTAGCTGCCACGGGCGCCCAGGTGTCGGTCATGTACGTGCCGGCGAAATTCGCGCTGGATGCGATGCTTGACGCGGCCAACTCGAGTCTCGAAATGCTGGTGGTCATCACCGAGGGCATTCCGACGGCCGACGTATTGAAGGCATACCATGCCCTGAAAGCGTCGGGCAAACGCATGATCGGCCCGAACTGTCCCGGGCTTATCACACCGGGCGAATGCAAGATCGGCATCATGCCGGGGCCGATCCACCAGCCGGGCAGGGTCGGGGTTATCTCGCGGAGCGGAACGCTAACGTACGAAATCGTGAAAGAACTGACCGACGCGGGCCTGGGCCAGTCGACCTGCGTAGGCATCGGTGGCGACCCGATCATCGGCAGCAAATTTATCGACCTCCTGCCGCTTTTCGAGGCGGATCCGGACACGGAGGCCATCGTACTCGTGGGCGAAATCGGCGGGCAGGACGAAGTCGATGCCGCGCGCTATTTCCAGGAGCACATGGGCAAGAGGGTTGTCGGGTTCATGGCGGGCGTCACGGCCCCGCCCGGGCGTCGCATGGGCCACGCCGGTGCGATCGTCGGCGGAGAAGACGACACCGCCGCGGCCAAGATCGCGAAACTCGAAGCGGCAGGCATACCGGTAGCGCCAATCATCAGCGACGTCGTGAAACTGCTGAAGGCGTAGCGTGGGCTGAAAAGAGTAAGCGCCGGGGCGGTCTCCAGGGCGAGTTGCGGTGGCGAGACCGTCCCGGCGCTCGGCCTGAAGCGTGTCCTACGGTGGGCACCGTCCACCTTCGCGGTCCGGCTTCGCTTGGTGGTCGTCCACGCTTCGCAGCCCGGCGAAACCCGCGGTCTGGCTGGTAAGGCGGGCAGGCTTCGCCGTCATCAGGGGCAATCCGCTCCGGGAGGCGCGGACCCTGTGCGAGAGGCTACATTGCGGCGACACCATGGGACTCCAATACACCCACAACGTCGTCGTATCCCATCAGCCCGGCGATATTCCTCGGGCTGAGATCTCCCAACAAACCGGCCGAGGCCCGTGGATCTGCGCCTTGCTCGAGGAGCAACTCCGCGACTTCCGAGTCGCCGGCGAGGGAGGCCCAGTGCAAGGGGGTCAAACCGCGATCGTCGGGCACGTTCACTTGGGCGCCGTGGGCCAGCAATGCCTCGATGGTTTCGCGATGGCCGTTACGCACCGCTTTGTGCAGGGGTGTTTCGCCGCTCTCGTCGCGGTCCGTGGCATCCACGCCGTTTTCGAGAAGGGCGCGAACCGCCTGGGCGGAACCCCAGTAGGCGGCGCTTTGCAGGGAGGCTTCCGGCGTTTCGACGGGTATTTCCACCTCTTCGGCGCGTTCCTGTCCGAGCATGAACTCGATCAGCGTCCGGTTGCCGCAACGCATTGCGCGGACGAGGGGCGTCTCGCCGAACGCATCCTCTCTGTGGATCCAGCTCTTTCCCATTTCCCGATCCCTCCAATACCATTTCTGAATAGCCCGCTCCCATGCGGTTACAGTTCGGGTTCCCATGTCAGTACGTGCCTCCACGGGTGCCGAGGAGGTCCGCCAACTCCTCATAGCCCATCAATATTGCCGCAGCCATGGGCGTCAGCCCGCCCAACCCTGGTGCGCGCACATCGGCCCTGGCGCCGTGGTCCACGAGGACTTCCGCGAGGTCCGCGCGTCCGGTAACTGCGCACCAGTGCAGGGGCGTCATGCCCGAGGCGGTGGTCTCATTAGCGTCGGCCCCGAAAGCCAACATGGCCTCCACCGTCTCCCGGTGTCCGTCACGTATTGCCTTATGCAACTCGGTATCGCGGCGCCGGGAACACCCGTTCCAGGTCGCACCCGAAAGCAATTCCTGTCCGGTCTTGCTCATGCCCCAGTAAGCTTCTTTCGGTACGGGCTGGGGCTCTCGCTCGCGGTCCTCGCCATGGGCTTCACGGAGCACAAACTCGGCCAATTCCCTGAAGCCGCACTTGATCGCACGGCTCAAAGGCGTTTCGCCTGAGGCATCCGCTATGTGCATCCAAGACCGACCCATGTCATTTAACTCCATTGTGCCGGCGTGGCTCCTGCCCGTCCGACCTGCCCTGTAATGAGCATGAGCCGTGCCAATGAAGTTGCGGGCAAAATAATAGTGCGAAAACCGACAACCCATTTTTTGTCAGTGGATTAGGGTGCGGGAAGAACGGTGCAACGGCAGGCACTATTGGCATGGTGGGCGCACGGGATGACGATTCCCGGCGATTTTGCCGAATATTCGTCAGTTGGGGAAGGGAAGCATGGGCTCAAAGGTTTGAACGGGCGAAATAGCCACTCCGGGCGTGCGCGAGGGCACCGCCCGGCGAACCCGTCTCTCCTCGGAAACCCATTCCGAGCGCAGGGGTGTGCGCACGCACCGGTCAGCCGCCTATGCGGGCAGGCCAAGGGCAGTGGCTGCTTCGGGCCAGCGGGAGCGGTAGACCTGTTTGCCGAAGTGGTCGAGCTCGTCCACGAGGGCTATCATGCCGCCTTCGTGCCATTCGCCGCCTTGTTCGAGATACTGGGCCACGGCGAGCTGGAGGGCGTTCTCGCGCGGGGCCGTGGCAAGGTCGAATTTGTCCTGCAAGAAGATGAACCAGAGGCCCCCGTCTTCCGAGTAGATGGGGTAGAGGTGCACTTCGCGCAGGAACTTCACCAGGTTGGCGGTCTCGGGGAAGATGTTCTCGAGCTGGGGCCCGAAAATCCACGAGTGGCACCAGAAACTCCGGAAGGGCTTGTCGGGGAATTGCCGGCGGAAGAATTCGACCCCGCGGCGCATGGTGTCGAGGCACTTTTCGGGGGTCATCTGGCCACCCGAGGGGATGTGCATATCGAGCATGTAGTCCCCCGGCTTCACGTAATAGTCCCACTCCGGCCGCGGCAGAGTGACTTCATGGCGAAGGGCATGGCCCGCGGGATGAATCGGAAAACCGCGGGCCTCGTTGTCCGAGATGGTCAGCGACGCCTGCCAGCTATCGGCCTCGCCCGCTTGCACCGCGAATCCGGCGGCGCTGTACCAGCGTCCGTCGCCGGACAGCACAACCGTAAGGCCCTTTTCGCGATGCCGGAACACGTGTACGAAGGGTTCCATCGGTTCGAGCTTATACTCGAAGCGTCCCAGTCGAAACAGCTTACCGTCGGTGTAGTTCCGCATCCAGAAAAGCTGGCCGCGAAACAATCCGAGACGGCCATGGCGCCCCCGGCGGAAATTGTCGGCAAAACACCCGACCTGCAGGCAGGTTTCGCGGGTGACGGACTCGGGAATGCCGAGGGCCTTGTGGACCGCGCGGGTAAGGGGGACCATGGCCATGCCGATGAGCAGGTAGAAGGCGCCGCTCGAGTCGTCCATAGCCTCGTCAAGGACCGGCCATTTGGTGAAATCAACGCGCTCGGCGTACACGTACAGGCGCCGGTAGGCATGCCATGCCAGTGCTTTCAACGCGGGCACTTCAGTGATGTGCCGGGCGGCTTCTTCCAAACCCGGCTGGTCTTTGGATTCCAATCCGCCCCACTCACGGCTCTCGGTGAGCTGGTCCGGTTCGAGAAAGGGCAGGGATTCGGGGAGACAGGCCATGGATTCGTCCCACCGCAGCGCTACCTCGCCCTGGGAGTCGGCCTCCCCGATTCGCTCCAGTACTTCCGCAAGTTTCATTCAAAACACCTCCCACTGAATCGAGCATGAATCAAAACCGCCTGCTCTTCAAGCTCGCCGTGACCCTGCCATGCCGGTCAGGCGGAAACGGTCATGGCATCGCCCGCATTGAGGCGTATCGCATCCGGCAAGTCAAGGCGCCCGTCCGCGCCGGCTCTGGCGTGTATCCTGCCGGCCGTTGACGCGACCTGGACACGCTTGCCACCAAGCGCAGGCAACACCAGGCGCGCAATTTCGAGCGAACCATGGAGCACGGTCACGATTGCCTTCGACTTCTGCTGCACAAGCGTTCCCCAGGCGCCGTCGAGAGCCCAGAAACACAAGAAATGGTTCTTGTGGATGCGGGGTGCGAAACCGATGGACCGGTTGGGCATATCGTACGTAAACCCCGACAGTGCGAGGAGCAAGCCGTAGGCCGACATGGCGCGCGCGTAATGGTTCCCGCACTCGAACTCGTTCCAAGGATCGCGTTTCGCTCCGTCGTGGCGGTCGCGCGCTGCTTTGACGATGGTGAGCCCTTTCCGCACCATCCCCTCGAGTATAAGGTGGGTGGCGACCTGGTACTCGAAGCCGGTCCACACCTCGTCGCAGTATACGACGGGCACGGCCGGGCGCCCCCCCTTCGGCCAGGTGCACATGAGGAGGCCGGCCTCGTCATTCAAGGCGTATACGCGCTGGGCATTGGCGTGTTCCGACAGGTCAGCCCGCCAGTTGTATGCGAACACAGATGCCAGGGCCGAGCGAACCTGGCCCTTGTCGAGCACGTAGCCCAGACCGGCAAGCGACGCCAGCTGCTGTCCGAGAAGCTGGTCCGAAAGACAGCCCTCGCCGAACTGGTACACCGGGGCCTTTTTCGCATCGTGCTTCTGGATGTAGTACTCGCCATTGAACAGGTGCTTTTCGACCCATGCCCGGCCCTTTTCCGCCAGGCTCCGGTACGTTGCGGCCGACTTCGTATCGCCGACGGCTTCGGCCATGGCGGCGCCGGCGGTCAGAGCACCCAGGTAGAACGCCGCGGACAGGGGATTCGCTCCCTGAAACTCGATATCGTAGGTGTTGTGCTGGATGCCGTCGATGACGCCGTCGCGATTACTGTCCCACTGTACCCAGGCATATTCGAGCGACCGCTTCACGCGTGGCCACCACTTCCTCAGCCAGGCATGGTCGCCGCTGATCTTCCAGTCCCGGTATGTTTTGATGACCCCGCCTAACTGGCCGTCGACGCAGGCGTGAAAATCGTTGGGAGGCGTTCCGAGTGGCAGTCCCAGGCGGAAGGCCATCCCGCCGTCCTCGCGCAGGTTGTATTTGTAGTCGGCCTCGCGCATCGAGCGTTCGAGGCTGGGAAAGAGAAACGGCAGGGTCTGCTGGTAGTTCCAGACGTGGGTGCAGGACCCCTCGCAACAGCCGCTGGCTGGCGAGCACCCTTCCCAGCCGTAGAACGTGCCGTCGCTGAGCCGAAGACAGGTGGTGGTTTTGAGGGTGCTCATCTGGCTTGAAACAGCGTCAATCACGTGTGGCGGCAGCGTACTCGCGAACAGGGCCGCATGGAACAACCGGGTTTTCTCGTACAGTTCGCGGGAACGTTTGTGGTACTGCACTGCGACGTCGAGGGCGTCGGCGAACTGGGTGGCGTAGTAGTTCTTCCATGTCGCACGGCCGGTGCCCTTCTGGTCCTTGCAGCTCGCGCAACAGGGGACCTCGCCCCAGTACTTCTCGAAATGGGGGAAATGCCACGTGACGTAGAAGACGATGTCTTTTGACTCGCCGGACGCAAGGGTCTCCCGGACCCCGACCGCACCGTCGTCCGTCTGCCCCTCGCCGGTCGGGCCGAGTTCGCGTTTCGGGAACCGTCCCGATGGCGCAAAAGAATCCCAGAAATCGTGCGCCGCGGCAAACCATCCTTCGCGTTTCCAGTGCTTCAGGATGGTGACGCGCCGGTTGGGCGTGAGGAGCGCCATGGTTCCGTAACGGGGGTGGTTTTTGGGCCATTTGTCTGACCGGAACAGGAGTCCGCGGAGACCGCCCTTGCGGACCTCCTCGTTAACATTCTGGCCGAACCCGAACTCGAGGCCCTTCGCCAGGATGGGATCGCGCTCGGCATCGCCGATGGTCCCGACCATGTTGCGCATGCTCCACGCGAGGGTCACGTCAACGGGACTCTTCGTTGTGTTCGTGACGGTGTAGCGCAGGATGGCCGCGGGGAAGCCCGAGTCGTCGGGATTCGACGGGATAAAGGGGTTGTAGGCCTCGAGGGTCACCGCGACGGGTAACTTCCTGCATGTGAAATCCACCCAGGCAAAGGGGTACTCGCCGCGAAACGTGCAGGCGTCCATATGGGGAAACCCTTCGCCGCTCATGAAGGGGTCGCCGCCGCCGCGGTGCTCGTGCGGGGGCAGCGCGGGCGCCTCAAGCACCCGGCAGACGGGTTCTTTGCCTTCCGCGCGGGCCCAGATGAGGGGAAAGGTGCGGGGCATCACCGAGCCTTTGTTGGGACGGTTGAAAATCTCCCAGTCCACGAGGCCGCCGCGTCCGGACAAGCCCACGCTGCCCGTTCCGATGCCGCCCAGGGGGAATGAGATGGTGCGCAGGTGTTCGCCGGAGAACGTCCGTTGTGGTCCGTTATCGTAGAGCTGTTTCCTGGTGTAGCGCTTCTTCATTTCCGCATGCCCCGTTTGCGCGAATCGCGTGCTTGCCGGTACACAGCGTCCGCCACGACCCGCAACCCGAGTGGATAGTACCGGAGCGGCATATTCCGCGCAACCGGATGCTCAGCGAATGCGCCCGAATGTTGTATGATGCCCTCCCGGAGGAATACACCATGATTCTGTGCGGCATGTCTCTGCTGGTGGTGCTTGGTGGCGTTTCCCAGGAGCGGTTAGCCATCGAAATGCAGGCGGAAGCTTTTCCGCTGGCGTCCGTGCGGCTCCTCGAGGGTCCCTTCAGGGAGGCAATGGACCGCGATATCGCGTACCTTCTGCAACTCGAGCCGGACCGCCTGTTGAGCTGGTTTCGCAAGGAAGCCGGCCTGGAGCCTAAGGCGGAAGTGTACGGGGGATGGGA
>CAZFOG010000045.1:20040-23051 GCA_964520685.1 uncultured Nitrospiraceae bacterium | reverse complement strand
TACTCGCGGCCAGCCCGCCTTCCACTGTATTTGACCCCGAGACCGGGCAAATCGTCCGCGAGGGGAGCATTCCGAAAGAGCAGCTCACCTGTGTGCTGTAACACACTCCTGGACCCGCCCTGTAATTCGCAGATATACTTCTTGGACTTACGGAATCAAGCTCAAAACCTCGAATTGGGAGTACCGCCGGTATGAGACGAACTGCGATTGACTCGCCAGTGAGATGCATGCTTTGGTCTTTGGCCCTTGTGAGTGCCGCGGCCTGCGCCGGTGAGATTGTTTTCGAGGACGTGCATGCGGTACCCCTTCCTGTGCAGAACTACGGCTATCGCGGGATGCCCGGGGACATTGTCGCGCTCAACGACGGCCGGCTCCTGCTGGCCTACACACGGCAGTCATCGAGCGGAAGTGCGGACGGAGCCATCGGAGCAAAGTATTCCTCCGACCTGGGCAAGACGTGGGGGGAGGAATTTGCCCTGGTGCCGGCGCCACGTCCCCTGGTGCAGGATAAGTCGATCCACATCTATTGCCACCCGAGTTTCCTGCGCCTTGCCAATGGCGACCTGCTGATGTCCTATATCTACCGGGGAAGCATGAAACCGCTCTTCGGGCACAATTACTACCGCCGCTCGTTGGATGACGGGCAATCCTGGGGCGATCAGCTCATTGTGACACCATTCCCAGGCTACCACATCATGCATAACGATAAGCTCGTTTTGCTGTCGACCGGGCGGATAATCGCCCCCGTCGAATTTGAACTGGCCAAACCGGAGGACGACCACGGCGGGTATGTGAGCTATACGGCATACTCCGACGATAACGGCTACAGCTGGTGGCGCAGCACCAACGAGGTGAATCTGCAGGGCGAGGGAATCGAAACACAGGAGCCCCACGTCGTCGAATTGAAGGATGGCCGGCTGCTCATGCTGATGCGCACGTATAGCGGGTACGTGGTGAAGGCATACTCGGAAGACCAGGGCGCGAGCTGGGGGCCCGGCATCAAGGTGCCCGAACTCGCGTTGCCGCCCAATACCAGCTCGGCATTATGCGTGGAGCGTATTCCTTCCACCGGGGACCTTCTGCTGTTGCGCTGCAGCGGAGGCCCCGCAGAGCCCTTCCGGTGGCGCACGCCTTTCGTCGCCGTCCTGTCAAATGACGATGGCGAAACGTGGAGGAACGAGCGCGTCCTCATGGGAGAGGCGGATAACGACTACGGATACCCAAGTCTGACGTTTGTGGACGATCTGGCGTTGATCAGTTACCATCAGCGGGATGGCCTGCATGTGTTGCGCGTTGGCATCGAGTGGTTCTATCAACAGGAGCAGCCGAAGGAGACCGTGATTTCCCCATGAGAATAGCTGTTGGAAACGATCACGCGGCAACGGAGGGGCCACCTCCGCTATTCAAAACCGGAATTGTGCGGCATCTCGAGGAAAAAGGCCATACACTGCTCGATTGCGGGACTAACAGTCCTGAATCGGTGGACTATCCGGACTTCGCTCAGGCCGTGTGCCAGAAGATCCTCTCCGGTGAGGCCGAGGCCGGGGTGCTCATGTGCGGCACTGGGATTGGCGTGTCCATTGCCGCAAACCGCCACCCCGGAATTCGGGCGGCGGTGTGTGCAACCCCTGAGATGGCGCGGCTGTCACGAGAGCACAATAACGCCAATGTACTGTGTTTTGGCAAACGCATCCTCTCGCTCGGGGAGTGTTTCGAGATCATCGATGTATGGCTGGCAACGCCCTTCTCGAACGAGGAACGCCACGTTCGACGCGTCTGCAAGATGGGCTGAGCCGGGCTGGAGCAAGACATGAAATCGCTTACGCCGAAGCAAATCGTCGCCGAACTGGACAAGTACATCATCGGGCAGGACAACGCCAAACGAAAGGTGGCGATTGCCCTGCGCAACCGGTGGCGCCGTCAACAGCTCGACGAATCCCTGCGCGAAGAAGTCGCCCCCAAGAACATCATCATGGTTGGGCCGACGGGCGTGGGCAAGACCGAAATCGCGCGCCGTCTGGCGCGGCTGGCCGATGCCCCGTTCATCAAAGTGGAGGCCTCGAAATTCACCGAGGTGGGCTATGTCGGGCGGGACTGCGAATCCATGATCCGTGAGCTGACCGAAGGGGCGGTGCACATGGTTCGGGAGGAAATGACCGAGGATGTCCGTCCCAAAGCTCATGCATCGGCGGAGCGGCGGCTGCTGGATATTCTCCTGCCTCCGCGCTCCACGGGACCGCGGAAGATTTACCGGCCCGGGGACCCCGATGCCGGCGACGAGGCCCCCGCGATGACCACCGCTGAACAGGATGCTGAAACCCGCACCCGCGAGATTCTGCTCAAGAAACTCCGGGCGGGGGAGTTGGATGAACGCGAAGTGGACGTCGAGGTCCGCGAAACCAGCTCTCCTCAAACGATGCAGGTCTTCTCGAATACCGGACTCGAGGAAATGGGTATCAACATTCAGGACATGTTCGAGCGCTTCATGCCCCAGCGCACCAAGAGGCGGCGGGTGACTGTGGCCGAAGCGCGGGGCATTCTCGAGCAGGAAGAGGTTCAGAACCTCCTGGATATGGATGCGGTGGTGCGCGAGGCGGTGTTCCGCACCGAGAACTCGGGGATAATCTTTCTTGACGAGATTGACAAAATCGCCGGGCATGGGAGTTCGAAGGGCGGGCCGGATGTATCCCGCGAGGGGGTCCAGCGGGATATCCTGCCTATCGTCGAGGGAAGCACCGTCACGACCAAATACGGACCGGTGAAGACAGACCACATTCTGTTCATTGCGGCTGGCGCTTTTCACATGACCAAAGTATCGGATTTGATTCCCGAGCTTCAGGGGCGGTTCCCGATACGGGTCGAGTTGAACAGCCTGAAGTTCGATGACTTCAAACGAATCCTGCGCGAGCCCGAAAACTCGCTTATCAAGCAGTATCAGGCCCTCCTGGCGACCGAGGGTGTTACGGTCGAATTCGACGACGAGTCCGTCGACGTACTGGCGGAAATCTGCG
>CAZFOG010000045.1:9687-20030 GCA_964520685.1 uncultured Nitrospiraceae bacterium | reverse complement strand
CCTCCGAGAACATCGGGGCCCGAAGGCTGCACACCATCATGGAATACCTGCTCGAGGATCTCCTCTTTGAAGCCTCGGAGAAACAGGGAACCCATGTGCGGCTAAGCGCGGACGATGTGGGGAAACGGTTGGCCAACATCGCGGAAGACCGCGATTTGACAAAGTACATTCTGTGATCCGGTTCACGCAACTCGAGGCGTTGGGATTGCGCGTGGCGGCGATGACGGAGCGCGCCGACGGGGATTGCCGGGACCCGGGCCCTGGCAGCGCCCGCGCAGCCTGCTGTGCTGCGCTGGGGATTTCCGAGCCAGAGGCGCTCACCTGCGGAAGACAGGTTCACGGGGTTTCGGTCGCGGTAATTGGCGCCGAAGACCGGGGGCGCGGCGGTCTTGCGTGGGACACGGCGTTGCCCGCCACCGACGGCCTGATAACGGCTGTTCCGGGGCTTCCCCTGGCCGTCTTCGTGGCCGATTGCGCGCCGGTATACTTTTTTGCGCCAAATGGCGGGGTTGCGGGACTTCTCCACGCCGGACGGGAAGGCACGCGCGGCCGTATCGTTGCGGTTGCCGCCCATCTCCTGGGTGAGCGGTTCGGCGTCACTCCAAAGGACAT
Source organism: uncultured Nitrospiraceae bacterium (assembly GCA_964520685.1). Classification (GTDB taxonomy): domain Bacteria; phylum Hydrogenedentota; class Hydrogenedentia; order Hydrogenedentales; family SLHB01; genus UBA2224. Next base: position 19,418 of record CAZFOG010000045.1, on the reverse strand, counting down.
TCATGCCCTTATCGGTCCCTCAGCGGGTCCCGAGCGATACGAGGTCTCGGAGGCTATTGCCGCCGAGTGGGCAGGGGCGGGCCTGCCCCGGAAGGGTCGAACCCTTGACCTCTGGGAGGCCAACCGGGCTCAATTGCGGCAGGCGGGGGTGCCCGAGAGCCAGATCCACGTTGCCGGGATGTGCACCATCGGCGATGCCCGTTTCTTCTCCTACAGGCGGGGGGACGCAGCGGCGCGAAGCATGGCCGTGCTGATGATTTAGCCGAACGCGTTCCGCGCTGCTCTTTTCCGAAATCCGTGCACGCTGCAAAGACTTCGGGCAGGTGAGGGGCTTGAACGCTGCACTTCCCCGGCCTTATCGTTTCGAGGCGGAAAGGCGTTCCGGGATGCATTCCGGAACCGGAGGCACGGTTGCGGCTATGCTGCGCTGAGAAATATATGTCCTTTCCAGCTACACCGTAACCCATGGATTTTTCATGGCTTGGGGAATTTCACCGTTCCTGGAGACGGTTGCATCCAACCCTGATTATGTGCTAGACTTTCCTGGTTTGTGCGCGGGTGACCAAAGAGTGGGTTTGCGCCCACTCTTTTTGGTTGTGCTTGGCTTTGGAGCCGCGGAATCCCGGCGGCGGGCAGGGTGCTCCTGGCGCTAACCGCCCGTGGCAGAAGGGCTTGGTCGTGATTCAAGAGGATGTCGTCAAACGGGCCTGGGAGACCTTGGATGGGCCAATTAGGCAACGCGGATACGAGTTGATCGAGGTTGAATTCGGCGGTCCCATGGGTCGCCGGATACTCCGGCTTTTTATTGACTGCGCGAACGGAATCGGGCTCGATGACTGCCAGACGGTAACGCGGCTGGTCGATCCCATACTGGATGCGGAGGATTTTATCGATACCAACTATGTATTGGAGGTCTCCTCGCCGGGGTTCGACCGGCCCTTGCGCAGACCGCAGGACTTTGAGCGATTCATCGGAGAACCCGTGAAGGTGAAGACGCACATGCCGGTAAATGGGCGTAAGCGAATCAAGGGATTCCTGAAGGCGTTTGACAGCGGTATGATGGCAATTGAGAGTGATGACGCGGTATACAACATTCATCTCGAGAATGTTCAAAAAGCGAATCTGGACCGCTGAACACGCTGGGAAGTGAGGCGATTGTGGCTGACGCAAATTTGCAGGTGATTCTACAACAGCTCGAGGCGGAGAAGAGCATCGACCGGAACAAGCTCCTGGAAGCCATTCGCACCGCCCTCGAAAGTGCTGCGCGGAAGAGTTTCCACCCGAAAGCAGAGATCGTGGTCGAAGTGGATCCCACATCGCTTGCCTTCAAGGTTTTTGAAATCCGGGAAGTGGTGAAGGATGTCAGCGACGACACACGCGAAATGTCCGTGGAAGAGGCCCAGTCCATGAACGCCGAGGCGGTCGTGGGCGATCTGCTCAAGGTTCCCGCGGAGCCCAAGGATTTTGGTCGGATCGCGGCCCAAACGGCCAAACAGGTCATCATTCAGAAGCTCAAGGATGCGGAGCGGGAGAACGTATACGACGAGTTCAAGCAACGCGAAGGCGAGATGGTCACGGGCGTGGTGAAACGCATCAGCCACGGCAACATTATCGTGTCGATTGGCCGCGCCGATGCCGTATTGCCCGTCCGCGAGCAGTCTCCCCGGGAAAACTTCAAACCGGGCGACCGTATTCGCGCGTTCCTGGTGGAAGTCGAGAAGTCGCCGCGGGGTCCGCAAGTGGTATTGTCGCGAGCGTGCCCCGAACTGGTGCGCGCGCTGTTCGAACTGGAGGTTCCCGAGATCTATGACGGTACTGTCGAGATTAAGGGGATAGCCCGGGAAGCCGGGAACCGGACCAAGATAGCCGTCCACTCGAATGACGGCAATGTAGACCCCGTCGGGGCGTGCGTGGGCATGAAAGGCTCGCGAGTCCGGGCGGTGGTTGAAGAATTGTGCGGCGAGAAGATCGATATTGTCCGGTGGAGCGAAAACCCCGTCGAGATGAGCACGAACGCCCTGAATCCTGCGGATATCCTCGATATTTCCGTCGATGAAGCCAATGGCGTGATTCTGGTTGTCGTACCCCATGACCAGTTGTCCCTGGCGATCGGGAAGCGGGGCCAGAACGCCCGGCTGGCATCCAAACTGATGGGGTGGAACATAGACATCAAAAGCGATGTTGAATTGACCGGAGAAAACGCCCCCGAAACCGCTCCGCCAGCCGCTCCCGCGGGCGAATCCACGGACAAAACGGCGGAGGAACCGGTGTCGGCCGAAGCCGCAGACGAGGCGGATGAGGATGGCGCAACGGGCGCTCAGGGAGAACCGTTGGAGGAGGAGGCTGAGTCCGGCGGCGATGTATCGAGCCAGCCGCCCCGGGGAGATGCGTAATGAAATCGATGTAGTGGGCCGGTATACAAGAGTGAGATTCTCCAGGAGTTAGAGTTAATGCAGACAGTAGCGAGCTTGGCGGAACGGTTGGACATGACGGCGGAGGAGGCCCTCGATAAACTCCGCTTCATGATGATGGACGTCGAAAGTGTCGATAGCGAATTGACGGACGACCAGTGCGACTTGCTTATCGACATAGACGACGACCCTGCCGTTGCTGAGCGGGTGCGCCAGAAAAAGCTCGATGAGGAGGAAAAGGCCCGGAAACGCACGGAGCGGCTGAAGGCGGCTGCGCAGAAGGCCGCGGCGAAGCGCAAAGCGGCCGCCAAAAAGAAGGCGCCGGCCAAGAAAAAGGCGCCTGCGAAGAAGACGCCGGTTAAGAAGAAGGCTGCGGCGAAGAAGACCGGGAAGAAGGCTTCCGAGGAAGAGGCTGAGGAATCTCCCAAGGTAGAGATACTGCACCCTGAACCCGCGGAAGGGGCCGAAGACTCGGCTGCTGTCGCGGTTGAGCCGGAGAAGAAGAAAAAGAAACCGGCGGCCAAGAAGGAAAAAGCCCGGAAGAAGGGCAAAGAGTCCGATATTCAGATCGGTCGTGCGGTAGACCACGAAGAGGCCGTCCAAATCATCCGTGCGGATGGCACCCGCGTAAAAGAGCTTGATATCGAACTGGAAGAGTCTGCGTCGATTATAGAGGAAGAAGAGCCCGAGCTTGAGAGCGACCTTCTTGCCGAGGCCGAGCGCCACCAGGAAGCGGAAGAGGCGCGTAAGGCGCGTGAAGCCGCCCGTTCGCAAATCAAGCCGGATCCCGCCGTTGTCGCCGAAGTAAAACGCCGCGCCGCCGAGCGCATGGCTCGCAAGCGCCAGCAGCGTCCCGAGCAGGCCTCCACCGCGCCTGCCGCGACGCCCAGCAAACGCAGCGCAACCGGGAAAACAGCCCGCAAACGCCAAAAGAAAATCGAACGCCTGCGAGCCGAAGAGACCATGCGACGCGATGCGGCCGCAAAGGTGCGGGAGTTCCAGGCCGCCGGCCCGACGGGACAGATCAAGAAGCGGCGCAAGAAACGCGAGAAGGGCGAGGACGCTTTGGGTGAAGCCATAGACCAGATTCTGGGCAAGCAGGTGCTCGAGGTCGACGAAACCATGACCGTCGAGCAGTTGGCGGAAGCTATTGACGTGCCCACGAATGACATCATTCTACAGTTGATGGAGCACAATGTCCTGGCCCACAAGAACCAGGCCATTTCCTACGACCTGATTCGCCAAATCGCAGAATCCTACGACTATGAAGTCCGCAGCGCCATTCCCGGTGAAGAGGAAATCATGGTTGAGGAGCCTGATGCACCGGAGGATCTTGTGTTCCGGCCCCCGGTTGTCACGGTGATGGGCCACGTCGATCACGGAAAAACCACGTTGCTGGACCATTTGCGGCGGGCGAATGTGGCGGAAGGCGAGGCAGGCGGCATTACGCAGCATATCGCGGCGTATGATGTGGAAATAGGCGACGGGCGGGTCGTATTCCTGGATACCCCGGGCCATGCCGCGTTCACCCAGATGCGTGCGCGCGGAGCTCAGGCCACCGATGTTGTCGTGCTCGTGGTCGCGGCCGACGATGGCGTGATGCCTCAAACCATCGAGGCCATTGACCATGCCAAGGCGGCAGAAGTTCCAATCGTGGTCGCTATCAACAAGTGCGACAAGCCAGAGGCGCAACCCGATCGGATCCGTCAGGAACTCGTCAAATACGAGCTGGTGGACGAACAGTGGGGCGGCAAGACCATTATCCGCAATATCTCGGCAAAAACAGGCGAAGGCGTTGACACGTTGATGGAGATGCTGATCCTGGAAGCCGAGATGCTGGAACTGAAAGCGAACCCGAAGAAAAAGGCGCGGGGCGCCGTTGTCGAGAGCGAACTGTCGAAGGGACAGGGTCCGGTGGCCTGGGTCCTGGTCCAGACGGGAACGCTTCACGTCGGCGACGTCTTTTTGGCGGGAGAAACCTATGGCCGCGTGCGGGCAATGATGAATTCGCGCGGGGAACACATCACGGAAGCTCCCCCGGCAACACCCGTGCTGGTGCTGGGGTTTAACGATGTGGCGACCGCGGGCGACCAATTCATCGTGGTTGAAGACGAGCGCATCGCCCGGGCCATTGCAGAAAAACGCTCTGACCGGGCCCGGTTGAAGGAAGGCGGGGGAACGCGGCGCATCACGCTCGAAGACTTCCACGAACGCCTCAAGGCTGGTGAGCGTCATGTTCTCAACGTCGTGGTCAAGGCTGATGTGCAGGGCTCCGTCGACGTGCTGGAGAGCAGTCTCCTCAAGCTGGGCAATGAGAGCGTGAAAGTCGAGCTTATCCACAGCGGAGTAGGCGGAATCAATGAATCCGACGTTATTCTCGCCAGCGCCAGCGATGCGGTCATCATTGGATTCCACGTGACGGCCAATCCGCGTGTGCGAAAGCTGGCCGAGCAGGAAGGCGTCGATATCCGGACGTACCGCGTCATTTATGAAATCACGGACGAGGTGAAGAAGGCCCTGGAAGGGCTGCTTACCCCGGAAACCAGGGAAGTGGTTACCGGCCACGTCGAGGTGCGGGAGGTCTTCCGTTCGTCCGCCATTGGCAACATCGCGGGATGCTATGTACAGGATGGTGAAGTGAATCGCTCGGCCCTCATCCGACTTGTGCGCAACGACGTTGTCTTGCACGAAGGCAAAATAGCCTCGTTGCGTCGCGAGAAAGAGGACGTGCGGACCGTGTCTTCCGGGTACGAGTGCGGAATCGTCCTCGAAAACTTTCAGGACGTTAAGGTTGGAGACATTATTGAAACGTACCGCCTCGACGAGGTCGCTCAGAAGCTGGAATAGCCGGGTCGAGTCCGCGCCCCGCGAAGCAGAGGCGTTCCATTGACGATAGGGTTGCTGACATTGGACCTGCTCATACCCGGGGCGCGTTCCCTCAAAGACAAGCGGCGCGTTGTGAAAAGCTTGAAGGACCGCATTCGCACCCGGTTCAATGCGTCGGTAGCCGAGGTGGAATTCCTGGATGAGTGGCGGCGGGCGCGTTTTGCGATTTGCGTGGTGGCGCGCGAGAGCCGCTTCGCCAATGCTCAACTCAACGAAATCGCCCGATTCGCACAGTCGAAAAGCGAGGCCGAAATCGCGAACATTGACATCGAGATGCTCTGAAATATGAGTCGTGGAAGAGAAAAACGGGTTGGCGAACTTGTTCGCCAGGAAATTGCTGGCCTGCTGATGGACGGGTTGAAAGATCCCCGCATCGGTTTTGTCTCCGTGATGCATGTGCGCATGTCCCCCGACCTTCGGTATGCCAATACCTATGTCAGCTTGCTGGGCAGCGAGAAGGAGCGGAAGGCGTCGCTGATCGCGCTGCGGAGTGCCGCAGTCTGGCTCCGCGGCGAGATTGGGCGGCGGCTCCGGATGCGGTATGCTCCCGAAATCCGGTTTTTCGAGGATACGTCGATAGATGATGCCTTCCGCCTCGAAGAGATTCTCCGGGAGATTCACGAGGAAGAAGAGGGAGAAGCGGATGCCGGCGATTAGACTGGAAGCGATCGCCCGGCGGCTTCGCGATGCACAACGCGTTCTGGTGACCAGCCACGTCTCACCCGATGGTGACGCCGTTGGCGCAGTTCTTGCCATTTTTCATATTCTGCGCGCCATGGAGGCGCGGGAAGTCGTGTGTGCGCTCGCCAACCCGGTTCCGCAGCGCTACGCGTGGCTTCCCGGGGCCGATTGCATCTCCCTGCCTGGGGAATGCGAAGGGCCGTTCGATGTGGCCGTCGTCGTGGATGTCGCCCAGTTGGACCGAATCGGCGAGGTAGCCGAACTGATCGGTGATGACACCCAGGTCATTGTTCTGGACCATCATCTCGAAGATGCGCCAGATGGGGATTGGGCCGTTGTAGACCCCCGGTATGCGGCCACGGGCGAGCTGGTTATCGAACTGATGGACGCGGCGGGTGTTGCCCTTACGAGAGACATTGCCGAGTGTGCCTACGTGGCTCTGGTAACCGATTCAGGAAGTTTCAAGTATTCCAATACGACCGAGCGGTCGCATCTCATTGCAGCGCGGCTCGTGGCAACAGGACTGCCGGTGGCGGAGATTGGCCGGCGGGTATTCGATGAGATGTCCGCGGCCAGATTCGAGCTGCTTGCCCGGTTTGTCCGGAGCGTGACGTTGATGGATGGAGGCCGTATTGCACTGGGGACGGTAACGGCAAGAGATATGAGGGAGTCGGAAGCCCTCGAAGAGGACACCGAGGGCCTCATCAATTTGGCGCGGAACATCCAAGGCGTGGATGTGGCGATGCTCTTGCGCGAAGTCGACGCGCATACGGTAAAGCTGAGTGTGCGAAGCCGGGAGTGCCTGAATAGCGCGGAGATTCTGAAGCCTCTGGGGGGTGGGGGGCATGCTGCCGCGGCAGGAGCAACGCTGGAAATGCCTCTGAGACAAGCCACGGCGGTTGTTCTGCGGCGGGTTCGAGAAGTCCTGCAGGAAAACTTATGAATGGGCTGCTCTTAGTCGACAAGCCTTCGGGACCCACGTCGCATGATGCCGTTCAACAAGTCAGGCGGGTGACGGGTCTGCGCAAGGTTGGTCATACAGGCACCTTGGACCCGGCCGCGACGGGATTGTTGATTCTGTGTCTTGGGCGGGCCACCCGCCTTTCGGATTTTCTCACGGGTTTGGATAAGACGTATGAAGGTATTCTGCGGCTCGGCATGGTGACGTCGTCGTATGATTTGGAGGGTGAAGTGCTCGAGGAGCGGGCCGTTCCCCCTCTGACAAGCCAGGAGCTGAGCGGTATCTTTGCGGCGTTCAGCGGGGAGATCGAGCAGAAGCCTCCCATGGTGAGCGCCGTGAAGGTGAACGGCGAGCGGCTTTACAAGCGCGCCCGCCGGGGCGAGGACGTGGACCGCCCGTTGCGCCATGTGACCGTCTACGAATTCTCATTGCTCTCATTTGATGGGCGCGACGCGGCGTTCAGACTCCGATGCTCCAGCGGCACGTATGCCCGGGCGCTGTGCTTTGACGTCGGTGACCGCCTCGGATGTGGCGGCACCCTTGCAGAGCTTCGCCGTCTGTCGGTGGGCAAACACGCGGTTGGGGCCGCGGCGTCCCTTGGCGAACTGGATTCCATTGAGGCCGTGCGCCAGCGGCTTATCCCGGTCGAGGAGGCGCTGTCGCTGCCACAGGTGAAGATGCTGGAGGGCGGAGCTGGCTTGGTGAGGCATGGGCATTGCGTGGGACGCGAGGCAATTGCCGGGGAGTGCGCTGTCACCGAAGGGTGGGTTCAGGTCACGTCGCCGACGGGCGAACTCCTGGCATTAGCAGAGGTCGTTGCAGACGCGCAAGGGCTGCGAATTCAGCCGCGCAGGGTCCTGTGCGATGCATGAGAATTCCAGCATGATAGTCATTCAAGACGTGCGCGCAGTGCAACAGGAGTTCCCAGGGGTCGTCCTGACAATCGGCAGTTTTGACGGCATGCATCTGGGCCACCAGGCCATCGTGCGCGAGGTCACCGAGAAGGCCCGTAAGCGGAACGGCACAGCATGTGTCCTGACCATGCGCCCGCATCCACGCGAGTTTTTCTCGCCTGACCGTCCGCCGAACCTGCTGACCGACGAAGGGAAGAAGGCCCGGCTGCTGAACGAACTTGGGGCCCAGGTTCTCTTTGTGCTGCCGTTCAACCGCCAGGTGGCGGGCATGTCAAAAGAGGAGTTTGTGGAGGAGATTCTGGTGCGGCGCTGCAGGGTCCGGGAAGTGGTGGTCGGCCATGATTTCCGTTTCGGGAAGGGTGCTGAGGGCGACTTCCAGTTCCTCGCATCGAGCGGCAGGGCCTTTGGATTCGATGTCAGCCAAGTGGCCCCTGTCCAGATTGACGGTGAACGGGTGAGCAGTACGCTGGTGAGAGAATGCCTCCTCCAAGGGGACATTGACCGTGCGGCCCAGTTGCTTGGGCGCCGGTATTCGGTGGGGGGGCAAGTGGTGCGTGGGCGAGGGCTCGGCGCGACTTTGGGTTTTCCCACCGCCAACGTCAAGCCCCATCACAGCGCGGTCCCCGCACAAGGGGTCTACGCTGCCCGGGCGTGGATTCAGGGAAAGTCCTATCGCGCAGCGGTCAACATTGGAATTGCCCCCACAATTTCCCACGAAGATATGACTGTCGAGGCACACGTGCTAAATTTCGCGCAGAGTATTGTCGACGGGGAAATCGAGCTCGAATTCTTCAAGCGTTTGCGTTCGGAGCGCAAGTTTCCTTCACGAGAAGCCTTGATAGAGCAAATTGCGAAAGATGTCGAGACAGTCCGTGACTTCTTTGCGTCTTTCGATTTATCCTGATGATCAAAATTGTCCGAAAGTGTCATGAATCTTACTGATTCAATGCAACCCCCAGCATGAGCGGAGGAGGCATGTGGCAGGTAACTTTCGGGAGGTTCACGTCATCTTGGTTCTTAAGAGAGGTGAAGTCGCGCTGTGAAAGTCCATAAGCTTATTCTGCACTCTGTTCTTGCTCTGTCAATTCTGTGTGCAACCAGTTGTTCTACAACACATTATAAAGAATCGGCGGATGCCGAGGTCTATCCAATTATTGCGGCAAAAGCCCAGGAAGTTCCCGGCAGTCCCGAGGAATTCACCATCGAGCAGCAGGAAACGCTGTCGCTCGAGGAATTGCCGGTCGTGGAAGGCGACGACCCGACACTTGGGGATGACGCAATCTCGGAAGTTGGCTCGTATGTGTTGTCTCTCGAGAAAGCCCTGAGTGTGGCCGTCAAGCACAGTCGCGATTATCAGAGCCAAAAGGAGGCCCTGTATCAAAGTGCACTGGCCCTGACACTCCAGCGCCACCGCTTCGACCCGATCTTTGGAGGGCGGTTTACAGGGGACTACAACCGCACTACGCGCGATGTGGTCAAGCCAACAGATGCGGCCTATATCGCCCAGGAACTGCCAGGCATTCTCGAGCGGACGGGGGACCTGGCTGGCGGGACCGGCGATTTGCTCGACAGTTATGCGCGCGTTGTCGAGTCAGCAGCGGCCGTCGCGGGGGTCAGCGACGAAACACGGATCGATGTGGTGGATGAACGGTCCCTCACCGGGAGCAGCAGCATCGGTTTCGATCTTCTCCTCGCAGGAGGGGCGCGGCTTGCCGTGGACCTTAGCTCGAATTTCTTGCGTTACCTCACGGGCGATCCCCGCGTGGCGACCTCTTCCACGCTGCAGGCAACCCTCGCCCAGCCGCTGCTGGCGGGTTCCGGGCGGGACATCGTTCTCGAGAACCTGACCCAGGCCGAACGCAACGTCTTGTACCAGTT
>CAZFOG010000045.1:0-9587 GCA_964520685.1 uncultured Nitrospiraceae bacterium | reverse complement strand
GCCGTGCAGACCTATGCGGACAGCATCGACCAATTCAAGATTCAGCTTGGCCTGTCGACCGACGCCCCGGTCGTTCTGGACGAGGCCGAGTTGGATAACCTGCGGCAGAAAGGCCTCGACCATCCGGACCTCGAGCCCGAGGAAGCCATCAAAATTGCGCTGGTATCCCGTCTGGATTTGCTCATCGCGCGGGACCGCGTGGAAGACGCCGACCGCAAGGTGACGGTTGCCGCAGACGCTCTGCAGCCGGACGTGACCCTGGTTGCGCAAGGGAGCGCGAGCAGTTTCGGGCAGGACCGGTTTCAGAGTATCGATTTCGAGCGGACCCGCGCGAGCGTCGGCCTGGATGTCAACCCCGTGTTTGACCGGAAATCCGAGCGCAATGCCTATCGGTCCGCGCTGATTGCCTACGATCAGGCCGCGAGAGCCTATGAGGAATCAAGTGACCAGGTGAAGCTCGATGTGCGGCAGGCCTGGCGAAACCTGCAGCAAGCCCAGGTCAGCTATCAGATCCAGGAAATTGGCGTCCAGTTGAACGAACGGCGCGTGAGGGAGCAGGAGTTGCTGTTCCAGGCAGGACGGGGCAGCGCCATCGACCAGGTGGATGCTCAGAACTCGCTGATCGCTTCCCAAAACGAATTAACGGCGGCGCTTGTGCAACACACGATCGCCCGGTTGAGCTTCTGGCGGGATATGGGGATTCTGTACATCAAAGATGATGGCCAGTGGGAGGACATTACGGATGACAGCTACTCCTGATGCGCCGTCAGGGCATGCGGTCAAGCGCATTTTCCTGCGGCTGCGCAGATGGTGGAAGTTTGGCGTGGCCGGTCTTGTCGTCCTGGGGGGAGTGCTGTTTTTTATGCGGGATGGGGAAGAGAAGTCCGGCGTGGTCAGCTATTTGGTCCAACGCGGTCCTCTGCGCATCACGGTCCTCGAAAAGGGCGAAATGGAGGCCCTCGAATCCCAGAAGATCATGTCCGAGGTGCGCGGGGAAACCAAGATCATCAGCATCGTCGAAGAGGGCTATCGGGTCACCGAGGAAGATGTTAAAAACAAGAAGGTTCTTGTGGAACTCGATTCCTCTGAACTGAAGGACAAGATCGTACAGAAAGAGATCGAGTTTCAGAGCACCCTGGCGCGTCTTACCGAAGCCCAGGAACAATACCAGATTCAACTGAAGCAAAATGAAAGCGATATCAAGGCGTCCGAACTCGCCGTGAAATTCAAGCGGATGGACCTCGAGAAGTACCTCGGGTCGGAGCTGGCCCTGGACCTGCTCGACCGGCTGGGAATCAAGGAAATCACCGCCGAAGACGTCGAGGAGGAGGAAAGGCTGGCCAGCCAGGCGGACGCCCAGGAAGCGCAAGCCAATGCTCCCTCCGAGGCCAACGGCGTTGGGGCTGAGGCCGCGAGTGCGGGCGAAGAACCGCCGGCCGAAACCATGCAGGTGGAGGTCGTATTGACCGCGGAGGCCCAGGAACTTCGCGATAACCTCGATTTCCGGGCGTTGGCACAAGATAAGCGCCTTGCGGGAGAGGCCGTTCAGAAGCGCCAGAAGTTCGAAACGGATATCCTTCTTGCCGAAGAGGACCTCTCGACTGCGAAAGACACCTACGAATGGACAAAGAAGCTGGCCGCGGAGGAATTTGTCACCGAAACACAGCGCCGGCAGGATGAAATGGCGGTTACGCGCAGCGAGATTGCCCTCGAATCCGCAAAGCTTGCCCAGGAGTTGTTCATCACCTACGAGTTTCCCAAGCAGGCGGAAACGCTCTTGTCCGACTATGAAGAAGCCCTGCGCGGGCTGTCTCGAACCGTGAAGAAGGCGCGTTCGCAGATCGCCCAGTCCGATGCGCAGCTCAAATCTGCCGAAGCGCGGTACTCGATCGAGAAACAGCAACGCGACGAGCTGCTCGAACAGCTCGAGAATTGCACCATCGTGGCGGAGCGCTCGGGGCTGGTCGTATACGGCGGGGGAGACAGCCGCTATTATTACGGGTCGCGCGAACCGATTCAGGAGGGGGCGACCGTTCACGAAAGGCAGCAGATCCTTACGATTCCCGATATGACGAAGATGGCCGTCAAGGTCAATATACATGAATCGTCTATCCAAAAGATCGAAAAAGGGCAGAAGGCATCCATCGAGATCGAAGCCTTCGCGGGAAGGAAGCTCGTTGGCGAGGTGTCGAAGGTGGGCGTTCTTCCTGAACAGGAAAGCCGCTGGATGAATCCGGACCTGAAAGTGTACGAAACGACCGTGGTAATCGAGGGCTCCCACGACTGGCTCAAGCCGGGCATGACTGCCAAAGTCGATATTCTTATCGACGAACTCGAAGAGGTTCTCTACGTGCCCATTCAGGCCGTCTCGACGGTAAAGGGAGAGCGGGTGGCCTACCTTGCCCGCCTTGGGCGCGAGCCCGAGAAACGGGTGGTCGAGACGGGCGAATTCAACGACTCCTTTATCGAGGTGAAGAGCGGGCTCGAAGAAGGCGACGAAGTGCTTCTGGTTAAACCCGACGCCGGGCCTCCTGAGGGAGAAGAACCTGCCAATGAGAAGCCGGAAGAAGCGCCTGCCGAGACCGTGCAGGCGTCCGTGGCAGACTGAATGCTATGCGCGCAAACGGCGAAATCGCCAGTCTCGAGAATCTGACGAAGACCTATGTCATGGGGGTGGTCACGGTGCAGGCGTTGCGAAGCGTGACCATATCGTTCAACGCGGGCGAGTACATCGCGGTCATGGGCCCCAGCGGGTGCGGAAAGTCAACCCTGCTCAATATTCTCGGATGTCTGGACAGACCCTCGGACGGACGGTATTTCCTCGGGGGGGAGGATGTATCACAACTGGATGACGACCATCTGTCGGAGATTCGCAGCGCCCGTCTGGGTTTTGTGTTTCAGTCCTACAACCTCATCCAGCAATTGAGCGTTGTGGAGAATATCGAGGTCCCCCTCTATTACCAGGGCCTGCATGAGGAGGACACCCGCAGGCGTGCCATCGAATTTGCCTCGCGTGTGGGGCTTGATGCGAGGCTTGACCACAAGCCATTCGAGCTGTCGGGCGGGCAGCAGCAGCGCGTGGCCATTGCGCGGGCCCTCGTCAACGATCCCCTGATCATTCTGGCGGATGAACCCACGGGAAACCTGGACAGCGCTTCAGGAGAGGAGATTCTGCGCCTGTTTGATGAACTGCATGCGTTGGGGAAAACGATAATCATGGTTACCCACGCCGAAGAGGTGTCCGAGCGCGCGGGGCGGGTCGTCCGGTTGCGTGACGGGGAAATCGAGCATGACCTTGTCCGGTGAACGTACAATCGCGCACATGCGCAAACGGGCGTTTGGTTTGAGCCGCCTCAAGCTGACGGTCAAGCTGGGTTTGAAGAGTCTCTGGCTGCACCGCTTGCGTTCCCTCCTGACGGTACTGGGTATTGTGTTCGGTGTATGTTCTGTGATTGCCATGCTTGCCATCGGTGAAGGGGCGAGCTACGAGGCCCAGGAACAAATCCGGCGACTTGGAAGCAACAACATCATCATTCGCAGCGTCAAACCGCCTGAGGAAAAAAGCAGCACCTCGCAGCGCACATGGCTGGTCGAATACGGTCTCACGTACACCGATCTGGAGCGCATACGGGCCACTCTGCCGTCTGCCCAGATTCTTGTGCCTGCCAGAATCATGCGCAAAGACGTCTGGAACGGTGGCCGGCGCATTGATTGCGATATCTACGGCACCGTGCCGTGGTATCCGGAGGTCAACAATCACCGCGTTGCGCGAGGCCGCTTTTTCTCGGAGATGGAGATGAACGACGGGACGAATGTCGCCGTTCTCGATGCAGGGATTGAGACAGCCCTGTTTCCCATTGATCCGGCTATTGGGAGCACCGTTCGGGCGGGCAGTCAGTATTACCATGTGATTGGAGTCATGGAACCGAAAAGCGCTCGGGCCACGGCCGATGGGAATAACAACGGGAGCGCTCCCTCGCAAGGCTCTGGGAATGGCGCCAGCGGTTCCCCGTTTCGAATGTACGTATCGCTGAATGCGGCCCGGAAACAGTTCGGAGAAATCCTCGTCAACCGGCAAAGCGGCAGTTTCGAGGCGACGCGCGTCGAGCTGCATGAGGCCACGGTCAAAGTCGCCCGTCTGGACGACGTTGTCGATGCAGCGCGCGTAATTGGCGACCTGCTTACGGCCCATCACCGCAAGGTGGATTTCGAAGTCGTGGTCCCCCTTGAGCTGCTTCGCCAGGCCGAACGCACCAAGCGAATATTCAACATCGTCCTGGGCGCCATTGCGGCCATTAGTCTGTTGGTGGGCGGGATCGGAATCATGAACATCATGCTCGCGAGCGTCACGGAACGCACCCGCGAGATTGGCATCCGCCGTGCACTGGGCGCAAAACGGCGCGACATCATCATCCAGTTCCTCGTCGAAACCGTACTGCTGTCGGGAGCGGGCGGCGTGATCGGCGTTGCCCTCGGTATCGCCATTCCCATCGTCATCACCTGGTTCGCAGGCATGAAGACCATTGTTACCCTATGGTCCCCGTTGATCGCCTTCTCCATATCGGCCATGGTGGGTGTAATCTTCGGCATCTATCCTGCCGTTCGCGCTGCCAATATGGACCCTGTCGAGGCCCTGCGTCACGAATAGCCGCCAACATACAACCCGGTGCCCAGCTCTTCCATCGCGGGGATTCTGTGCCGGGCCATTCGTGTGAGGAATCCCGCGTTCGTGTGGTAAAATCGAGCGAATTTCCGGGCGGATATTTAGAGGAAAGGCATGCAAATTACCGTTCGAGCAGTGGAAACGGCGGATGAACTGCGTATGGCCCACGACATGTTCGCGGCCATTCACGCCGCGGACGACCACGCCAAGGGTATCCGCTGGCTCGAGAACTGCGGCGTCCGGTATCCCGGGTTCCTCACGGAGCATACCCGTATTGCCATGTGTGGTCCCGAGATGGTCGGGGGGCTTCGCATGCTCACCGACACCGTACGGCTTGGGGAAGCACGCCTGAAAATGGGCGGCCTGGGCTGGGTCACCACTTCCGAGCGGCACCGCCACAAAGGAATATGCCGGAAGCTGATGGACGATATCCTCGCCTATATGAAACTGCACCGGTATCACATCTCGATGTTGTTCGGTGTTCCCGAGCTCTACCACCGCTGGAAGTATGTAACGACTATCGCGGACCACGTCATAGACGTGGATACGCTCGAGGCGCTCACATTCGAGTGCCCGCTCAAAGACAGACCCGCCAAGGTGGGGGACATTGAAGTACTCCAGAGTATCCACAATGCCAGCGAAGATGAGATGGCGTGTTCGATCGTGCGAACCCGCGCCCATTTCGTGTGCAAATGGAACGACTCGACCCCGAAACGCGTCCTGACGGACAGCCGGGGCAAAGTCCTGGCCTATTTCTTCTACAAGAACATGGGGGAACATCTTGCCGTCGAGGAAGCCGGCGTTACGGACACGGGGCTGTGTGGAAGCGTGTTGAAGGTCTGCGGACGCCTCGCCGAAGAGGAGTCCCTGGCCCATCTTCGGATAACGAGCCCTCCCGCGCATCCCATGGCGCGATACATGCTTCAATTCAAGTCGCGCCACGAAATGCTTATCTCGCGCAACGCCGGCGGCATGCTGGCATTTGTCGATATAGATGAAACGTTCGAACACATGATCCCCGAATGGGAGCGCTGCCTGAAGGAAAGCGGGGCCAGCGAAGCGCGCACCGAAGCGACGCTGCTCGTGGAAGGGGCTCCATACCGCATTCGGGCGAACCGCGGGGCTATCGATATTTCCCGAGTGCCCGGAAAGTGCAAGGTCAGTCTCACTACCGGCGAGGTTATGCACCTCATGACCGGATACCGTTATGCCGACGATATTCTGGCCCCCAAGCAGTGTTTCTTGTCGCCCGGCGCCCGCGCATTGCTGCACGCCCTATTCCCTAAACGCCATCCATTTGTGTGGCCGTTTGACCGTTTCTAGACCTCCCGCCCGTTGATCTGCTCTGAATCGATAAGTATACTTACCCTCCCATGCCGGGGTGGCGAAATTGGCAGACGCGCCGGACTCAAAATCCGGTCCTGGCAACAGGGTGAGGGTTCGAGTCCCTCTCCCGGCACCATGAAATTGTCCAGCGCGCATGATGCGCGCTTTTTTGTTGCGCACGCCTGGCGACACCGGAATCCGTCTGCCGCGAAGAGGGGCCGGGGAGGGTATCGAGGCCGGTATACGCCAACGGAACTCGCCAGTTGCTTTGGTGGACGCTCCGGGGTTTGGGCTATACTTTTCGGCGTGTACGGGTGTTCTCGGGAAATCACACAGGATTGGCACGGATACAGTCATGGCGCCGAACGGAATATCCCAACCGCTTCTGGGACTTCAGAATGTCTCCAAGAGTTACGGCAACCAGGCGATCCTTCAGGATGTATCGCTGACGATTCATGAAGGCGATCGGATAGGCGTCATCGGTCGGAATGGGTCTGGCAAATCCACGCTGTTAAGGCTGCTGGCCGGTTTCGAGCCTCCCGAGGGCGGTGTCGTGACTCGCCGGCAGGGTATCCGCACGGCATTGCTCCGCCAGGAAACGCCGCGTGAACAGCACGAAACCGTGGGAGACGTCTTTGCCGAGGCAACGGCGGATGTCCGCACGCTCCTCCACGTACATCACGCCTTGGCGGGGGAGCTTGCTGCCCAAAGCCCTGGGGCCGGGCGCGACAAACTCGCGGCCGAATACGAGCGGGCGCAGCACGCGCTGCGGGTCCGCGAGGGCTGGAACATCGACGCGGAGGTGCGGCGTCTCGCCACTGCCCTGACGGTGCCTTCCGCCGAGCGCCGCCTGGAGACGTTGAGCGGAGGCGAGCTTCGCCGGCTGCAGTTGGCCGCCACAATCGTTAAGCGTCCCGACGTGCTGCTCCTGGATGAGCCCACCAATCATATCGATGCCGAAAGTGCCCGGTGGATTGAGGATTTTCTGGCGTCCTACGCGGGGAGCTGTGTGCTGGTCACGCATGACCGCTACTTTCTCGATCGTGTGGTGACCCGAATCGTCGAGTTGGAACACCAGCAACTGCTGTCCATCGACGGAAACTACGAAGCCTTCCTTGTTAGAAAGACGGAGCGTGAGGAGCATGCTGCCCGGACTGAGGCAAACCGGCAGGGAGCGATCAGAAGGGAGCTTTCCTGGTTGCTGCGCGGGCCCAAGGCGCGAAGTACCAAGCAGAAAGCGCGCATCCAGCGTTTCGAGGAGCTGGATTCCCAGGAGGGATTCAAGCCTCAGGAGGCGCTCTCGTTCGAGATTCTGTCGCCAAACCGGTTGGGCAAACGGATTCTGGAAGCGGAAGGCGTGTCGCTCACGCTGGCTGGGTGGCTTCTCTTTCAAGACTTCTCGCTGATCATGCAGAAGGATATGCGCGTAGGCATCGTTGGCCCGAACGGGTGCGGGAAGACCTCCCTGTTGCGCGTCCTGATGAAGCAGCTCGAGCCCGACAGGGGAAGGGTGCTTATCGGCGAATCAACCGAATTCCTGTACGTGGACCAGAGCCACGAGGAAGTCAATCCCAGCAGCACCGTGCTCAAGTTCATCTCGAACGGGGTGCGCGACATCGAGCTCAACGGGAGACGGATTCATATCCCGGCATACCTGGAGCGGTTCCTGTTCGACCGCAGCGTCATGAACATGGAAATGCAGTATCTCAGCGGGGGCGAGCGAAACCGCCTCGACCTTGCCAGGAAGCTCATGGCTGGCGGGAACTTCATCGTTCTTGACGAGCCCACAAATGACCTGGACTTGCCCACACTGCGCGTTCTTGAGGAAATGGTGCTCGCATTCCAGGGGTGTGCCCTTGTGGTCAGCCACGACCGGTATTTTCTGAACCGTATCTGCACCCATATTGTCGCGTTTGAGGAAGGGCCCAATCTTACACTGGTGGCGGGCAACTACGACGACTATCAGCGCTATCGCAGGGAAACCGCTCTTGCCGACCTGCCCAAGGCGTCCCCGGCTCCACAGAAGCGAAAACCCCGAGAGAATGCCGCGCCACGCCGCCTCACGTGGCAGGAAAAGCGCGAACTCGATACCATCGAGGATGCCATTGTGCGGGCGGAAGCCGAGGTCAGCCGCCTGCAGGGGCAGGTCAATGAGCCGTCCTTCTACAAGAAACCGAACGAGGAAGTCCAGCAGGTGCTCGCCGAATTGCAGGCCGCGGAAAGGCGGGCGCACGAATTATTCGAACGCTGGTCGGAACTCGATTCGATTGCCGGCGCGACCCAATAGCGGCGCCGCGGTTACGGTTCCGGCGCCGCCACTCTTCCTCGGGCCGTTTCCACGTCCCGTATCCAGCCTTCCGTATCAGACACGGCCCACGCCATGCTGTCGGGGCCTTCGCCACAGTCAAATTCGACCAGGAGCAACGGCCTGAAAATGGTCTTGGTCATGTGGCTCATCGATGTCGAGACGCGGAGCACACTGCCGAGAGGAATCGCGGTTTCGGTACCAGGAACTGCCTGATAGAACCACAAGCGCGAGTCCGTGAGCACCAGGGCCCCGTTGCCCCGGAGTTGGGCCAGGCCTTTCCTCTTGCGCCCGAAATATTGAACCCACATCTCTTTGCGGAGGATCTGGCCGGGTTCGAACCGTTCGGCGACAATCCGGCCGAGGGGGGCGCGGAACCCTCTTCCAACCAGGTGGAAGACCAGCAGCAGACCGGCGGAAAGCCCCATCACCCACAAGACGATCCCAACGTATCCCGGCATGTGCGCATCCTCCTGCGCTGGCGCTACTGAGGAGTACCTCCACGGCACACCGGATATTCGCGCCGTCGCCAGACTCCACATGGCGTTCCCGGGCTACGAAGATCACAGGACCCGGCTACGGCGTTACGGCCGGGGTTTGCGCAACGATGCCCGCCAGGGCCATCTGCCCCTTGCGAATATGGTCCATCGACTGGAACAGGATCCGTGCCGTCTCCTGGGATGCATGAAATCCCGAGGAATTTTCTGCCTCGACCCAGTCGATCAGGAAGGACGCCCTCCGCTGGGCTGCCCGAGCCTCATTAAGGCGCTCTTCAGGCACGCCCGCCGCCTGACCCTCTACGATGGCGCCGATAAGGTCCATCAGCGCCGCCATGCTGTGGTCGCGCATCTCCATGGTCTTGGCCTGGATGTTCTCCGCACGGGCCTTCAATTCGTCCTCAGGCACCTTGTGACAGGTCTGGCACGCGTTGTTGATGTTCAACAACGGGCTGCGCACATGATGGTCGCTGATTTTCATGGCGCCGGAGCGCACGTAGGGCATGTGGCAATCCGCGCACGCGACTCCCGCCCGGGAGTGAATGCCCTGGTTCCACGTCTCGAACTCGGGGTGCTGGGCCTTCAGCATGGGCGCGCCGGTGTCGGCATGCGTCCAGTCGCTGAACTCATTCGAGTCGTAATACGCCAGGATGTCATCGGCCTTATATCCGTTGTGCCAGGGATAGGTCAGCCGTTTTTCGTCACCCTTGAAATAGTACTCGACATGGCACTGGCCGCAGACGAATGCGCGCATTTCCTGTCGCGATGCCATGGTGTTGACGTCATAATCGGGGAT
>CAZFOG010000044.1:19191-23221 GCA_964520685.1 uncultured Nitrospiraceae bacterium | reverse complement strand
TCCCGGCATCGGTTTCCAGAAGCCGCCGCAATTGGGTGGCCACCAGTGACAGATGCGTCACGCGCAACCGGGCAACCGATTCTTCCAACGGCTCGCCAGGGGCGCACAAGGCCACCGTGGCCCCCGCCAGAACGCACCGAAACACGATGCCGAGGCCGGACACATGATAAAGCGGCAACGACAGCAGCCAACGGTCGCCCGGCCCCAGCGCGATGTTCCTGTTCGAGGCTTCGGCATTGGCCACGTGATTGGCGAGGGAGTGAACCGCCATTTTCGGCGTGCCCGTACTGCCCGATGTTGCGAGGATGATGGCAGGCGCATCCACGCACACTTCGGCGGGCCTTTCATCCGGGGAATGCCCTACGAGTGCCTCAGGGTCGAGCCTGGGGATGCTGTCTCCGAAGCCGAAGTCTCCAATAATACGTGAGCACCCCACTCGGGCGATCTGGTTCCGCAGCGCTGCCTTCGGCAGCCGCGTATTGGGGAAATATACTGCCACGCCCGCGCGGAATGCCCCGAAAAGCACGGCCAGGGTTGTCGTGCCCGCTTCTCCCGGAAATGCGGCGCGGTTTCCTCCATGAATGCCTTTCGAGCGAAACGCGGACGCAACAGCCTGGGCCTGCCGGTCGCATTCTCGGTAGGTGAGGATTTCACCCGACGGCCCGGCAACCGCCGCCGCTTCCGGGTGGCGCAATGCCGTTGCGTGGAGTGGGCAACTCTCGTGTCTCATGGCCCGACCCTTCGCAAGACGCCCGTGTTGACTCGCTGGACCAGGGCGTTTGCACGGCCGAGATCGAGCCGTCCTCTCTCCATCGGCAACGGGGACTCGAGCACATCGTTCATGAACCAGCTCGCCGTATCAAGGCCCGCCGCCACATCGTCTTCATTTATGAAAGCCGCCAGATTCCCGAGAGCGGTCAAGCCTACTGAAGATTCAAAGGACGCGCTGATAACCGGTGTCATGCCCAGGTTCACGGCCTTGCGTGCGATGTACATTGTTATCTCGAAACCGCCCACGAGCGTGGGCTTTAGAATGGCTGCCGCCGCGCCGCGCCACCGCTCGAGGTCGCATTCGCCATACTCGATCACGGTTTCATCCAGCGCCACCGGCAACCCGGTACGCCCCGCGAATTCGATAAGCCCTCGGGGGTCTTTCAGGGGTTCCTCGATATACTCGATGGCACACCCTTCTACAGCGCGCGCAAACTCCATTGCGCGCGGAGAGTCCCACGCCCGGTTGGCGTCGAGGCGCACCGCGCACGATTCTCCGCACCTCGCAATCAATGCCCGCACGGTTTCCGCGTCTTCTTCTGGCGATTCGCGCCCGACTTTGAGTTTCAGCGTCGTATACCCTTCCCGCAACAACGCCTCGGCCCGTTCAAGTACCGCCTCCTGCGTTCCCCAGAGCAATCCATTGACTGCAATGGTCGAGCGGTGAGGCTGCGGCGCCAGGCCGAACGCGGGAATGTCGTGCTCGCGCCTGAGCAAGTGCAACACGGCGCTCTGTACGGCGAACTTCAGGGAGGCCACGAGCCCGAAACGCGATAACCAGCGCTCGAAGTGATCGGTGACCAATTCCAGGCGCGGCGGAAGTGTGGCGCCCTCGAGGCATTTCGCCAGCATCAGGGCCTGCTGCGTCGTCTCGTCCAGGCTCTCCCGGCTGAATCCCGGCAATGGGGCGGCGTCTCCAAATGCGAAAGCGCCTTCGTGGTTCTCGAATCGCAGGAGCAGGCCCGGTCGCGCGGTACACACGCAATTCGGCAGGAGGAGCGGCCGCGCGAGCGGCAAGTCGTACCGGTAGACATCTACGCGGGCGATCCTCATAAGAGCCAGCCCAGCGAGAAGAGTATGCTGAAGAGCAGGAGCATCCCGCCGGTCTGTGCGAGGGTGCGGTTCAACGCAGGGCCGTCCCTCCGCGTGAATACCGTGCGAATCGCCGGGGCACCCAGAAAGACCAGCACCGCGGGGGCCAGCATGAACCACAGACTCCCCCCGCGCAGGTAGAAATACGCCGGCACACCTACGCACGCCCCAAGCACGCACAGCAAATACTCGCCCCGGGCAAATCCCCGGCCAAAGCGCACCGCCAGGGTCTTTTTGTTTGCCTTGCGGTCTTCGTCCACGTCCCGCAGGTTATTCACGGTCAGCAGCGCCACCGACAGCAGGCCCGGCCCGAGGCTCGCCACAAACGGCTCGGGGCGCAACGCGAGCGTCTGAAGGTAATACGTCCCGGCGACCGCTACGGGTCCGAAAAACACCAGCACGAAGAGATCGGCCAGGCCGGTATAGCCCAACGGATACGGCCCCGCCGTATACAGAATGCCCGATACGATGGAAAGCATCCCGATGGCGATAAACGGCCATCCGCCCCGCCACACGATATACGTCCCCGGCAGAAAAACAAGCAGATACGTGACCATGGAAGCGCGCAATACGTGGATGGGTTTGACCAGTCCCGACTGCGCCGCACGAAGGGGGCCTTTCCGTTCGGCGGTGTCGGCCCCCTTCAAATAATCGAAGTAATCGTTGGCGAAATTGGTGGCAATCTGGATCAACAGCGCCCCCGCGAGCGCGCATAGTGCAGCGGGCCAATGGCCGCCCCCGTGGGAGAAGGCGATGGCCGTCCCGACGCCAACCGGCGCCACGGCCGCCCAAAGCGTCTTCGGGCGCGCCGCCTCGATCCATGCGTCTGCTTGTGTGAATTCGTCACCCATTGTACTTCGGACTGCGTGAGACAGAATATGCTCCGGCGGTTTCGCCTCGCGTTTTCACGGATACCTCGGGAACTTGCTGAAATCGGGCGGCCGCTTTTCGTTGAAAGCGTTCCGGCCTTCCTGGGCCTCGGGTGTCTGGTAAAACAGGAGCGTGGCATTGCCGGCAAGCTCCTGCAGCCCCGCCTGGCCGTCGCAATCGGCATTCAGCGCCGCCTTGAGGCACCGCAGGGCCGTCGGCGAATTCCGCAGAATCTCGCGGCACCACTGCACGGTCTCTTCCTCGAGACGCTCGTACGGCACCACCGTATTGACCAGCCCCATATCGAGGGCTTCCTGCGCGGTGTATTGACGGCACAAGAACCAGATCTCGCGCGCCTTCTTCTGCCCGACAATGCGGGCCATGTAACTCGCGCCGTATCCTCCGTCAAACGACCCGACCTTCGGACCGGTCTGCCCAAAGATGGCATTGTCAGCCGCGATAGTCAGGTCGGCCATCAGATGCAGAATATGCCCTCCACCAATGGCATAGCCCGCGACCATGGCAATAATGGGCTTCGGGCAGGTCCGCATCTGACGCTGAAAATCGAGGACGTTCAACCGGTGCTGACCCGAACCGTCCACGTATCCGGCCTCGCCCCGGATCTTCTGATCGCCCCCCGAACAAAACGCTTTTTCGCCTTCGCCGGTCAGAATGATGACCCCGATGGAATCGTCGAAGCGCGCGTCCGCAAGGGCCTGCGACATTTCGTCTACGGTCAGTGGCCGAAACGCATTCCGCACCTCGGGACGGTTTATGGTGATCTTGGCGATGCCTTCGGCCTTTTCGTACGTGATATCGGTATACGTACCGGCGCTTTGCCACTGGATGCTGGACATGACTGCCACTCCCGGGTTTTCGAACACAACGGCTACGGCGCGGCCGCCCCGCGCAGATCGTCAAATAAACCCCGTAAAAGTGTAGTATAGTCCGCGGGTTTTTCGAAGTGCACATTGTGACCGGCCCCCGGCATGACCGCTACGGCGGCACGGGGCATATTCGCGCGCATCGACTCGGCGAGGGCGCGGTATTTCGCGTCGTGTTCGCCCGCTACCACCAGCGTCGGCACGTCCATGTCCGGCAGCGCATCCCACAGTGACGGCTGCACCCCCGTTCCCATGCCGCGCAAAACCCTGGCCAGTTCACGCGGATTATTCCTGCGCCGGCGCTCGAGCAGTTCCGTGAACCGTCCGCCGTGTTCGCGCAGGGATTCGAACATGGGCATCGCGTACCATTGCCGGAGAAACGTCTCCCAATTTCCGGTTTCAAGCTCGGTTGC
>CAZFOG010000044.1:0-19091 GCA_964520685.1 uncultured Nitrospiraceae bacterium | reverse complement strand
TCGCTCCTCACCGGCGTGTATCCGTGGCCCGGCAGATCCACGAGCACGCACCGGTAATCCCGTGGGAATCCCTGCGCAATTGGCCGCCAGTCTTCGCCGGAACCCATGAACCCGTGCAGAAAAAGCACGGTGCTCGCGCCGTCAGGGTTTAATACGACGTAATGCAGTTCCCGTGTCATGGGTCTTGCCCCGTGCCGGTCAGCTTTTCAACGCTTCCAGCGCCTGGGCATCAATCCTCTCGTGCAGTCCTGCGTTCTCGGTGCGGTCCGTTCGTACCTCGATAAGCGTCGTTTTCGGCCGGTCAAGCGCCGTTTCGTAAGCAGCTTTGAAGCCGGTCAGCGATTCCGGTCTCGCGAAATCCAGTCCGTACATGGCGGCGGCATGTTCGAAACCGAGGCCGTGGGGCGTCCCGAAATACGGCTCGAAGACCTGTCCTTGCCGCGCTACGGGCAAGAAATGAAAGATTCCACCGCCGTCATTATTAATGACGACCAAAACCGCGGGGGTCTTTACCGCGCGCAGCAGAGCGAGGCTGTTGAGGTCGTGGAGCGCCGCCAGGTCGCCGAGAATTGCAGTCACCGCGCGGCCGCTCCCACGCGCGATTCCCGCTACGGCCGCAATAGTGCCGTCGATGCCGCTCGCGCCGCGATTTGCAAACACGACGGGCGCGGCGCCCTTGTCCGCGGCGTAGCGCTGCATGTCGCGGATGGGCATGCTGTTCCCCAGGAACAGCCCGTCGCCTTCCCTGACACGAGCCGCAACACACCGGGCTACGGCCGGCTCGGTCAGGGCATCGTCTCTTTCGAAGTAGCCGTCCAGGAAAAGCGCACACCTCTTCCGGTATTCGTGGATCAGATTGAGCCACATTAAAGGAAGCCGGTCCGAGTCTTTGACCTCGAGGCCGCACGACTTGATGGCCTCGCATGCCCGGGGGATATCTGCCTCAATACGCAGCGATACGACATGCCCCGGGTCCGTGCGTCCCGGATGGTCGGCAATTCGCACGTAATGGTCGGGGGGACGGCGTTCGAGCCAGAGTTGAAATGATTTCGACACCATTGCGCCGCCGACATGGAGCAGCAGGTCGGGTAGGAGTTCATGCGCGATCTCGGGCGGCGAGAGAAGCAAATCGAAATGGCTTACGATTGACTCGCCCTGAAATCCAAGACGGAGACCAGATGCAACATCGGGGAATATCGGGCACCGCAGTTGGGATGCCAAGGCCGCCACTGCGGCCCGGTCCGCCGCGCGTTGCAGTTGCCCAACGGCGAGTAAAGGCCGCCGCGCTTTCTCGACGAGGGCGCACAACCGTTTTTGCGTTGTTGGAGCGATTCCTCGGGACACCGGCGCATACTGGGTATATGGCCCATTGGACGCGAGCAGATTCGCAAAGGAACCGCGGAAGGCCTCCAAAGCACTCTCTGAATCATTCGGCGTGAGGGGTTCGCGAAAGGGACAATTGATATGGACCGGCCCGGCCTCGAAACTCGTCGCGCGGTACACGGCCTGGTCTACGGTGGTCAAAACGAACGCGAACGCCCGAGAGACATCCCAACTTGGACACGGCATGTCGAACCGCCAGCGCGTGTAGGACCCGAACATCCCGGGCTGGCGGATGGTCTGGTTCGCGCCGGTGTCGAGCAATTCGGGTGGACGGTCCGCCGTCAATACAATCATCGGGATCCGCGACTGCGCAGCCTCGATGATGGCGGGATAGTAATTGGCCGCCGCCGTGCCGGACGTGCAGATGAGCGCCGCGGGCTTCTCCGCCGCGCGTGCGTAGCCCAGCGCAAAGAAGGCGGCGCCCCGTTCGTCGTAGTGGACCGTGCAGTTGGCGCGGGTGTTTCGTGCCGCGGCTATCGTGAGAGGGGTGGACCGGGAACCGGGGGTGATGCAGAAGGTGTCGACGCCGTTGCGCACCAACTCCTCGATGAGCAAACCTGCCCAGAGTTGGTTCAACGTTTCGGCCGTGTCAGTCATCGTGTCCGGTGAGTGCGCTCAGCGCGTTGCTTAGTTTTGTGTCGATTTCGTTCCACTCGCCGTCGGGCGTGGAACCCTCGACGATTCCCGCGCCTGAGTATAGCGACAGGGCGTTCCCGTGCACCAGCGCCGAGCGGATCGCCACCGCAAACTCGCCGGACTCGGGCCCTACCCAGCCCACCGGTCCGGCGTACCAGCCCCTGTCGAAGGGTTCGTGCCCGCGAATATACGCCATCGCCCGGTCTGTCGGCGCCCCTCCGACAGCCGGGCTCGGATGCAGCGCTTTCATCACCGTCGCGTCCGAAACGCCTTCCTCGAGAATACCCTCGAGGGGGCGGATGAGATGTTGGCATCTCGGGAGTTGCAGCACGGAAACGTCAGGCCCGGCATACACACTTCGGCACAGGCTCTCGAGCGCCGCCTGGATGGCCCGCACCACAATCGCATGCTCGCGGCGATCCTTGTCGCTCGTCAAGAGGTCGCGGGCCAGTGCGGCATCCTCGGTTTCGGTGGCGCCGCGCGGCCGCGTGCTGGCAACGGCTTCGCTCTCGATATGGCGCCCGTGCCGGCTGTAGAGCCGCTCGGGCGTTGCGCCCAGAAACGCCGGCCCCGCCGCGTGCTGGAAATAGAACTGGTACGTGGCTGCCGTACGCGCCACAATCCGCGTCAGGAGGGCAAGCGGGTCTACCGGCATCCCGAATGAAAACACCGAGCGCCGCGCCAGCACCACCTTTTCGATTTGGCCCCTCGCGATGCCTTTCAGTGCTTCTTCGACGGCGGCCGTCCATCCAAGCCGGTCCGGAAGGTCTACGCGCCCCCGCGGGGCGGGAACCGGT
Source organism: uncultured Nitrospiraceae bacterium (assembly GCA_964520685.1). Classification (GTDB taxonomy): domain Bacteria; phylum Hydrogenedentota; class Hydrogenedentia; order Hydrogenedentales; family SLHB01; genus UBA2224. Next base: position 16,275 of record CAZFOG010000044.1, on the reverse strand, counting down.
CCGACCGGCACTTCCTCGGGGAACACCAGGGCATCGAGCCCATTCAGAACGGCGGCGGGTGCCCGGTCGCAATCCCCGCACTGGCGAAGCAGTACGTTGCATACCAGGTACGAATGAGAACCGTGACTCTCGAGCTGAAACCGCGGCAACGTGAAGCGGTACGTACCGAATGGTCTCCACTCGTCCGACAGTGTGCGGGAAGGGTCGAAGGCCATACCCCCGTAATACCGCAGATTGGGGTGTGCGGAAGCCAGATCGCGCTGCAATTCGGCAAAGGCGTCTTCAATACTGCCGTTGCTCGCGCATATCACATCGGCGGTGCCCACGCCTGCAACCTGTACCCGGTGCTCGCGGCCGGCCCAATACATACGCGCGCCGGCCGGTTGTGCGCGGAGCCACGCGAGCGCATCCGTGTTCGCTACCGGCACCTCGACACGCAATCCCTGGGGAAAGGCGGAAGGCGCCGTGCAGGCCGTGCGCACGGCCTGGTGTACCAGGGATGCCAGCATATCCCTGGCGCTGTCGGGATCAAGGGCCCGGGGGTGCGACTGCTTCCCCGCCATGATGGCCTAGCGTTCTCCCTTGTAGATCGTGGCGATGCCCAGTGTCTGCGGCAATGCGCGCACGTTTCGGAACCCGGCGTCACGCATGAGTTGGCAGAAAGCCTCCCCGCAAGGGAAACTTTCGATGGTGCGGTTGAGGTATTCGTATGCCGCCGCATCGCCCGAGATCAATCCCCCGATGCGCGTCATAACATGCCGGAGATAGAGCAGATACGCCCAACAGAACGGCCCGCGCGGCAGTGAGAACTCCAGTATGAGCAGGCGGCCGCCCGGTCTCATCACTCTCCGCGCCTCGCACAAGGCCCCGGTCACGTTCTCCATGTTGCGAATGCCAAAGGCCATGGTTACGGCATCGAAAACGCCGTCCGCCGCGGCAATCGACGCCGCATCCGCGCGTACCAGCGAAACCGTTTGCCCGACCGGGCGGCTCCCGATTTTCTCCCGGCCTCGCGAGAGCATTTTCTCCGCCATGTCCAGGCCCATTACCCGGCCTGCGTGAGGGTTCTCTTCCAGAATTGCCAGCAGGAGGTCCCCTGTTCCCGTGGCCAGGTCAAGCACGCGCAAATCCTTGCCATCGGGCAGCATGCGCGCCACCTCCCTGCGCCAAGCCACATCCAGCCGCAAGGACAAAACACGGTTCAGCAGGTCGTAGCGGCCGACAATCCGGTCGAACATGCGCCAGCTATCCCTGCGCGAGGGAAACACCGTGCTTTGCGGAGTGGCGTAATCGGTCACGGTTCACAATCCTTTCGTACTGCCTCTGCCAGTGGCGGCCCTGTACTGCGCCGGCGATTGGCCCCTGCCGCCTGAACGGCAACTCAAGCACGTAATGGTATCACGCAGGCTTGGGGAATTGCATCCGGAAAGACTGGGCGCGCTTCCCCTGAAACGGCGCAAGTCGCCGAAAATCAATCTCTTCGGACATCCTGCGAGCGCGTAACGGCACGCATTAAGGACCTGGAATTCCTACCGCGGACACGGAGTTTTCGCATGTAACCGCCGAAATGTAAAATGATTGCGCCCTGACGTATCATAGCACGCACAGTTGACTTAGCTCCATTCCGGGGGAAACAATGGGAAGAAACCGGGCGGAAACAGAGTTACTTTCTCGATATTCGTGCGGAGCGTAGCCAAATCATCTACAGCGAGGGGTGCAATACATGAAGTTCTCACGCAGACAATTTCTGGGCTTGGCCGGAGCACTGGGGCTCGCTTCGTGCGCCAAAGTGAAGCGCGTTATTCCAGACGTCAATCTCAGCCGCCTGAAACCCACGTTCGGGAGCGGCGATTTCACCTTTGCCGCCATCAATGATCTCCACGTGCTCGATACCAAGAGCGCCGGGATCGTCAACCAGGCCGTCAACAACATCAACGCGGACAACCGGGTGCAGTTCACCGTGGTGCTGGGCGATATCGCCACCGGCGGCCGTTATCAGGAACTCAAGCTGGCCAAGGTTGCATTGGACCGCCTCGACAAGCCCTGGTTTGCCATTCCCGGAAACCACGACGTCGATATGAAGACCAAGGACATCTTCGGAAACTACAAGGCCGTGTATGGCCCCACCCGTTGGGACGAAGGGGAAGGGGGCTGGCTCTTCATTGGCCTGAATTCGTGTGAAGAGTCAAAGAGCGACGTCGCCATCCAGCCCGACGAGGTTGCCTGGCTCGAGCAGACCCTCAAGAAGGTCAACCGCGAACGCCCCATCGCGCTTTTTGCTCATCATCCCTTCAATCCCAACACCAAGGCATACCGCGTCCAGAACGCCGATGAGATTCTCGGGATGTTCGCGGAACACACCCTCAAACTGGTCGCGGCGGGCCACTATCACGGAAATCAGGTCGAAGAACACAAAGGGGTGCTGTTCACCACCACCGCGTGCTGCTCGTCCACGCGCGATAACCATGACGAAACCCGTGAAAAAGGCTACCGCCTGTTCCACGTCGCGGGCAATACCATCGAGACCGAGTTCGTAGTCGTGCGCAGTTAAGCCGGGCCGATACGGCGTCTCTGTTGTCGCGCCGGCGCTCAGGTATACCGCGCGTCGGGATGAAAACACACCACGGCGGCGGTGCTGCCCGTAGGTGCGAATTCGCCCGCCTCGGTAATGCGCACGCCTACCCGTTCCGTCGCGCCCAGCAGCTCCAGGATCGTCTTGTTGTACAGCGAGTCGGCCATGGCCGGATACCCCGGCGACCAGCGGATCCCCTGGTCCGGCGCCGCGCCCATACGGCCGCGCACCATGGCATGCACCCGGTCGGCCATATCCTCGGCAACGCGATCCGAAAGGCCCTGCAGATACAACGCGGACTCGGAGTCGCCCTCAGCTTTGAACGTGGCAATCTGGTCCTCGACCTGGGGGCCGCTGGTCGAAAGCTGCACGCCGATAGCATCCATTTTCCCGGATTCGCGGGGATAGAAGTATTGCGCTGCGCAGACGGTATCCTTGCGCCGCGCCCCAAGCACCCGCGTGAACCCGAAACGGCACAGCTCCGTGCCAAGGTTCTCCGGGTCGTACACAATCACCTCATCCCCCTCGGACTGGCACGGGTAGATGCCGCACACGCCCTGGGGCAAGACCCACCGGCCTTTGTCGGCCTTGCTGATCCACTCCTCGAAGATGCCCATGAGTTTTTCAGCGGATTCACCGCGTTTTTCACGGCTTGTCGTCCCGCCAAATTTCCAGTTCAGGGCAAACAGGGTCTTTGTGTCCAGATACGGGGCCAACTGCCGCAAGGAATAGCGCAGTGTCTCGTGCCGGAACCACGGCGAATCGGGAACATGGTGTTTCTCGAAGCGGATAATCCTGCGGGGAAGTTCGCGCATCAGCCGCGCGTCCTCGTCCCGCATTTTTTCCGCACGCTCGAGATTCGTCAGGAGTTTCTCGCGATTCGGCTCGAGAATGGCGGCACGGTCCGCCGTCCCCAGCCACCGGTTCATCACGTTCACGCCGTCCATCGCCGTCGGGCAGTAAAACACGTTGGGACGGATCTTCGTGGTATCGTCCTGCCCGGCCATGGCCACGTATGCCGCATGCCGCCAGTTGACCGGCGCGCCACCCAGCAGAATCGGCAGCTCTCCGAGGCCTTGTTCCACCATCATGCGCGACACCGTAATCATGTGGTTCGAGGTCTGGACCAGCAGGGCCGACATGCCGATCGCCGTCGCGTTGTGTTCTCTGGCCGCGTCGATATAGGCCTGTAACGGCGTCATCACGCCCAAGTCTATGACCCGGTACCCGTAATTCTCGAAGAGCGTCTTCGCCAGGTCCTTCCCGATCGAATGCACGTCCTGGTGCACCGTGCCCAGGACGATCGTGCCTTTGTATTCCACCTTGTCGTGCACGTCGATTCCCGCCGACCGTTTCATATAGGTTTCGAGGAATCCCATCACCTGCTTCATCACGTCGGCGGACTTGAGAAGATGCGGGAGCGACACTTCCCCGCGCGCGAATCCGTCCCCGAGTTCGTTCATCGCCTTCATCAGGTGCGTATTGATGAACTCGAGCGGGTCCCGGCGCCGGATCACCTCCGCGGTTTGAACCACAATGCGGTCCTTGTACGCATACTCGACGCCGGCCACGTCAACCACGCCTTCCCCACGGTCTTTATGACCGTCCTTAATCTTCTCGCAAATGGCGTCCTCGGAAGACAATCCGTCATACGAAGAGCGGCGGGTTACCTCGACCCCCTTCTTGCGGTCGGCGATATCCTCCAGCGCCTCGAAGGCATCCATGTCGTGTTCGAGGATGACGCGCAGCCCCAGTTTATAGTCTTCCGGGTCCAGGTCCTGCACGAACACGTAATGGTTGGGGTTGATGATGGCCGCATCGAGGCCGCGCTTCCGGGCCTCGTCCAGCCATACCGAGGTCAGCACCTTGCGCATGTACGGTTTGGCCGCAAGCCCGTTCGTCAGGTTGCCGACCCCGCACGTCGTGAACAAACGCCCATCAATGGCCTTGATCCCTTCGATGGCATCGAGGGACTCGAGCGCGAAGTTCACGTCCTCCTGCGATTCCGACCCGACGGGAAACACATTCATGTCGATCAGAAGCTGGTCGGGCGTAACGCCGTGGCGTGCCGCGCAATCGACAACCTGCCTCGCCAAGGCAACCTTCTGCGCTGCCGTGGCACCGGGTCCTTCCGGCCCCGTTGCCAAGGCAATGTACATGGGGTGGTGCGCTGCCGTCGCGCTGAGCACCGCATCGGCCTTGGTAACTCCCTTGTCGACCTCCTCCATCGAAATCGAGTTGATAATGGGCCTGCCCGGATAAACCTTGATCGCCTCGAGCAGGGCGTCTATTGCAAACGAATCGAGGCTCATTGCCCCCCGGAAATCCGTCGTGTGCTTGTGCACCACTTCTTTGAGCACGGCGGTGGTATCCACCACGTTCGAGTCCATGCACACGTCAATGATCTGCACGCCCAGGTCGACCGTCTGCTCGCGAATGACCTCCTCGAGAACGTGGTGCTCGATGGGGCCGTCGCGTTCCACCGCTTCGCGGACCACCCTCGAGCCGCGCACGTTCAGGCGTTCCCCGATCATGATGAGGCCCTCGGCACTGTCCAGGGCAACTGCCTGCTGGGGCCCCGACACGAATACCGTGCGCTCGGGCTCGCGGCGGACCGGCTTCATGCCGGCCACCGCCGCGGCCATCGCCTCGATATGCTGGTGGGTCGTCCCGCAACAGCCGCCAATGATGTTCACCCCAAATTCCTGCACATAGCGGCTCAAATGTTCGGCCATTGCGGCGGGCGGGAACTTGAAAACCGTGCGGCCGTTCTCGGATACGGGCAGTCCCGCGTTCGGAACCACCGAGAGCGGCAGCGGCGAATACCGCGCCAGCTTCTCGACGGTTTTGGCCATCAGGTCTGGCCCGATGCTGCAATTGATGCCAAAGGTGTCGACACCCATTCCCGCCATGGTCACCAGGGCCGCATGGATGTCCGTGTTGAAGATCTGCATCTTCGAAAATGCGTCCACCGTCACCTGGCACATGATGGGGAGCCGCTTGTTCCGTTCGTCCATAGCCTGCAAGGCGCCTATCACCGCCGCCTTGGTTTCCAGGATGTCCTGCTGGGTCTCAAAAAGCACCACATCGGCGCCGCCGTCTATCAATCCCAGCACCTGCACCCGAAAATTTGCGGCTATCGCGTCAAAGGTCGCCCGCTTGAGATTGGCCTCCGTGCTGGAAACCACCCGGTTCGACGGTCCCGCCGAGCCAATGACATACAGCGGCCTGCCGTCGTATACCGGCTCTTTCGTGTAGTCTTCGCGCGCCTGGCAGGCAATCTGGGCAGCGCGCACGTTGAGCCGGTAGGCCAGTTCCTCGTGCGAAAGCGTCGGGAGATCTTCCGCGAAGGGCAGGGGCGCGAAATGCGTCTGGTCCAGGTGGCGAAAATCGTACTCGCCCAGACGGTAAGGCGACGCCCCAAAGGTGTTTGTCTCGACAGCGTCCGCCCCCGCCGCGTAGTAGAGGCGGTGAATCTCGCACAGCACCTCCGGCCGCGAGAATGTGATCATGTCGGACAACATGCGGTATTCGGCACCGCCGAAATCGTCGTCCGTAAGTCCCCGTGACTGAATTTCGGTACCCATGGCCCCGTCAAGGACCAGAATCCGTTCTTTTAACGCTTCGAGGAAATGCATATCGTGGGTGTTTCGTTCCTAAAATGAGCCAATGCCGTGACTAACAATGCGTGGCGCGCATTTCATGCCCCGCGGCCGCGCCAGATCCACAGGCTATCGAACCCCGGCCCGAAGGGCAATGACGATACCGTTTACCCCGGTGCACGCCGGGTTGAGTGGTCATGCACGGGCAAGCCCGGGTTGCGGCAATGCGTGCCCACGCACGGCAATGGCTCCGCCGGAAAAGGTGACTTCAAGAAACCGGTGCGGCGCTGCACACAGGGCCGGGTTCACGATGCTCACCATTCCGTCTGCGTCCGTCACTTCGACGCCCCGGTGCCAGTGGCCGCTGATGGCGCATCCCGCCCGGGCCGCCCGCATCGCTACCAGAACGTCCCCGGCGTTCGTGTAGTTGTAGGGGCAATCGCATGCTCCCGGCTCGAACAGCGGCACATGCTGAACCGATACCACGGGCCCATCAAACCCGGCCCGGGCCTCGATGAACCGCTCGAGGGCTTCGGCGGGACGGCGGGCATTGAACTCGGGCGCTTCCGGGTCTACGAACGGCAAAAACCGCACACCGCCGGCATCCAGCCACGGGGGCGGGGCGTCAAAAAACGCATAGAAAACCTCGGGTGCGGGGTCGTGATTGCCCGGAAGCACCAGCACGGGCGCCTCGAGCAGGTCCACCGCGGGGCGCAGTTCCCGCAAGCACCGCAGACCTTCCTCCGTACCTCCTGCATCGACCAAATCGCCAAGCACCAGCACGAGCTCCGGTGAAATGCGCTCGTTGACGTAATGAACTGCTTCCGTGAACAATTCCTTGCCTTGTGGACCTTGCCCCTCCCCGGCGTCGCAGACGTTCGCATCGAAATGGACGTCCGAAAGTATCGCAACCCTGCAGTCCATCGCGCTCCCTTCCCATCAGGTCCCGGCGTGGTCGTGCCCGGCCCTCAGGCATTCGTTGCATCGCAGCGCATTCACAAGGATAATAGCGCGAGAACGGGGAGGAAAGGAATGCCACGGGTTCTGGTAAGCGGCGGAGCGGGGTTTCTCGGGTCTCACTTGTGCGACAGGCTGCTCGAGGAAGGCTGGGAAGTCACAGCCGTCGACAACCTTATTACGGGGCGCATTCGCAATATCGAGCATAGCCTCAACAATCCCCAGTTTCATTTCCTTGAACAGGACGTCACCCACCCTTTCGAATACGACGGCCATCTCGATTACGTCATGCATCTGGCGTCACCGGCAAGCCCTCCTGATTTCAAGACCCTCCCCCTGGAGACGTTGCGCGCGGGGTCATTTGGCACCCATTGCATGCTCGATTTGGCCCGAATGCACGGTGCGCGGTTCTTTCTCGCAAGCACCTCCGAAATCTATGGCGATCCGCCCCCCGAACACCACCCCCAGAAGGAGGAGTACTGGGGCCACGTGAGTTGTACGGGCCTCCGCAGCGTCTATGACGAGTCAAAACGCTACGCCGAAGCGGTCACCATGGCCTATCACCGCGTCCATGCGCTCGATACCCGCATCGTGCGCATCTTCAATACCTACGGCCCCCGCATGCGCCCGGACGACGGCCGCATCGTCACCAATTTCGCCTGCCAGGCCCTTCGGGGCAAACCTTTGACCCTGTACGGAGAAGGCAACCAGACCCGGAGCTTCTGCTACGTGTCCGACCTCGTCGAGGGGTTCTACCGCCTCCTCCTGTCCAACGAAACCCGGCCCGTCAATTTAGGCACGCCCGAAGAATACACGGTTCGGCAAGTGGCGGAGATGATCATCGAACTAACGGACAGCACGAGCGAGATCGTGTGTGTGCCTCAACCCTTCGCCGACGACCCCCGCCAGCGCAAACCCGATATCACCAGGGCCCGGCGCGTCCTCGGATGGGAGCCTACAGTCGATTTCCGGGACGGCCTGCTCCGCACCATTGACTATCTCAAACGCGAACTGGCATCGTAGCGTGCCGGACCGGGGGGAGAGCAGGGGGACAGTTGCCGTGAAGCGGCCCAATATTGTGCTTATCGTTGCCGATGACATGGGCTTCGGCGATTTTGGCGTCTTTGGCGACGGCGCACCCGCGACTCCAGCCCTGGACAACCTGATTGACGAAGGCGTCTGCCTGACCCAGCACTACTCGGCTTCGGCCGTCTGCGCACCCGCTCGTGCTGCCCTCCTTACCGGCCGCTGTCCCCACCGGACCGGCGCCATCGACACCCTCGAGGGCAGGGGCAGCGACCGTCTCGCACTCCACGAGGTCACCATCGCCGACGCACTCAAGCAAGCGGGCTACGCGACCGGGCTGGTCGGCAAATGGCACAATGGCGCGCTTGACCCCCGGTACCACCCCAACAAACGGGGATTCGACGAGTTTGCCGGTTTCCGCGGAGGATGGCAGGACTATTATCAATGGCGCCTCGATTACAACGGCGCCATGCGGAAGGCGGACGGGCGCTATCTGACGGACGTCTTCGCGCAGGAGGCCGTCGACTTCATCCGGCGCCATCAGCACGAACCCTTCTTTCTCATGGTGACATTTAACGCCCCCCATTTCCCCTTGCAGGCCCCCGGGGAAGAAAGCGCGCACTTTGCCGGAATCGGACGCCTCACACCCGCGGTCAGCGCCATCTACGCCATGAACGCCCGCATGGACAAGGGCGTCGCCCGCATCGTCGAGACCCTCGGGCAGACCGGTCTCAACGAAAACACGCTCCTGATGTTCACGAGCGACAACGGCCCGGATTTCGGCGGGGAGGGAGATGCGTGTACAACCCGCTACAATTGCAGTTTCAACGGATGCAAGGGTAACGTCTACGAAGGCGGCATCCGGGTACCCATGATTCTGCGCTGGCCGGCTGGTTTGCCCAGGCGCATGCGCTGCAATGCCTTTGTGCATTTTTGCGATTGGTTCCCGACCCTGGTGAACGTGGCCGGAGCCACATCGCCCGGGACTCTGCCCCTCGACGGACAGGACGTGCTGTCCGTGCTCCGGGCAGAAGAAGACCACGGCGCGGTCCGCAGGTTCTGGCAATGGAACCGCTATACACCCGTCAAGACCTGCGACGCCGCCATGCGCGACGGCGACTGGAAACTGGTCCGCCCGTGTATCGCCGAAGCGATGAGCCTTACCGAGGCTGATTGTGAGGTCGACCGTGCCTTGAAATACGAGCCCGACCGTTTCGACGGACTTGCCGGCCTTCCCGAGCCCGAGCGGTCCATCCCTTCACCGCCGCCGCAGCAGCTCTTCAAAATCGACGAAGACCCCTTCGAACGGGAAGACCGCAGCGCTGAAGAACCGGAACGCGTGGCGCACATGCTGCGGGAACTCGAGACCTGGTTCGACGAGGTCGAAGGCGAGCGCCGCCGCCTTCCGGAAACGCACACGTGACCTCCGGGTTGCGGCAGTGCGCTCCGTCTCGCCGAACGAATCGATGAGCTGGATCTCCGTCCCCTTCGTCACATCGCTGGACGGTGGTACCGGGCAAGACTGCTCGCGATACCTGAGCGACCCTCAAGAGCAAGCGGCGCCCGTCGAGCTGGAGGGCACGCAAGAACGGGAATCTGCTCGAGATGCGAGGCAAAACTCAGGAATCCTGCTGCTCCGCGTGCGGCTTGGCCGATGCCATCTGCACCTGGTTGCGCCCCTTGTGTTTGGCTTCGTAGAGCGCCTGATCGACACGCGCGAAAAGGTCATCCCAGTTATCTCTGGCGGCGTCAAAATCGCCCACCCCGATGCTCACGGTAACGCGGATGGTACTCTGGCCATAGCGAAACCGCGCGCCCTCCAGCTTCTGGCGCGTTTTCTCGGCCAGGGCCATGGCGCGCTCCGCACTGGTCTCGGGGAGAAGCACCACAAATTCTTCTCCCCCGTACCGCGCCAGATGATCGCTCGCACGCCTCTGCTCATCGAGTATGTGGGCGATTGCCCGCAATATCCTGTCCCCAGCCTGGTGACCGTGCATGTCATTAACGTTCTTGAAGTGATCAACATCGACAACCATCAGCGAAAACGTGCTGCCGTACCGCTGGGCACGGCTCATTTCCTCCCGTAACCGGTCATCGAAAGCCCGGCGGTTGGGCACTTTCGTCAAGAAATCGACACCCACGTCGGCCTGAAGCTGTTCGAGCTGCTCGCGCTGCGCATGAATCTGTTCCTTTGCCTGGTCCAGTTCACGCCGGTACGTCTGCGTCGTCGATTGCATAAGCGCAAGTTCGTGCAAGAGCACCCGCTCGAGTTCCTGGATGCTGGCCAGTGTCACGGCCCTCTTGACATCATGCTTGTGCCGCTCGAGCGAGTCGTGGTAGGCCGAGGCGTCGCTCAGCAAAGTCGTTATCCCGTCCGATACGCTTTGAAGCAGGGCGTGGATGACCAGCTTGCTGCGCTCAAGTTCGGCGGCCTCCCCATTTCCGCTTCGGCCGTCACGAGCCCCCTCGTTCAGTAATGGGGCCGAAGGCGTTTCCACGCCTCCGATACCTTCGTATGGCTTCCTTCCCCAACGCCAGAAATACCCGCCCACTGCAGCGACGGCCACAACAACTGCAATTCCGCCCAGCCACGGCAGCATGCCGGACTCCCTCCCACTTCCGCTCCGTAGCGTCTCTCAAGATTTCACATCAGAACAGCATAGAGCACACGCACCCTTGACGCAACCGTGCGGCTCGCGATGGAAGGGTAATGGACAGCATGGACGTTGTGGGCCCGAACCGTCCATTCGGTCCATCATGTCCATACATTCAATCATGTCCAAGAGCGTTTGATTCCCTTAGGGGACACCCTATACTGTTACCAGGAAAGCCACCATCTCGCGGGGTCTGCACATGAATCGCAAGCTCATTGTTGGTATCGGTGTTCTGGCGGCGCTCGGCCTGGTCCTGGGAAGCACACTGGGCTTCTTCTGGGGCAAGGACCCGGTCCCCGTGGGAGAGCCAACTCCGCCGCCCGAGGGCGAAGGCTGGCTCGAACTCCTGGCGGAGGAGCGCCTCGGCGAATGGAAGAACGTTACCGATGACAAAGACATCTTTGAGGCAGGCGGCGGCATGATTCACATCTACGGCCGCACCGTCCACCCGTTGCGTTATGTGGGGTATACGGGCGAAAACTTTGCCGATTTCGACCTGCACCTCGAGTTCAAGGTAGCCCGAAACGCCAACAGCGGCGTGTTTTTGCGCGCCCAGGGCGTTGACCCCCTGGCTCGCGGATTCGAGATCCAGGTCCTCGACGATCACGGCAAGAAGCCGACCAAGAACCGGTCCGGCGCCATTTACGACGTAGTCACCCCCATGTTCAACATGTCGCGCCCGGCCGGCGAATGGAATTCCTTCGATATCACCGTCGACGGCGGCGAGGTCATCGTTTTCATGAATGGATGGCGCGTCATACACACGGGTTTCTCGAAGATGACCACGCCTCTCGGGAAGTTTGACGTCCCCTATGCTGAACTTCCGCGAGAGGGCATGATTATGCTGCAGGACCACGGCGGCGAAGTCTGGTATCGTAATATACTTATCAGGAAACGGTAGGCATCCATCCTCTAAACGCGGAGTGCATAAATGACCGTCCGGCATGCGCATGGGCTGTTTCTCCTGGTGCTCGGGACCGTGGTCTTCGCACCGGCAATCGGCACCCATGATCTGTGGCCCGCCGACGAGCCCCGCTATGCCCAGGTGGCCCGTGAAATGCGCGACTCCGGTGACTACCTTACGCCGCGCATCAACGGCGAGCCGTATAATGAGAAGCCCCCGCTGCTGTTTTGGGCCATCGCTGCTGCTTCAAAACCCTTCGGCGATGTTACCGCCGTTTCGGCCCGGATTCCATCGGTCGTTTCGGCGCTTGTTGTCGTGGCTCTGACCTATCTGCTTGCCGCGCGCCTGTACGATCCGCGCGTTGCGTTCTGGTCCGCTCTGCTGCTCATTACCGCAAACCGGTTCTGGTGGCAGGCCACGCACGCCCAGATCGACATGCTGCTCACCGCGTTCATGACCGGATGCCTCTACGCGTTCTGGAGGTGGCATCAGGAGCGGCGGCCGGCATGGTTATGGGTCTTCTATGCCTGCAGCGCCGCAGGGGTGTATGCCAAAGGGCCCGTCGGCATCATCTTTCCGCTGCTGCTCATATTCGCGTACTACTGGAGACGTCCCGAATCCCGAAAACAGACCCACTGGGTTTGGGGTGTTCTGGCGGTAGCAGTCTTGATTGCCTTATGGTTCGTCCCCGCGCGCATCGCCGCTTCGCGCGAAGCCGAGGCGGTCGTGCATCAGGCCGTGGCCTCGAACCTGTTCCACCAAACCGTCGGGCGCTTCATTCTGGGCGTCAGCAAGGCCCAGTGGCCCTGGTACTACCTCGAAACTCTGCCCGTGGACTGGCTGCCCTGGTCGCTCTTTCTCCCATGGACCCTCTATTACGTCTGGAAACGCCGCAAGGACGGCGACGAGATGCGCTTTCTCCTGTGTTGGATCGTTCCCGCCTTCGTCTTCTTCTCCATCAGCATCGGGAAACGCGCCCTGTACCTCCTCCCGCTGTACCCCGCCATGGCTATCCTTATCGCGCGCAGCGTGCTCGAACTCATGGACAGTGGCCGCATCACCTGGCGGCGCCGGACCGGCCTCGTCTGGGCCATCGTGCTCTTCGTCGCGGCTCTTGGACCGTTTGCGCTGAGATTCTCGAAATACCCCGGCGCGTGGGACCCCAGACTGATGGTGTTCTCCGCATGCGCCGTGGCCTTTGGATTCGTCACCCTCTACCACTGGAAGCGTACCGGCATGGACCGCCTGCACACGCTCGTGGCCGCCCATTTTGCGGGACTCGCCATCATTGCCGCCCTCGTCGTCTTACCGGTGGTCAATCAGTTCAAGTCCGCCCGTCCGTTTTGCGAGCCCGTGCGCATCCTGGCGGAATCCGGCGAACAATTCCGGCTGTATTCCGTCGGGTTTTCACGCGAGGAATACATCTTCTATTCGCATCATTTTCACACGCCAGTCCTCACTGATCTGCTCGACCTCGAGACGGATAAGCCCCTCGAGCCGCGCGAAAACGCCGAGCTGCAGAAACGCATGAAAGACAGTATCGCCGATGCCCTCGAAGAGGTGCCCGTTGAGATTATCGATAGGGTCACGGCCGAGGAATTGCGCACCCTTGAAGCCGCCCTCGAGGATGCCGCGGATGATGAAGTCCCGCCTGAAATGCTCGAGCTGTTCCGCGATGCTCTGACCAACGAAACGGACGCGTTTCTCGAGGTCTTCGAATCCAACACCGCCGCGCTCCTCTTTGTCATGGAAGAGGATTGGCGCTGGATTCTTCCGATACATCCAAAAGCCCGAAGCTACCCGGTCCTGCGCAGCGAGCAGGTCGGCAGCCGCTATGTTCTCCTCATCGCCAACGAGGCCGGCGCCGCCCTGGCCCGCCAACATGGTGTCGAGGTGAAAATCAAGGACCCCGATGCCGCGTAAGATGAAAGAGGGATGGGTCATGTCAGGAAAGCCGGTTAAAACGAACACCATCCGGTTTGAGTCCGGCGGAACCGCGTACGACTTCGAAATTCCCCTTCGCGAATATGACATGCTCCTGGGACCGCCCGCGTTTCTGCCGCTGGGAGACGTTTTTCTTGAGGTCCTGGGCGTGTACGACAACTATTCGATTGCGGAGGGGATGCCGAAGGACTCCAGGGCGGTGCGGCCCTGGCGGCGGGTCTACAACATTGCAGGCGGGTTCCTCAGTTCCGTGCAGGCCACCAACGACTTGCTATCGTTCGATTACAGTTACTCGTTGCCGAAGCGCGGTATCCGCCGCGCGAGACGCCGGGGTTCCGGGTTCCATGTCCGCGGTCTCGCCGCAAGAATCGACGCCCAGCCCCGGGGCTTCTGCACCCTCGAGTTGCATGAACCGCCGCCGGAGAGTCCTGGACAGCAACGGCTGGTCGAAGTAGTTGATATGCGTACCCGCGAATCCATCGAAACGGACGATTGGGGCATCCTCCGAATACACAAGCAACCCATCCGGTGTGTATGGCCCGAGATTCTGCCTCCCCTGCTCGCGTTTCTCAAAGCGAACAAGTGCGAAGAGCTTGTGTTGCGCCACATCTGAATCCGTCCACCGCGGCAAAGCCGCAACCAGACGTTCAAGATACCACCCCCGGGCTGACAGTCATGCTCGGCACACATGAAAACCGGCCCGCTGTGACCGCGGGCCGGTGATGGTCAATCCGGATTCGGGGCAGCTACTGAAGCAGTTCCCCGTTGTATTCGCCCGTGAGCGTTTCGAGAAACGCCACAATCTGCTCGATCTGTTTGGCCGAAAGCGTTCTGCCAACCTGGTATTTCGCCATGGTCTCCACGGCCTCGCCCAAATCACTGGTGCTGCCATCATGGAAGTACGGATACGTCACTGTGATATTCCGTAAGGTCGGGGTCTTCAGTTTGTGACGGTCGTTGTCGTCTTTTGTCACGTTGAAGCGCCCGAGATCTTCTGGTATCACCTCGGTGCCGCGGTCGGCAAAGTAGTCGGCTTTCAATCCCATCTTCTCGAAGGACTGGCCTCCAAGGATCTTGCCGGCGTGGCAGGTAGCGCAATTAAATTCCTTGAAATGCGCGTAACCTTGTCTGGCATCGTCGTTAATCGCGTCCGCATCGCCCATAAGGTACTTGTCGAACGGCGAATTGGGCGTGATCAGCGTTTCCTCGAACTCGGCGATGGCTTCCGTGATGGTGTCCTTGCTGTACCCTTGGGGGTATACCGCGAGGAACTCCGCGGTCAGGGCCTCGTCCTGCTGTAGCTTGGGAATGGCTTCCTCCCAGTTCGAGGCCATCTCGATGGGGTTGTTCACGGGGCCATCGGCCTGCTCTTGCAGGTCCGCGGCCCGGCCATCCCAGAACTGGAGAAACTGGAAACCGGCGTTGTAGACCGTCGGCGCGTTGATGGGGCCAATGGCGTCTCCGACGCCCGTCGATGTCCGGGCCTGGTCCGTACCGCCCTTTTTCAGGTCGTGGCACCCCGCGCACGAGAGGGTATCGTCTTTCGAGAGGCGCGGATCGTGAAACAGTTTATCGCCCAATGCCACCTTGCGGGTATCGGCCTCGACGTTCAGGGGCAGGGGCTGCACGATCTCATTCTTGAACTCTTCCGCGGCAAGGCCCGTGGCGTAGTGGGCGGCGCGAACGCCGTAAATCCAGTTCATCAGGGCCTGCTTTTCGCCGGCGCTGAGCCTCCCGTCCCAATGCAGGGCGATGTAGCGCCCCGGCGGCATTGAACCTTGTGCAATAACCTGCTCGGTTTTGGCCAGGATCACCTCGCCAACGGGTTCACCGGAAGGTTTGACCAGTTCCTTCTGATAATTCACGTACCAGAGGCCATCCAGAATGTCCTTCTCGATCACGCCCCGAGCGAGGGGGAAACGCGCATAAAACGGCAGGGTGTACTCTTCGGTGTGACAATTCACACATTTGGCCGCAAGGATCGCAGAGGCCTCCTTGAACGCGGCGTCCTCTGTCTCGAGCCCTTTCAACGTGACCGAGGGGGCGCCGATGATGAGATTGCTCACCGGGAAACTCAATCCCAATAAGACCAATGCCAAAACGATAATCGCGAATGCAATGCGCGTTCTTCGTTGCATGGTTGCCCTCCTCGGAAGAATGGATACTGCGCCACCAATCGGATGTGCCCGGAACGATAATCAACGCAAAACCCCGTGTCAACAATTGCCCGCAATCCGCCAAACCACAGTAGAAATGTCCTCCGTCTTACCTCGTTAGAAATGCCTCTTTTCTGGGATTTCGAGCCGGGGTTAACCAAGGGTTGTGGGCAGGTGCACGGCCGCTGCCCTGCAAACGGCCGGTCTGTTGGCGCTGAATTCGAACCGTGCGCAAACGACTCCGGAGGAGTCGAATTTGAATAGCCGCGGGTGCAACCCGTGCATCAGAAGCTACAACGACGGGACGACCCTGAAGGGGTCGGGTTGTTTCTTTCGTACCCGTCCCACGGGCTTCGCTTGTGCCTGATCTTCAGTTGAGCAGAATCAGCGTGGTGGCCTCGTAGGCCGCGGCGATGGTGAGCATAATTCCAGCCAGAACAACCGCGCTGCCGATGACGCG
>CAZFOG010000043.1:0-23362 GCA_964520685.1 uncultured Nitrospiraceae bacterium | reverse complement strand
CGTCTATGACAGCTACGGCGGTGGGAAGATAATAATAGTCTCATGAATCCTGAACACACACAGCGAATATTCGAGCATCTTCACGACGCTCATGTGGCGGAGTTGCTTCCGCTCGTCTCTCCAAAAGACATCAAGCATGCCCTGCCCATGGATGACTGCGCCCGGAAGACGGTCATGGCCGGGCGCGAAAAGGTCGCGCGCATTCTCGCGCGCGAAGACAAACGCATGCTCGTCGTCGTGGGCCCGTGCTCGATTCATGATACCGACTCGGCCCTCGACTATGCCCAGCGGCTTCATCGCGCCCACGTAGAGTATGGCAAGCGCCTGTTTATCGTGATGCGCACCTATTTCGAGAAACCGCGCACAACCACAGGATGGAAGGGGCTTATAAACGACCCCGGCCTCGACGGAAGCTACAACCTCGAGGAGGGCCTGCACAAAGCCCGGCGTATCCTGCTCAAAATTGCGGAAATGGGGCTGCCCGCCGCCACCGAAATGCTCGACCCGATTGTTCCCCAGTACATTGCCGACCTCATCACGTGGGCTTCCATTGGCGCCCGTACTACTGAATCCCAGACCCACCGCGAGATGGCCAGCGGACTGTCCATGCCGATTGGTTTCAAGAACAGCACGGATGGCAATCTTCAGGTGGCCATTAACGCGCTGCTTTCCGCCCGCCAGCGCCATAACTTCCTCGGCATCGACCAGGACGGACAGACCTGCGTCGTGCGCACCTTGGGAAACCCGTGGGGGCATCTCATCCTCCGCGGCGGAGGAGGACGGCCCAACTGCGACCGGGTCAGCGTGGCCCTCGCGGAAGAACAAATGCGGTCCGCGGGGCTCGACCCGCGGATCATGATCGACTGCAGTCACGACAACAGCACCAGGAGGTACGAACTCCAGGAGAAAGTGCTCCGTGATGTCATGCACCAGCGTGCCGAAGGAACGCCTTCCCTGATTGGCATGATGCTCGAGAGCAACCTCAAACCGGGGAATCAGCCCATCCCTGCAGACAAGAGGAAGCTCCAATACGGTATCAGCGTAACGGACCCCTGCATGGGATGGGACATGACCGATACGTGCTTGCGGTACGCCTACGAGACGCTCGGCGAAGTTTGATACTGCACACGCATTCGCGCCCATGCGTGTGGCTCAGGGGACGAATACCACGCACCATGAAAGCACCACTATGTTCAGCCGGCTGCGTTCTGCGGCCCTGCGCCAAGACAGATGTCCACGCAGTGCACGAACTCCAGGAAGCCTGGAAGCAAGAAAACATCACCTACGGATTCACACCGGCCAGTCTCGCAACAATCGAAGGCGCCCTCGGGCCCTTCTTCCATGTTGCCGAAGTCAATGACCGCATCATCGGATTTGTTGCCGCTACGGTACGCGAGGGACATGATATCTCCCTCATGCCGGACGAGGCCCAATACCTCGAGGTCGACGACCTCTACGTCCTGCCTGAGTACCGCGGACAAGGCATTGGCAAACAGCTCCTGGATGCGGCCCTTCAGGCAGCCCGCGAACGCGGCATACGCAAAGCGTTCATCTACAGTTCCACCAAGGACCTCTTCCGCGCAATGCGCTTCTACCAAAACGCCGGATTCCAACCGTGGTTTGCCCGCATGTTCTGCGACCTCTAACCCGCCGGGAGACAAGAATGATCGCGAAAAGCCTGACGCTCTGCCTGCTGTTCGGTAACGCCGCTCTTGCCCAGACAACTACTCTCGAGCCCCCACCCGGAACCGCTCCGGATGCCTGGCTCGAGGCCACGGCCCTCGCCGAAAAACTCAAAACCGCTGCGGCGCCCGAATTCACGCCCACACACCATCCGGATGCCGCATGGTATCCCGATGCGGGATTGGGCCTCTTCATACACTGGGGGATCCACAGCGTGGCGGGCGTCCAGCCGTCGTGGGCCATGATCAAAGACTACCCCGCGGGGGGCGACCCCGCCATGCACCCGCCCGAGCGGTATTACGCCCTTGCGGACGCGTTCGACCCGCAAAACTACGACCCCGGCGCCTGGATGGCCGCCGCCGCTGAAGCCGGGTTTACGTATGCCGTCCTGACCGCGAAGCACCACGATGGCTATGCCCTCTGGCCCACGCAATTCGGAAACATGGGTACCCGCCAGTATATGAACGGCCGCGACCTTCTCAAACCGTACATCGAAGCATGCCGCAAACACGGCCTTCGGGCCGGTCTCTATTTCTCCCCGCAGGATTGGCATTACCCCGGCTATCCCCTGGATGACGTTGCTTTCGACCACAACAAACGGGGCCAACACCCGCCCGTCGAAAACCCCGACCAGAACTCCCGTGATTTCGAGGCCTTCTACGCCTACACCATTGGCCAATTGCACGAACTTCTGACGTCCTACGGGCAGCTCGACCTCCTCTGGTTCGATGGTATGGGCTGGCACGGCATCGACGACATCCACACCGATCAAACCCTCGCCTGGATTCGCATGCTGCAGCCCGGCATAGTCATCAATGACCGTTGGGGAGGTAAAGGCGACTTCTCGACTCCCGAGTGGGAATTCCCGGAAGGACCACCCCGCGGCTGGTGGGAAAACTGCATTTCCTGGAACGGACACTGGGGATATAACCCGAACGGAACATTTCAATCGAATGACTGGGTGATGGGCAGGCTCGTTCGGGCACGTGAGTGGGGCGGCAATTTCCTGCTCAATGTGGGACCGGCCCCTGACGGCGCCATGCCCCTGGGTTTCCACGAACGCTGCGCCGGCCTCTCCGGGTGGATGAAAACCAATCGTGAAGCACTAATCGGCGCCTATCCCTCTCCCGGGGAAGAACGGTCGAACGTTCGCCTCACAACCCGCGGAAAGACCTGGTACGCCCATATCCCTCCCAACCACCAGGGTGACGTCGAACTGCGGTTTGTACGTCCGCCAGACCGTCTTACTCTGCTTCATTCCGGCGAGTCCATCCCGTTTACCGATTCCGGCGATGGCTCGCTCCGGTTCAGCGTGCCGGATGCTCAGCGCATCCCCCTCGGAACTGTGGCTGCCGCCCGCTGGGAGCAGGCGCGCTGGGAAGAAGACATCCAGACCATGGAACGAAACGCGCCTGAAATGCCGGCCGCTCCCATACTCTTCGTGGGAAGTTCGTCCATTCGCGGATGGGATTTGCAGCGCTATTTCCCCGGTCTCCCCGTCGTGAACCACGGATTCGGGGGGTCTCAGTATATCGACGCCCTGTGTTACGCCGACCGCATCATTATCCCCTTCCGCCCCCGCGCCGTGGTGCTCTATGACGGAGACAACGATATTGCCGGCGGCAAGAGCGCGGAATGGGTCGCTGCGGATATGAAGGCCCTGGTCCGCGTGCTCCGCCACGCCCAACCGGCAATCCCAATCGTCGTGCTGTCCATCAAGACCAGTCTCTCCCGCTGGAACATCCACGAAGAAATGGAGCGGGCCAATGTGCTTATGGCCCGGTATGCCGGTGATACACCGGGGGTCACATTCCTGGACGTGAATTCTCCCCTCCACGACTCCGGCGGCAAACCGGACGACCGGTTTTTCAAGGAGGACCGTCTGCACCTGAATCACGAAGGGTATACGGTCTGGGCCGGCCTGCTCAGGCCGCTCCTCGACGACATCCTGAACGAAGACCCCGCCTCCGGCTGACCCTCAGCCCGAAGGCAGGGGCGCGTTCTCAATGCCGCACAGCGCCAGATTCAGAACGTGCCACGCGGTATCCCCCACGAACCGTAGCGTATGGTCATTCACACGTTCGGCGCCGGTACGTTCCTCCTCCGGCCAGGGGGATTCGCCCTCGATCTCGAGGGTCACTGGGCCGTGGATTCGGAGTGGCTCTATCTCCCCCGCCACAGACACGCTTCGCCGGATTCGCTCGTAAATCAGCTCCTGCGCATCATGGGGGGTGAGGTGAATCGCGCACTCCATCGACAGTCCCTCTTTGACCGGGGCACAGAAGATTCCGGGGACCCACCCCTCCGCCTCCGCACAGGCATGGGAATCCCCGGAAGTGAAGATCCAGGGGATGTCGAACTGCCCGGCGACATAGGCCACCATCTGCATCTCGCCCACTTCCCTCCCATTGAACCGGTACACATAGCCCGGGCTCATCGTGTGACACAAGCAGGCATTCGGCGTATGGGCCATGGCGTGCATCCCGACCTGGACCAACGCGTCGAATCGAGGCGAAAAACCGGTCAGATAGTGCGGTCTCTGGTGTCCACGCGCAATCTTCACCCCCGGCAGCAAGTCCTCGACGAGAATTGTCCGCCCCGCACCATGAGCATCGTTCACGAGGATTTCCTCGACCCCCGCCTCGAACAACCCGTCGCATGCCGCGTTGACTTCTTCTGTTAACAGGCGCTGCGCTTCCGAGCGTTCATACACGCCCCTGGCCTCGCTGGCGTACTCACGGTGCCGCGGGTCCCAGTAGTCGATACCCGCCACGCCCTCCAAATCCGTCACCATATACACGGCTCGAACGGTTTTCCGCGTATTCTCACTCACCAGTAGCCCTCTCCGTATCGTTTCGTGCTATCGGCACCAGCATCGCCTCGAACTGCTCGACGCTGCGTTCCCAGGAGCACCCTTGCGCGAATTCCCGGCACCGCGCCGGCGACAGGGTCAGCGATTTCTCGATGGCGGTCTTTAGATCTTCGTCCAGCCATCCCGTTTCCCCCTGAATCACCACGTCCTTCGGGCCTTCCACCGGGAACGCGGCAACCGGCAGGCCGCAGGCCATGGCCTCGATCATGACGATCCCGAACGTGTCTGTCAGACTTGGAAAGACGAACACATCCCCCGCCTCGAGGTGCGCTGCAAGGTCTTCTCCTTTCTTCTTTCCCAGGAATCGGACCTCGGGATACTTCTTCTTCAGCTCATCGAGGGCAGGGCCATCACCTATAACGACTTTCGTACCCGCAAGGGCCAGCCCCAGAAACGCCTCGATATTCTTCTCGACGGACACCCGTCCCATGTAGACATACACCGGCCGCGGCGCATCGATCGCCGACTTGTCCCGCGGACGGAACAGATTGCTATCGACGCCCCTCCCCCACCGCACGATTCCCTCGAAACCCCGTGCCCGCAAGGTCACCTCGAGTGAATTCGTCGACACCGACACGTGCGCCGCTCCGTTGTGGAAACGCCGAAGAAACCAGTACGTCACTCCCAACGGAATGCCGAAGCGAATCTTGATGTATTCCGGCCACTTCGTGGTGTAGGTCGTCGTGTAGGGATATCCCCGCCTGCGGCAATACCGCGCCCCTGCCAATCCAAGCGGACCCTCGGTCGGAAGGTGAATGGCATCAGGCCGAAATGCATCCAGGCATTTCGCGAGACTTCTGCCGCAGAAAAGCGCCAACCGGATATCGGGATACGTCGGGCAGGGAACGGTCCGAAACAACCCGGGATGAAACACCTCGATCGTGTGCCCCCGCACCGCCAGCATTTCCGCCATTCGCGTCATGCTCGTGACAACCCCGCTCGTCTGCGGAGCCCATGCATCGGTAACCAGCGCGATTCTCATGCTCTTTTTTAGGCCCCCCATCTACTGGCTGAAACATTTGCGTGGGTGATACTATGCACCCCAAACGAAGCGGCTGCAAATGCAGGCCTTGCCCGATTCGAGTCAGAAGGAGATGCCCCATGGTTCACGCCATCTATCTGCCCATCATTGCGAGCGCGCTCATCACCGGAGGCATTCAAACGCTCCCCGACACACCCTTCCAGCAGGAGCACCGCGAATTCTATCCGGTGGCGGGACCCGCCGGTGCGCACAGTGTTCGCGCTATTGCCATTGACGGAGCGAACCGGCCCTGGATAGCAACCGACGGCGGCATCTTCTGTCTCGACGAAGGCAAATGGCGCCTTGCCATCGACGGCTATTACCTGGGGCCCGCCTTCGCCGCCACCGCAGGCCAGGACGGCACCGTCTGGCTGGGCGCCTGGAACGGCCTCTACCGCACCACACCCAACGGCATGCTCGAACGGATTCCCGAGATCACCGACCCCATCGGCGCGGTGGACGTCTCCGGCGAAATCGTGGTTGCGATTGGCCCCAGGGGTATGTGGCACAATCGAAGCGGCGCCTGGGAGCAAGCCCACGGCGGCTGGGCCAACTCACCCCGCGCCGTGACCTTCGACCGCGACGGCACGATATGGGTCCCAACGGACCACGGGCTGTTTCATATACGCGGCGAGGAAGTGATTGACCATTTCCGGAACTTCGACATCATTCGCTCGGGAGCACTTTCTGCGGCAACCTTCGCGCCCGACGGCGCGCTCTGGGTTGGCGGCCTCAACGGCATCGACGTTTACCGCGACGGCATCCGCATCGCCTCCCATACCCCCGAAAACGGCCTCCCCCATCCGGTTGTTTACGCCCTCGCGTTTGACCCCGCCGGCATCCTGTGGGTGGGCACGGAGGCCGGAGCCGCCCGATATGACGGCAACGCCTGGTCGTTACGCCATAGCCTGCGGTGGCTGCCGGACGACGAGGTTCGGGATCTTGCATTCGACGCACACGGCACCGCCTGGATAGCCACCGCCAATGGCGTATGCGCCATCAGGAAGCGGACCATGACCCTCGCCCAGAAGGCCGCCTATTTCGAAGAGATCCTCCACAAACGTCACGTCAGAGAACCGTGGCTTGTGGAAAGCTGCCGGCTCATGAAGCCGGGCGACCTGTCGGTCACCCACACGGAAGACGATGACAACGACGGGCAGTACACCAATATGTACCTTGCCATGGAAGCATTCCGGTATGCTGCGACCAAAGACCCGGAGGCTCTCGAGAGGGCCCGAAAGGCCTTTGACGCGATGGAATTCCTCCAAACCGTCACCGGCACCCCGGGATTCATCGCACGAACGGTCGCCCCCATCGAGTGGACCCGCCCCGACAATCCCAATCCCCACCGCTTCCACGACTCAAACCGCGCATACTCGCCGCAGCAGCTCGCGGAAGCCATCGTTCGGGATCCCCGCTCGAAACCCGTCGAGATCCGTTGGCATCCCGCATCAGACGGCAAGTGGCTCTGGAAGGGCGACACGAGTTCTGACGAAATCACGGGCCATTTCTCTGGTTACTTCCATTACTACACCTTCGTGGCCCAAACTGAGCAAGAAAAAGACCGTGTACGCGAGCTCTGCCGCAGGGTCATGGATTACATCATCGAAGGAGGTTATGTGCTTCGCGACCTCGATGGAGAACACACGCGATGGGGCGTCTGGGCACCCGGGAAACTCCTTGGGGATAAGGACTGGCAGGCGGAGCAACCCGTCAACGCGGTCGAGATCTTGTCCTACCTCAAGACGACATACCACCTCACCGGAGATGAGAAATATGAGAATGAATACCGCAGGCTGATTGCTCAACACGGCTACGCCGAAATTGTACGAAGTCCCAAGCCCACCAACCCGAGCGAGCGCACTCACATCGATTCGGAACTGCTCGCTCTGGCCTTCCCCGCACTTCTCATGTCTGAAGACGATCCGCAGCTTGTGTCCATCTACAACGAGGGAATTCGCCAGTGGTTCAGCACGGTCCGCCACGAATACAGTCCCTACTACAATTTCCTGTGCGGCTCCCTCGGCGTCGACGATTTCGGCATCGAGGAATGCGTCGCGTTTCTTCGCGACGCACCCCTGGATCTCATTCACTGGACGGTCGACAACACGAAACGCGAGGATATCGCTCTGGTGCGCGACCCGGAATTGGACCACCTGCAAACAAGCATCCTGCCTCCCCCGAGTGAACGCGGTGTAATGCGTTGGGACAAGAATCCCTGGAGCGCGGTCAGCGGTGACGGCGGAAACACGGAGAGCAGCGCCGTGTACTGGTTGTTGCCCTACTGGATGGGCCGCTACTACGGATACATCGGCGCGCCGGAAGGCCAGGAGTGATTCTTGACGCTCTGGATTTCACGGTGGGCTTCCCTGGCAGGGCTCGCGGCCTTGCTCGCCTCGATTCTGGCTGCCGGTGATTACTCGTGGGCGCTTCGGACCCTGGCCTTCGCACTCATCCCCATGGCCTTCATCTGGTTTCCCGCCCAAGTCTACCGGCCCGGCGCCTCGAAGACCGCCGACCGCCAGAGCCGGCATGCGGCCGTCGCCATCGCTCTCATGGGCTGGATTCTCCTCGCCATCATTGCGGTGGTACGAATCCGCGTCGCAGCAGGAGCCTGAATTATTCCAGAACATCGGTCACGTCCGGTGAAAGAACATCGCCCAGAAAGACGTGCCGCTGGCAGCCCGACTCGTCTTCCAGCACCAGTTCCCCGAATTCGCCATAACCACGCACAATGCCCGCGTGCCGGTTGGCGCCCTCACCCACCGTCACACAGCTCCCCAAACCCCAATCACACGCTTCCCACGCCGCCCGAAACGCGGGAAACCCGCCCCGTTCCCAGTGCTCGAGCAACACGGGAAGCGCATCGAGCAGGGCATCCAGAACGGTTCGGACCTCGGTCCGGCGGCCTGTCTCCGCAAGAATTGATGTGGCGGGCCGCTCGATTGCTGCCAGTGTTTCGGGCGGCATGTTGACGTTGATCCCTATGCCCACGACGCAGCATTTCTCTCCGGCGTCACCCGTTGGCACATACTCCGACAAGATGCCCGCAATCTTGCGGCCGCCTGCGAGCACGTCGTTCGGCCATTTCACCTGCGGCGCCAATCCGAACCGCTCGAGGGCGGCTGACACCCCCAGGCCCGCCGCCATAGACAAACACGGAACCCGCTCCGCGCTCACGTGCGCCCGCACGAGTATCGAACAGGCCAGGTCTTCTCCCGGCTGGGACCGCCACACCCGCTCATAGCGACCCCGACCCGCCGTCTGGTGCGCCGTAGCGACCACCGTTCCCGACGCCAAATCGGGGGTCTTCAAGAGAAGTTCGGTCAGAAAAAGATTGGTCGATGGGAGGCTTTCAAACCATTTTACGGAAAAAAGATGCATTTCTATCGCGAATTCCTGTATACTCCGTGCTGAATATAGACCTTTTGACATTCGCGCCGCAACGAACATCGTTGTCCGGCTTTCCTTTCGCAAAAAAGGATTCAAGCCCGCGTAACGGCACTCACCTGGTGCTCCACACCCGGGAAGCGTGTGCCGCTCAGGGTATGACCAAGAGGAGTCTTTCTTGATGGAGATCATCGAAGGCCTGCGCCTCATGGGGATAGGCATGGGTGTTGTCTTTGCGTTCTTGCTCATCCTCGTGTGGGCAATGCAACTCTCGGCACTCTTCTTCCTGCGTTTCAAGCACCTCTTTCCGGAAGTGGTCACCCCGTCCGCGGGATTGGAACGGCGCGGCGCCGACGACTCCGATGTCGCCGTGGCGATCGCCGCGGTGAAAGCCTATACAAAAGGGTAGATGCAGCGCCTCGCGTTTCTCGGGAACTGGCTCCATTCCCTCTGTGTTCCGAAAAGTTTAGGCGGTAACGAGTGGCGGCAATCCAGCCGCCCAAGGCAAGGAAAGGTAGTGTTTCGTGGCCAAAAAACGCGTCATCGTCATGAATACCGCGTTCCGTGACGGATTCCAGTCCTGTTTCGGCGCGCGTGTGCTCACCAAAGATTTTCTCCCCGCGGTTGAAGCGTGTGTTGAAGCAGGCATCACCTATTTCGAGGCCGGAGGCGGCGCGCGGTTCCAGTCGTTGTATTTCTACTGCAACGAGGATGCCTTTGCCATGACCGACGCTTTCCGCAAGACAGCCGGCCCCGATGCCGACCTGCAGACGCTGTCCCGTGGCGTCAATGTTGTTGGCCTGGAATCCCAGAGCAGCGACATCATCAAGTTGCATGCTCAGCTCTTCAAAAAACACGGCATCACGAGCATCCGCAACTTTGACGCACTCAACGACGTCAACAACCTCATCTACAGCGGCAGATGCATCATCGAAGCCGGGCTGAACCACCAGGTCTGCGTCACCATGATGGAATTGCCTCCGGGGTGCGAGGGGGCCCATACCCCCGAATTCTACATCGATACCCTCAAGGCTATCCTGGATGCCGACATCCCGTATACCTCCGTCTGCTTCAAGGATGCCTCCGGGACCGCCGTGCCGGCCAAGGTCTATGAGACCATCGCACTGGCGCGGAAGGTTCTCCCCGAGGGCACCAAGCTTCACTTCCACACCCACTCGACCGCCGGTATTGGCGTCATGGGGTACAAGGCAGCCCTCGATGCGGGCGCCGACGGCATCGACCTGTCCATGGCCCCGGTCTCCGGCGGTACCTGCCAGCCGGATATTGCGGTCATGTGGCACGCCTTGCGCGGAACCGACTACGACCTCGGATTTGACATCGACAAGGTCATGGAGGCGGAAGAAGTCTTCAAAGAGTGCATGAAAGACTACTTCGTGCCGCCCGAGGCGAGAACCGAGGAGCCCATGATCCCCTGGTCGCCCATGCCGGGCGGCGCCTTGACCTCGAATACCCAGATGATGCGTGACAACAATATTATGGAAAGATACCACGACGTTATCGCCGCCATGAGCGAGGTGGTGCGTCGCGGCGGCTTCGGCACATCGGTAACGCCGGTGTCCCAGTTCTACTTCCAGCAAGCCTTCAACAACGTCATGCTCGGGCCCTGGAAGAAGATCGCGGATGGCTACGGCAAGATGGTCCTCGGCTATTTCGGGAAAACCCCGGTGCCGCCCGATCCCGAGATCGTCAAGATTGCGGCCGAGCAGCTCGAACTCGAGCCAACGGACAAGACCCCGATCGAGATTAACGACGCCGATCCAACGAAAGGCGTCGATGCTGCCCGTAAGATGCTCAAGGCTGCAGGCGTCAACGAGACTGACGAGAATATCTTCATTGCCGCCACCTGCAAGGAAAAGGGCATCGCTTTCCTCAAGGGCGAAGCCAAGGTCAACGTGCGGAAGAATCTGCCCAAAAAAGAGGGCGAAGCCAAGGCCGCCAGTACCGGCTACACCGTAAAGGTCAACGGCAAGCAGTACTCCGTTTACCTTGAAGAGTCCACGGCCACCGTCAACGGCAAAAAATACCAGATTCAGGTGACCGAAGGCGTAACGGCCGACAAAGCAGCGCCGTCCGACAAAAGCGAAGCCCCGACCTCCGACGCGAAATCCGTCAAGGCCCCCATGCCCGGCGCGGTGATCCGCGTGTCCGTGAGCGTAAGCGATACCGTCGCTTCAGGCGACACGTTGCTGGTCCTGGAGGCCATGAAAATGGAGGTTGAGGTCAAGGCGCCGGTGGATGGAACCATTACCGCCGTTCCTGTTGCCGTGGGTGACCAGGTCACGGCGGGGCAGGTTCTGGCCTGGATTAACTGAGAGGGGAAGTAATCGTGTTCGAACTCTGGCAGTCGACGGGGTTGAGCAACTTCACGTTCGCTCAAGTGATCATGATACTGGTGAGTCTGACGCTCATCTGGCTCGCCATACGCAAACAATTCGAGCCCCTGCTGCTCCTGCCCATCGGCTTCGGCGGCATATTGGCGAACATCCCCGTGGCGGGCATCGCCGTCGATACGCACAGCATCGAGGCGGTAATTGAACATGCCCTCGCCGCGAATCCGGCAGACCTCGAGGCCTACCTGCGCCAGGCACTCTCGTCGGAGCTTCTGCTCTCGCCACCCCGCGTGGACGATCTGGTGCAAGGCGCAATGGCTTACGCGACAAATCCACTGGAATTGGAGCTCTACCTCGAGGAAGCCCTGACACCCGGATTTCTCGGGATCATCTACGGAATGGGCATTTCCAATGGCCTGTTTCCCTTGCTCATCTTCATGGGCGTGGGCGCTATGACCGACTTCGGGCCACTGCTGGCAAACCCCAAGACCGCCTTACTCGGCGCGGCCGCCCAATTCGGCATTTTCACCACCCTTATCGGCGCGCTCCTCATCTCACGGTTTATCCCCGGCATCCATTTCGATGTGGCAGATGCCGCGTCGATTGGGATTATCGGCGGTGCGGACGGCCCCACAGCCATATTCACGGCGAGCCGCCTCGCGCCGCACCTTCTCGGCGCCATTGCGGTCGCGGCATATTCTTATATGGCGCTGGTGCCCGTTATCCAGCCGCCCATCATGAGGGCCCTCACGTCCAAGAAGGAACGGGCCATCGAGATGAAGCAACTCCGCCATGTCTCGAAGGTCGAGAAGATCATCTTCCCCCTTGTGGTACTCGGCATCTGCATCGTGCTTCTGCCCGACGCCACACCCCTCATTGGCGCCCTGATGTTCGGAAACCTCGTTAAGGAATCCGGCGTTGTCGAGCGTCTGTCAAAAACGGTCCAAAACGAGTTGATCAACATCGTCACGATCCTGCTGGGCCTCTCCGTCGGGTCGAAACTGGGCGCCGACAAGTTTCTCAAGTGGGAGACCATCGGTATCTTGCTGCTGGGCCTGGCGGCCTTTTCCGTTGGCACAGGCGCGGGGGTAGTCCTGGCCAAACTGATGAACCGGTTCTCGAAAGATCAGATCAACCCGCTCATAGGCGCCGCCGGCGTGTCCGCGGTTCCCATGGCCGCGCGCGTGGTCAACAAGGTAGGCATCGAAGCCAACCCGCACAACTTCCTGCTCATGCACGCCATGGGCCCCAACGTCGCAGGCGTGATCGGGTCGGCGGTCGCCGCCGGCGTGCTTCTCGCCCTCTGCGGTTAGCCCTGACGTCCTGTTCAAGACAGTGCCGGGCTGCAAGCGTCCAACGCTTCAGCCCGGTGTTTCGTTGTTGAAGACGATACGACGGGAGATGCCGCCACTGTCGTTAGCCTCTCCCCAGCTTCCGGCGGATTCGCTCGAGCCGTCTGCGGAAGTCCTCCAATCCCAGAGGCGCTTCCTCCCCCCCCAGTGCGCTTCGCGTCTCAAGAAACTGCACCGTCTCCTCACAGACCCGTTCCGCCTCGAGCAGATTCCGCGCACGGTGTTCGTAGTACTTCACCAATTCGAGACGCGCTACCAGATCGCGCGGCCTTTCCGCAAGAAGCAGCGACCACGCCTCCTCCATGTCCACCCACTGCTGCAGGCGTTTACAGGCCATTCCCATGAGATAAAGGCATTCACACCGGGTGGCCGCTTCCGTTTCCTCGTCCAGCAAACGGCGGCCATGTTCTGTCACTTCGATATAGTGCTTCTGAATGAAGTGGAGGCGCACCAGAGACAGCCGGTCTTCCACATGTTCGAAGCCCACCCCTTGAGGCAGGCTGAGACTCTGCGATAAACGGCCCGCCAGCGCCGCCAGCGACAAAATGTCCATCTTGTGATGGTAAAACACTCCTTCGAGACGGCGCGCATCACGCGTGCGCAGGTAGTCCAGCCATATCTCCGGTATCTCGGCGCTGGACACGTCGCCGTGGCGCCGCAAGCCCAGAACCTCCCGTTCGATATTGGCCAGCCCGCAATCTCCGAGACGGCGTTTCCAGAACCGCCGCGCTGCGTGCAGCAAGTCATATTGCAGTACAGCGTCCAGACGAAACGGCAGCCGGTTCTGAATGAATCGCGTGCGAAGGAGCGGGATATCGAAACTCTTGCCGTTGTAGGTAACGACCGTGTTGTGCCCCTTGAAAAGCCCGTCAAGATACCGCAACATGGGCTCTTCGTCGTCAAAATCCCGCATGAACGTCTGCTCGAGCCGGAAGATGCCCCCCTCGAAATAGCCGACACCGACGAGGAACGCCACGGTACCCGAACCGCCGGCAAGACCTGTGGTTTCGGTATCCATGAAGATGGCGGTCTCGGGGTCGAAATCCTCCAGGTCCGCATCGTTGGCCGAAAGTGCGACGTGTTCTGGCAGCGCAAGCAACGCTTCGCCGAGGGTTACATTTCCGTGAGGCGTGTCCAGCGGGAAGTCGGTCCGAACACAATAGAAGCCTTCGCTTTCGTCACCCACCACTTCCCCGGCAACAATGTTGCCGATCTCGAATTCGCCCGAGGCCCGGCGTTCGGCCAGTTCCTCGGCCTGGCGCCGCCACTCCGCGCCTGTCATCAGCTTCTGCTTCGAGAGCAGCAACTGCAGTTTGTCGCGAATCTCAGACATGCCCTACTCCGCCGGCCTTGTGGCCTCCGGCTCCTCGATGGGCTGCCCCAGAGCGATCCGGGCCAGCTTGAGCGCCCCGCTCTTTCCATGCTCCCCGACCTCGAGCGCCGGCCCCACACAACTCGGGCACCCTTCCATGCACGCGCATCCGGCGATAAGCGAGGCCGCCGCACTCAGCAACGGCGTGTGATGCGTGAATATCTTGTCGCTGAACCCCACGCCACCCGGATAGGTCTCGTAAAGAAAGATCGTCGGGCATTGCGTGAACGGCGCGCGCAGCATCGCTTCCGACCGAATGTCCGTCACGTCGCACAACACCTGTACCGGCGCGACCTGCCGCAACGTATTCGCCAGGCCATTCAATGCCTGTGAAAGCTCTTTCTGTTCCAACCCGAGACGTTTATCCACGTCCTCGGCGAACTCGAGCCAATAGGACGAGGTGTGCATCGTGGATTCGGGCAGATTGATCTCCCCCCACCCCACGTTCTCATGCGTACCGAATTTGATCTTCTTGTAGATAGACGGCAGCCACGTTACGCTCACTTCGCCGCAATGCTTCGCCACGTCTCCCAGCGGCTCCGAGCGAAACGTATCGATGATCTTCAGATCGACCTTGATCTGGGCGTCCGTGTAGTAGTCCGTCTCTACGGGCCGCACATACGCCTTACGGTCCTCCAGATCCAGCTCATCCACCGTATATTGCTCGCTTTGATGAATGTAGATTGCATTCTGATGGAGTTCGACCGGCGCAGCAAACAAATCCACTTCCCCAATCACGCGACCGTTGTCCGAGGTGTCCAGTATCACCACGTTGCCCGGAGCAGCGGTCCGCAGGCTGATGTCTTCGGCGGGATAGGCATCGGCGCTCCAGTGCCATTTATCCTTCACGCGCCGTAACACCCGCTGCTCGGAAAGGTATTCAAGCATCTCCTCGGTCGATACCGGGTCCAGACCAAACGCTTCCCCCTTCATGAACGGGATTTCGAATACCGCGCACTTCAGGTGGCTGGCCACGATAATCAAATTGTTGGGATCCACCGTGGCGTTCTCCGGAGCCTGGCCAAAGAAGTAGTCGGGATGGTTGATGATGTACTGGTCAAGAGGTGCGCTCGAGGCAATCAGCACCACCAGCGATACCGACGACCGTCTCCCGGCCCGGCCCGCCTGCTGCCACGTGCTGGCCACGCTGCCGGAATAGCCGGTCATGATGCACGCATCGAGAGAACCAATGTCGATGCCCAGTTCCAGCGCATTTGTGCTCACCACGCTCATGATGTCGCCGTCGCGAAGCCCGCGCTCGATCTCGCGCCGCTCGCTCGGCAGATACCCGCCCCGGTATCCCCGGACAAGATTGCTGCTCTTGCCCATCTTCCGTACCGCGTCCTTCAAATACGTCCCGATGATCTCGACGCGCAATCTGCTGCGCGCAAATATGATCGACTGCACCTCCCGCGAAAGAAAATGCTGCGCCAGACGGACCGCCTCCTTCACGGATGACTGCCGTATGCCCAGCTCGGCGTTGACCACAGGCGGGTTGTAGAACAGAAAGTGCCGTTCTCCCTGGGGAGCGCCATTCTTGTCCACCAGATGGAATGGCCTTTCCACCACGCGCTCGGCCATCTCCAGCGGGTTTCGGATGGTTGCGCTGCAGCAGATGAACTGGGGATTACTCCCGTAGAACGCGCAGATCCGCTTCAGCCGCCGTATGACATTCGCCAAATGGCTGCCGAAGACGCCCCGGTAGTGATGCAGTTCGTCGATCACCACATACCGCAGGTTCTCGAACAGGCGAAGCCACTTCGTATGATGAGGAAGGATGCCTGTGTGCAGCATGTCCGGGTTCGTCACCACGATGTGACCCGCCTGACGCACGGCCTTGCGTGCCGAAGCCGGCGTGTCGCCGTCAAAGGTGTAGGTACCGATCGTAACATCGAGTTCTTGGATCGTGTCCTGCAGTTCGTGAACCTGATCTTGCGAGAGGGCCTTCGTCGGGAAGATGTACAGTGCCCGCGCCTCGTTGTCCTGCAGCAAATTATTCAGCACCGGCACGTTGTAACAAAGGGTCTTCCCGGAAGCCGTAGGCGTGACCACACAGACATTTTCGCCCGCCAGAATGGCCTCGATGGCCTCACGCTGATGGGTGTAAAGATTCCGTACCCCCCGCTTCTGCAATCCCTGAACCAGCCGCGCATCCAGCGCCTCGGGGAAATCGGCGTACTTCGCCGGCTGCGCCGGCACGGTATGCCACGCCGTCAGATTGCGCTTGAAACTCGAGTCGGCGCGCAGCCGGTCAATGATCTGTGCAACATTCATACTGGATTTTGCCGCCTCTTGTTCACATCACCTCAAGGCATCTGAATATTACATCAGTATTTGCCCCAATGCAAGCGTGCCCCCGAATTGCCGGGTAACGTCAGGAAACCTTCGCAAGGCCAGGGCCGGTGGAAACGCTACTGTGCAGGAGGCTACGGTTGGAGACATCGC
Organism: uncultured Nitrospiraceae bacterium; assembly: GCA_964520685.1. GTDB lineage: Bacteria > Hydrogenedentota > Hydrogenedentia > Hydrogenedentales > SLHB01 > UBA2224. The sequence goes on along the minus strand of CAZFOG010000043.1, from coordinate 6,876 downwards.
GGAAGCGCCAACGGCGCAAGAACATACCGGCCTGGGAGGAAGCCCCGGGAAAACGGCGTAAACCAAAGGCTAAAGATCTAACGGCCCGTGACATTGAAGGGAATTCTGATGTGCCGATCCTTTAGACAGGGAGCTGTACCGGAATCCGCACATGAGCGCCCCCATCCGGAGACATCAACGCGAGTGCCCGGCGAATACGCCGTCTTCCCGAGTTTCCCCGTGCGCAGGTTCTCTCAAGGACCTCATGCCTTGATGTAAATCACGAAACTGCCAGGGAACGTCCGTCGGTTGGGCCGTTCGCGTCGTTTTCGTCCTCACGCGTTACCCGCGGATTTACGCCCAACGGTTCATCATGCCGCGCAAGCCCCCCCACGGGGCCGGTCACTTCGAGACCGCCACAACTCAACGCCGCAGAGCTTTCTTGTCGCGGATCGCCCCACAGATGCCTAAAAAGCTGAGCAGATGAACAAAACAGAGAACCTGCGCGAACCACATGTTTCGCGCAGGCTCCATTTTCGAAAGAGTGAATTATCGCGCGGGGCTCAGGACCTTTCGCGATCGTACGCCCCCGTCAATGTCTTCAGCCCTGGCCTTCAGCGGGCGCAGGCTCTTCCGTAGCAGGCTGGGCGGGCTCATCCGCTGCCTTCGAGCAGCCCGCCACAAACACCGAGCCCAGTACCATCGTCATCGCAAGCAGCCCCAGCAAAACTCGTTTCATTGTCGACTCCTCCACGGTTTATTTTGGCGCGGGATTTGCGGCCCACGCCGCGGCCCCCGCCAAGTACTCACTCGCTCGCACCCTGCCAAAGATGCGCGGTTACTAACAATACTACGATTAATCAAAATAGTCAAAAGGTTGCAGGAGCGCCACCAAAAATCCGCCCTGGACGCAAATTCGGCGTCATTTTCGCAATCCGCATGCAACACCGGACCATTCCAGGCTGGCACTTACGGCGCCAATGCCCCACGCTCCGTCTCGTATAACCAGGCATATCGCCGATCGCTAATCAAGACCTCCAGCTCGCCGTCCCCATCAAAATCAGCCGCGCGTGCAAAAAAACCGTAGCCATAGTCGTCGGGCCTGCCCGGTACTTCACCCCAGTCTTGAGCGATGTTCGGCGTATGGGGAAACTCGAGGCATCGTTCACCGAGGCCATTGATTGCATAAGGCCACCCGCCGTCGGTGAAAATAAGCAGATCCGTTCCCTTGGGTCCCGTCCCTGGCAATTGGGTCGTAGGGTCGAATACATGGAATTTCTGCCGCTTGCAGGGCGCGGCGGCTCCCAAAGGAAAATTCTCCGGTGGTGTCATCTGCCAGATTTCATTGCCCTCGGGATCGAGAAGCTCGAGTTCCGCCCTCTTGTTGTGAATAAAGATCTCGCTGCCCTGCCGCGCCGGGTCAAAGTCCCCAATCTGGCAATGCTGCGGATGGGTGCTCTTGCGCTTCCACAGAAGCTCCCCCGTGGCTGCGTCAAGCATGTAGGCCGTATCGCTCGCCGCATATACGATACAATACCGCCCCTTCAACAGGCCTACCACAATATCGTCCGCGTGCATCTCCCCCGCGTCCCATTCATCGGCGGGCACGGGAGAAAACCGCCAGAGCGTCTCCAAATTGTGGTCCACCAGATTGAATCCGATGACGAACTCGTCTAGCCCGTCCGCGTCCAGATCTTCGACCACAGGAGTGTGCCCGGCGCCCAGATATTCCGCCGTCTTCACAAGCTGCAGTTCGGTATCGTAGAACCACGCGGGATTGGCGTATTCGTACGGAGGATAGGCGCTCTCCGCATTCTTGACCAGAACCGTCCAGTCGCGTGACCCGGGGCCCGTGCGGGCTACTCGAACAATCTGGGCATTGTCCGCCCGTGTCTTCACCCGCTTCTCGACCGTGCCAGTGACCGCTTCGAGCACCAGCAGTTCGGTTCCGCGAACACAGACCACCTCCAGACACCCGTCCCCGTCGATATCCCCAAAGTCCACCGAGCGCTCGGCCGAATGGCTCACAAACGGTCTGTTGCCGTTCCAGGGCGCACCTGTCTGCCAGAGAACCGCCCCGCGCGCATCCGTTGCCGTCAAACAGAAGTGATTGCGCTCGGCATCCGAGAAGCGCCCGGCCCACGGAGGTGCATCAAAAACCTTTGACCTGAACAGGCCGGGTCCCTGCAGCCACACCACCTCAGCGGCCTCATCTCCGTCGAGATCTACCGGAAACGGGATGCCCCCATGCGGTTCGACAGTAAACTCTCGTTCGAGGCGAAACGACGAGACGGGAGGCACCCCCTCCCAGCCGGCCATCCCCGCCGCCATCACCAACACCGATAACAGCCTTATCATGAATTCCCTCCTGCTCTCTCGCCCATGTTATAACCATATCGCACCTGATGAACAAAATGTCTGTGTTACTGACAGTCACGACCGGACCAAGGAAGGTTCATGACACCAACCATGTCACAGCTATTTCTTGCGGTAGTGTCTGGAATTGCGCTCGCCGTCTCTGGAAACGGTTATGCGATGGACAACACCGCCCTCGTTCTGTCCAGCCATGCCCAGCTCTTCTTGGATGATTTTCTCGTCGATTCGATGGAAAACCTCCAGCGGACCATTGTCACTCCCGAAAAGCACCCGGCAAATCCCCTCATTGTCCAGGATAAACCCTGGGAATCGCGCTTCCTGGAAATCTACGGTACCGTGCTGTACGAAGAAGACAGCGGCCGATTCCGGTGCTGGTACCTGGGCAGCGAGCACAACGGCAGTCCGCCCGACACTCCTGAACACCCGAAAACCGCGGAATACGTGACTTGTTATGCGGAATCCTCAAATGGCATCGCCTGGTCAAAGCCATTCATCGGCCCGCGGCCCTATGGCAGCCGAAATAACCACAACATCCTCATCGAGGGAACCCACGGCTTCTGTGTCTTGCCCGAGCCTGACGATCCCGATCCACGCAAGAAATACAAAGGTGTCGGGGGGCCCCTTTGGGGATATTCGCCCGATGGAATCCACTGGGAAACTCATGATTGGCGGCCCGCGGTGGGGAAGAACGACACCAGCTCCTGTGTCGTCCACTGGGAAGGCGAATATCTCGCGTATGTCCGCGCTCAAGTCTCCGACCCCGCGTGGCCCGGGGTAATGCGAGGAATCGGGTTGACCACGAGCCGCGATTTCGATACCTGGACGCCCAAGACGGCCATCTTTACCACCGATAAGCAGGACGGCTATCCCTGGACTCAACCCTACGGTATCTCGGTAACCCCCTATGGAGACGTCCTCATCGGCATTATGTGGATGCTGCATCTCGACCGTATTGAAGGCAATAACAGCACCGGTGAGCAGGATACGCAGCTTGTGGTGAGCCGGGACGGGAAAACCTGGCATCGTGTGGCCAACTGCGGGGTCTTTCTCGCCCCAACACCGGATTCGTGGGATCAGGGCGGCGTATTTCCCGGAACCACCATGTTCTCGAAGGATAACCACATCTACATCTATTACACAGGAAGGACTGGCCGTCACGGAGAAAGCTCGAGCGCCATGGGAATCGGATTGGCTACCGTGCCTGCCGACCGCTTTGTTGCATTGCGACAGGCCGAAAGCAGTCAACCCGGCATACTCGTCACCCGCCCCATGGCACTCTCGAATGCAGACCTTATCGTGAACGCCGATCTAGCCAATGGCGACCTCGCCGTGGAGCTTCTCGACTCTGACGGAACCCCATTCACCGGATTCTCGGGCGCGCAGTCCCAGCTCGTTCCTGTCGATCCCCTGCGCTACCGAGTCGTATGGACATCCGAAGGAAGAACCCGCGCCCTGAAGGACGCGAATGCTACATCGGCCATTGCGCTGCGGTTTGTTCTGCGCGGCAGCGCGCTCTACGCCCTGCAAACACCGTGACGCGCACCCTGAACATGTTCACACCCTGCCCCGGCGTGTGTTATGCGCGCCTCCAGAATGAAGGAACAAAAAGCACCATGATGCTGAACAACTCAAGCCTCCCAAGCACCATGCACAGCGAAAGAAACACTTTGCCCGCTGTGGGAATTAGCGCATAGCTCTCGACGGCCCCGACCGCGGAAAGGCCGGGGCCAATATTGTTCAATGTCGCCGCGACCGAGGTGGCGGCGGTCTGAAACGGCAATCCCAGCAGCGACATAAACAGACTTCCCCCCACAAACCACATCACGTACAGGACAAAAAATCCATACACCGTCTGCTGGACTCCGTCGTCGACCACGTGCCCGCCGACGCGCACGGCCCGCACCATTTTGGGACGAAAGGTCTGCTCGAGGCGGGCATAGGCCATCTTCAGCAAAACAAGGACGCGGACCACCTTGATCCCGCCACCCGTCGAACCCGCGCAAGCGCCCACAAACATCAGAACGACCAGCACCATCCGCGAAAAATAAGGCCACGCATTGAAATCGGCGGTACAGAAGCCCGTCGTCGTTATGATCGACACCACCTGAAACGAGGCATGCCGCAGTGCCTGACCCAAGGAGTCATAGTGCGCCTTTTCCTGAACCGGCATCGGCGAATCTCCAGCAGGAAACTGGCCCTCGACGCCCATAAGGTTCAACGTGACCGCCACCGTACACACGGCGATAATGCCCACAAACACCCGCCATTCCGTATCCCTGAAAACCGTCCTCCAATTCCCGCCCAACATCCCAAAGTACAACGCAAAATTGGACCCCGCGCATACCATGAAGAAGAGAACAATCATATCCACCGCGACACTGTCATACGCGCCAATACTCGCGGCCCGCGTCGAAAACCCGCCCGTGGCCAGCGTCCCGAAGGTATGGCAGAGCGCATCAAACAAGCTCATGCCACATAACATAAGTGCCACTGTCTCAACCACCGTGAACCCGAGATAAATCTTGTACAGAACGGACGCTGTATCCTTGATACGGGGCTTTAAACCCCGTGGATCAGGCCCGGGAGATTCAGACCTGTAAAGCTGCTTGCCACCGGCACCCAAATACGGCAGAACGGCAATGAAAAGCACAACTATCCCCATGCCGCCAAGCCAGTGAGTCGAAGAACGCCAAAACATGATGCTTTTCGGTGTCGTGTCGAAAAACTCCACCGTCATCACGCTCGACCCCGTCGTTGTAAAACCCGACATGCTCTCGAAATAGGCATCCGCCGGATTCGTGAAGACGCCGCCAAACAGATACGGCAATGCCCCCAACGCTGCCACGAGAATCCACGAAAGGCCCACCAGGCCAAGGCCCTCCCGCTGATGAAATTCAGACCGCGCGTTGCGCCCCGCCAGCGTAAGCAGATAGCCAATCAGGCAGGAAACTGCCGCACTCCCGACAAGCGCCGCAAGACCACCCCATTCCCCGAAATACACCGCCCACACCGCCGACGGCAACATCAGAAGCCCGATAGCGATCGAGAAATGGCCAAGATACTTCGTTACAAGCCGGTAATTCATCGTTTCCTGAAGAGTTTCAGCACGCCGTCCAGGGAATCCGGAGTGGCAATCATGATGATCGAGTCTCCCGCCTGAACCTCGTCGTCACCCCGCGGCACTATTACTTGGTCACCCCTGAGAATACTGGCAACAAGGGCACCGCGGATTCCCCGAGGCGACTCGAACACCTCTTTCAGGGTCTTACCGATGATCGGCGCCTCTCCATCAACGGCAAACTCGACGATCTCCACCTGCCCTTCTTCCAAAACCGCGAGGGACTGGACACTGTCCCGGTGAACCAGTTTCAAGACACGGTTCGCCAGACTCGCACGCGGGGTCACCACATGGTCGATACCGAGTTTACTTACAAGGGAAGCGAAATCCGGCTCGTGCACAACCGCAATAGCACGGGTCGCGCCCACTTCCTTGGCCAACACGCCCGCCATAATGTTGCGTTCGTCATCATCCGTCGTGGCGACAAACACGTCCGCGTCTTCGATGTGTTCTTCTTCCAGTTCCGTCCGGCTCGTGCCATTCCGGCACACCACCATCGCCCGGGTCAGTGTCGTAGCCAGCTTCTTGCATTTCTCCGGATTCCAATCCAGAAGCTTGACGGAATACTTCCCTTTCTCCAGCATCTGCGCCAAATGCAACCCGATGCGGTCCCCGCCCATGATGACGACACGGTCCAATTGCGGTTCAACCCCGTGAAACAGCGCCTTCACGCTATCCACCTGTTCGCGCCGGCCAATCAGCGTCACCAGATCGCCCGCTTCAACGATCGAGTCGCCGTGCGGAATCAGCGTCGCCCCCTTTCGGCTGATCACGCCTAACAACACCCCTGGCGGCATATCAATATCGCGTAATCTCTTGCCGCCGATTGTCGGGGATTTCGTCACGCGGATCTGCTGCAGCTGCACAATCCCCCGCCCAAAAGTCTCCGTGGCTACAATTCCCGGGTTTTCGATATAGCGCCCGATATCGAGCGCCGAAAGCGCATCCGGACTCAGAAGATAGTCGATCCCCAACACCGTCTCATACAGAATGTTGGACTCGATGTACATGGGCCTGTCCACCCGCGCAACCGTCTGCTTCGTCCCAAGACTCTTCGCCGTCGCCGCCGCTATAAGATTCACTTCGTCCGTCCCCGTGGTGGCCACAAAGACGTCCGCCTCGGTAACCCCGGCCTCCTTTAGCAAAAGAATGGAAGATGCATTACCCGCCACTACACGCACATCAAGGGCAAAATCCACCTGCTCCGCTCGCTTCGGGTCAAGCTCGATGACCGTCACATCATGGTTTTCCATACTCAGCAACCGTGCCACGTGAAATCCCACACGACCGCCGCCAGCAATGCAGATGTTCATTTCGTCGTCCCCAGATATCCCAACACGAACAGAGAACGAATCATCCTACAATCCGGCGATCCGAGTCAAAAAGCCGAACTGCTGCCTCGA
>CAZFOG010000042.1:0-23490 GCA_964520685.1 uncultured Nitrospiraceae bacterium | reverse complement strand
AAACCCCGCCCCACAGCCACATGTCCAATCTACCGGAAAAATAAAATCCCTGCCGAAGGCGGCCCAAGCACAAGGGGCCATGGCGGAATATCGTGGTGATAGACCCGCCCGGCTGGGGTGAAGGCGAGTACGAGGATCCGCCGGAGCTTTTCGACGACGTTTGAAAGTCTTCGCACCCTGGGGGCGGGGTGTGAAGCGGGCGCGCCCTGGGGCCTTCTCTCCTGATTCCGGGGCGCGCTTCTTACGTTCTCCCGTGTGATTGGGCCGGATGGTGAAACTATCCGCATGATTACCGCCCGCCAAATCCGCCGAGCCTACGAGCGCGAGCTCCCCGCCCTTGAAAGGCAGAGCATGATCTACGCGGCTATCAAGGACATCTTTCGGGAGGGCCGTGTGTCCGATGATGATGCCCTCCGGGCACTGGAAATGGTCTGTGCCGACTACGATGAAAAAATCGCCAATCTCTCGGTGTCCTGGGCAGAGGTTCAAGTGCCCTGGCGAGGGCGATAACCCGCCGTCGCATAAATCGCATAATTGCAGAGGGCAGAGGGAGGGCGAAAAAAAAGACCCCTGGGCGGGGCGGTTGGAAGAGGGTGTGTGGAGGGCTATTTCGCTGGCGAAGGCTCTTGCTTGGCCGTGTTGCGGTGCTTCAGAAGGAACCGGCGGGCTTTCACGCGGTCCTCGGGGGAGAGCCAGAGCATTTCCTTTTCGTATTCCGGGTGGGTAGGAGGCATCACCATTCCCCGGCAAGAGAAGAGGTTGCGTTCCGGATCGTAACCGCGTTCCAGGGTCGCGATATCGCCATTTTCAAGAAGCTTCGGCATTTCACCTACCCAAGGGAGCCCGTCCCTTCACCGTCCCCATTGTACCCCATGTTAGGGGATTGTTGCCCTCAAATGCCGCCGATTGTGTTTGGTGGGTGTTTGGAAGCCGGAAGGCCAAAAAGACGGGCCAGCGAGTGAAGTTATAACCCGCTGACCCGTAAGGTATTGCGTGGTGGGCGACGCTGGGCTCGAACCAGCGACCTCCGCCGTGTGAAGACGGCGCTCTAACCACCTGAGCTAGTCGCCCTGTACGGATACGGATCTTAGCATATGGCGGCCGGGAGGGTCAATAAACAGGGGGCGTTCCAGCTATGGTATACTCGCCGTCCGGCCACGCGGAACGCCAACGAGTACAATGACCGGGGAGGCGGAGATGACGGGAAAGCGGACAGATTATTTGAGCTGGGACGACTACTTTATGGGGCTGGCGATCCTGTCGGCGCAACGGAGCAAGGACCCCAATTCGCAGGTGGGCGCGTGCATTGTCGACGAGAACAACAAAATCGTGGGCATCGGCTACAACGGGTTTCCCATCGGCTGCAGCGATGACAAGCTGCCGTGGGCCCGCGAGGCCGCGAGCGGCCTCGATACGAAGTACCCTTATGTGTGCCATGCCGAGTTGAACGCTATCTTGAATACGAACATCGCGGATACGTCGGGGTGCCGGCTGTATGTCACGCTGTTTCCCTGCAACGAATGCGCGAAGCTGGTCATCCAGAGCGGCATTCGTGAAATCATCTACCTCTCGGACAAGTACCGCGACACCGACAGCAACAAGGCCGCGCGGCGCATGTTTGATATGGCCAAGGTGAAGTGCCGCATATTTCAGGCGCAAACCCCGCGCATTGTTATCGATTTTTCCGAGCAGGCCGCCAGGGCCACGAGAGTGTAACGCCCGCGGGCGCATTCAACCATTTACCCCGGAATGGCTTTCCACGAGGTTTTATGAATTCTACCGTTGAGATTACTGGCATGGCCCACGGCGGCTATGGTGTGGGCCGCATCGAAGGCCAGGTGTGTTTTGTCGAATATGCGCTGCCCGGCGATGTGGTGGCGGTCGACGTGATGCGCCGGAGCAAGGGCGTGCTGTGGGCTGCGATCGCGGATGTGGTGCAGCCATCGTCCCACCGGCTCGCGGCGCCGTGCCCGGTGTTCGGGAAATGCGGCGGGTGCCAGTGGCTCTCGTTCGAATATCCCGCCCAGGCCGAATGGAAATGCCAGATCGTGCGGGATTGCTTCCAACGGATCGGCAGAATGGCGATCGAGCCCGAGTGGGCCGATAATCCCGAACTCTACCTCGGCTACCGTACCCGCGCCGAGTTCCATGAACGTGATGGTGCGGTGGGGTTCTATGCGCGCGGTTCGCATGACGTCGTCGACATCGCGTCGTGCCCGTTGTGCCACGAAAAGCTCAACGCGGTCATCGAGCGCATCCGCGAAGCGCGCCCCGGACAATCCGTTGACGTCGCCGTGAACCCCGAAGGCGACGACGTGCTGGTGTGGACGCGCAGGCCGTGCGACGCCCTCGATGGCATGTTTCCCCAGTATGACTCGGGCCGGGAGGACGACGCGCGGAACGGGTTCATGTTTGACGGCGTTCCCGTGGTCAATGGGGCCTTTTCGCAGTCGAGCCTCTTGCTGAACCGCGTGCTCCTCGAGGTGGTGCAGTCACTCGTGGGACAGCCCGCGACGCTACTGGACCTCTACTGCGGCAGCGGCAACCTGTCGCTCGGCCTGGCCCATGAGGGGCTCGAGGTAGTGGGTATCGACAGGGATGCGGCCGCTGTGCATGCGGCGGACGCCATCGGGCCTGGCTCGTACGAGCTCGGCGGCGAGGGGGACTTCGTCCACGCCATGGACCGGCGCGAGTGGGATGTGATTCTCCTCGATCCGCCGCGGTCCGGTGCAAAAGCGATTGCGTCGCGCCTGGCCCAGACCCGCGCAAATGCCATCGTCTACGTCTCCTGTGACGCCGCGACCCTGGCCCGCGACGCCGGCACGCTGGGCAAAGCAGGATGGCATCCCACGCGGACCGTCGTGGTCGACATGTTCCCCAACACCTGGCACGTGGAGACGGTCTGCCGGTTCGAGCGGTAGGCGATGTTGACGGCGTGACGAAAGGCGGCCGGGGAGTGGGATCCTGGAGGCTTCGGTTGCGGCTACGCTGCGCCAAGTCAGTCCGTGTCTGTCCGTGCTCGTCCGTGTTCCGGTGGGGGCCAGCGGGAAATCCTCTTCGCGAAAATGCTATACTTCCCCGACGTTTTGGTCCGTCGCGTGCCCCGGGGACGGGGGATGGTGATTGAGCCGCGCCGGGGGAGGCGGATCGAAGGGCATTTCAAGAGCGCATCCAGCGTGGCGAGGTCTGTCGGTCGCGACAAGAGAACGGGACAGGGAGTGAACACCATGAGTTTTCCGATTGACGTGAGCAAGTACAAGCCGCTGAGCCTCGACCCGGCCAAGGCGGGGTTGACCGCGAAAAGGAAGGCGCAGCTCGAGACCAACGTGGCGATCGTGCGCGATACCATCGTGTTTTTCACGGCCATCGCGGGCATCAAGGGCTACGCGGGCCATACCGGCGGCGCCTACAGCATTGTGCCCGAGGTGTTGATCGGCGATGCCTTCATCCGCGGCTCGAACAAGGTCTACCCGGTGCTCTTCGACGAGGCCGGGCACCGCGTGGCGATTCAGTACGCGATGAGCGCGTTTAACGGCCAGATGTCCTTCGAGAAGCTGCTCCACTACCGTGAGTATGGCGAGGGTCTCTATGGCCATCCCGAACGCGACCCGAAACTCGGGGTCAAGTTTTCGTCGGGGCGGCTGGGCCACATGTGGCCGTTTATCAACGGCGTGGCGAAGGCCAATCCCGACAAAGCCGTCCTTTTGTACGGCAGCGATGGGTCGCAGCAGGAAGGCAACGACGCCGAGGCGGCCCGTTTTGCCGTGGCGCGCGGGCTCAATGTCAAGCTGCTCCTCGACGATAACAACGTGACGATTTCGGGCCACCCGAAGAATTACCTGCCGGGCTACGAACTCGCGAAGACGCTCAAGGGCCACGGCCTCACCGTCGACGTGGGCGAAGGCGAGGATCTCGCGTCTTTGTACAAACGCTTCCGGAAAGCCATGGCAACGGACGGCCCCGTGGCGCTGGTCAACCGCCGCGTGATGGCGCCCGGCGTGCCGGGTATCGAAGGTTCACCCAAGGGACACGACGTGATCAAAGCCGATGCGGCCATCGCCTATCTCGAGGCACGCGGCCATTCGGAGGCGGTCGCGTACCTCAAGAACGTCCAGAAACCTTCTGTTTCGGTGAGTTTCAGAGGCAGTTCCACCGAGACGGTGGGCAACCGCAGCGAGTTCGGCAAGATCGTGTGCGATATCCTCGGGAAGATGACCGAGGATGAGCGCCGGCAGAAAGTGGTGGTGATCGACAGCGATCTCGAGGGTTCGTGCGGCCTCGATCACATTCACAAGAACTGTCCCGAGGTGTTCATCCCCGGCGGGGTGATGGAACGGGGCAATCTGTCGGCCGCGGCCGGATTTGGCTTCGACGAAGGCAAACAAGGCATCTTCGCGACGTTTTCGGCATTCCTCGAGATGGTGATCTCGGAGGTCACCATGGCGCGGCTGAACGACGCCAACCTCCTGTGCCACTTCTCGCACGCGGGAGTCGACGAAATCGCCGACAATACCTGCCATTTCGGTATCAACAACTTCCTGGCCGACAGCGCGCTGGCCGAGGGCGACAAGACCCGGCTTTACTTCCCCGCTGACGGGCACCAGTTCCGGAAGGCCCTCGAGACCATCTTCAACGATCCGGGCGTGCGGTTCATTTTCTCGAACCGGTCCAAGCTCCCCTACATTCTCAAGGAAGATGGCTCGCCTTTCTTCGGCGACGGCTACACCTTCGAACGGGGTAAAGACGATGTGGTCCGCGAAGGCAGTGCGGGATATGTCGTGTCTTACGGTGAATTGCTGTACCGCGCCCTGGACGCCGTCGAGCGGGCGCGCGAAAAGGGCATCGATGTCGGTCTCATCAACAAGTCCACCCTGAACGTGGTCGATGAAGCCATGATGCGGAAAGTGGGCGCGAGCCCATTCGTCCTGGTTGTCGAAGGGCAGAATCTCAAGACCGGTCTGGGCGTGCGGTTTGGTACCTGGCTCCTCGAGCGCGGCCTCACTCCGAAATACGCCCACTTGGGCGCGGTGCGGCCCGGACTCGGCGGCATTGCTGAGCAGGTCCCCTATCAGGGACTCGCCCCCGACGACATCCTCGCGAAGATTCAGCAGCTCAACGGTTAATTGCGAAAGCCTGGCGTTTCCCGGGGCGGTCGTGCACACGGCCGCCCCGGTTTGTGTGTGTGCCTCACTCGCCGGAAAAACTTACGTCAGGTGACCTGAGTGCCTTGACGGTCGAATACAGCCCCGCTTTTCGGGGAATCCATCCGGCGACAGGAGGGCGCGCCGGGTATCGAGGTGGCATGAGCATCTTGCACATGATGGGTTTCTCTGCTGTGGCGCAATCACCTGCGTCTGCCGCCTCCGCTTTGCAGACCCCTGAGCGTTCAAGCCGGAAGGGTGTGCCGTTCTACTCGCCACACACCCGGTCCACCCGGTCCACTCGCAAAGAGAAATGGCGCCTCGGCCAGATTTCGCCGCTGTCACCCGGCGAGGGAGGTTGGATGCCAGTTGGGCACCTGCATAGACAAACCCTCCCAAGGTTGCTACAGTGGCGAGATGAGCTTCGACATCCGTCCATTGGCCTGGAATTATTGCCCCACCTGCGGCAATAAGCTGATTGTCGCGGACGACGGAGAGCGTCCACGGCCGCACTGTGTCGCATGCAACCGCTTCTTCTACGACAACCCCGTTCCGGCGGCGTGTTGTCTAGTGGCAAACGGCAACGGCCTGCTGTTCGCGCGCCGCGCCGTCGAACCGTGCATCGGCGAATGGTCCCTGCCGGGCGGCTTCGTCGAAGTGGGCGAAACCACCGAAGAAGCCGCGTTGCGCGAGCTCGAGGAAGAGACCGGCCTCCGCGGCGCCAATCCCCGGCTCATTGGCGCCAGCACGCAACCCAGCAAACTCAGCGGCGCCGTGGTTGTCATGGGGTATGTCATCGACGACTGGGAAGGCGAGCCGAGCGCCCGGTCGGACATCTCGGAAGCCCGGTTCTTCGCCCATTCCGGACGCCCGCCCCTCGCGTTTCTCGCCCACCGCGAACTCGTCGCCATCTACGATGCCCTGAGGAGAGGATAGACGCGGCGCACTGAACGCCCATCGCCAGCCGAACCGGTTTGACCTTTCGAGTTCTGGGGCGTCCGGCTCGTTTGACACGCGCGGTTCGTTTGACTTGCGGCCCACGCTCCGGTAAGATCAGATGATTGCATTCGCGGGCTGTACGAGCCCGTTTTTGTTTCTAGACACGATCTTCGGTGGACGGGTAGCTCAGGTGGTAGAGCATCGGACTTTTAATCCGGTGGCCGTGGGTTCGAGTCCCACCCCGTTCACCAGTTATATCAAGGGCTTACGAGGAATCGTAAGCCCTATTTATTGCAGCATTGCCGGGTACACTGCCTGCAAATGAATGCAGCGTATTGCAGGAGTGAATGCCATGGCTTCCCTCATCAAACGCGGCGAAACCTACTACGTAACATGGCGTGAGCCCGACGGCAGCCAACGCCGAAAGTCGCTGAAGACGGCCAGCCAGACCGAGGCCCGCAAGCGCCTTGAGGCATGGATTCGTAAGCAAGGCCAGGAGAACTGGCGTACGGCAAAGAAGAATCCCACCGTCCAGGAATTCGCCGCAGCCTACCATCGCTGGGCTGAGCACCACCACAAGCGCAAGACCCGCGAGACGGAGTTCCAGAGGTGGCAGGCATTCATCGATTGGCGTAGTCCGAAACGTCTGGGCGACGTAACGCGCCAAGACATTCAGCGTTTCAAGCTGCACCTGCTCGAATCGGGGAAGTCCAAGACAACGGTCAACAACTACCTCCGCGATATACAGGCCCTCTTTGGCCACGCCATCAAGACCTTCGAGCTGTACAGTGGGGAGAATCCTGTCAAGGGGGTCGAGCGATTGAAAGAGGAGGAGTCTCCGCCGCCATACCTGTCCCTGGAACAGATCGACAAGTTTCTCGAAGCTGCACAGGCTCACAGCAAGGAGATGCACTGGTTCTGCATGCTCGGCATCTACGCCGGTCTCCGTCACGCCGAAATTGGAAACTGCCGCTGGGAATGGTTTGACTGGGAGCGAAAGCTGCTGCATGTCCCCAGCGACGAAACGTTCAGCCTGAAATCACATCGCAGTAGGTCCATTCCGCTAAACGAGAAGCTCATTGAGGTGCTGAAGCCAGAAGCTCAGGAGTCCGGATACCTTTTCGAATCAGGTAAGCTAAACGGCGGCAAGTCGCACTACCGCTACAGCCCGCGCAAAGCCTTCAACACAGTCCGTAAGAACGCCAAGCTCCAGTGGGTCACGCCGCACACCCTTCGCCACACCTTCGGTACCCAGCTTGGCCGAGCGAATGTCTCTCCCCTGCTCATCAAGGAGTGGATGGGCCACCAGGACATCAAGGTGACTATGCGGTATGCACATGTCCAGGGCTATAGCCCAGACATCAACCGGTTCTGATCGTCCGAGTTTCGAGGAAAGCAAGCGAACATCCACCGAGAAGCGCATGTCGGCCACGACTGGTCGAATTATCGAACACCAATGGTATATCTGCGTTCCAACCAGGACGGGCTTTCTTGCTCTTATTCATCATAAGCAATTGAAAAAAATAGGTTATGATATGCACGGGGAGTTCGGCATATCCGTTGCTTGTCCGATGGTCATAAGGAGAAGAAACTTGCTTCAGTTTGTTGCCAATGGCATATGCGCACCCAACATCTTTGAGATGAATGGGCGCGGGTGCATTATTGCCGCCGACCATCATTACACTTCAGCCGCCGAGGGCGGTCTGTAGTGCGCATAACCGAAAGGTCGCGGGTTCGAATCCCGCCTCCCCTATGCGCGGTCACTTCTTGATCGGGGTCAGGACGATGTTCCGGTATTTCACGGACGTGTGGTCGCCTTGGAGGTAGATGGGGCCCGGCCGGAACTCGTCAGACCAGAGTGCGCCACCCGTGCAGCCCAGCAACGGCGCGTTATCGATGATCACCGTGCCATTGAGCTTCACGGTTACGTGCCGCTCCAGGAGCGTGATGTCCATGGATTGCCATTCCCCGGCCGGCTTCTCCGCGCTCGTGCCCGGCGCAATGCGGCTGTATATCGCTCCCATGGTGTGCATGGTCGGCGGTTCGCCATAGTTCTCCTGTACTTGCACCTCGTAGATACCCCGCAGATAGATGCCGCTGTTGCCGCCTTTATCGACGCTCACCTCCATTGTCAGATTGAAATCCTCGAATTCCGCCTCGGTTCGCAGATTTCCATACCCGACAGGATGCTTCCCTTCCGGGACGTCGTTGATGAGAACCCCGTCTTCAACGCGCCACCCGTTCTTCTGTTTGGGGTTCGTCAACGTCCAACCGTCGAGCGAATTGCCGCGAATCAGTGCAATCGGATCGCCATAGGAGACGTTCGCGAGGTCCGGTGGGGCCGGCAACGGCGGGATCCGTTTGCCTTCGAAATGGCTGGGATCCGATTCCTTCCCCTCGCCGAGCACCCAGGCTTGCGAAAGGTGCAGCGTGTCGCCCGAAACCTTGCCCGAGAGGATCTCTGTCTTCGTGCGGGTATCGATCACCTTTCCGCTCTTGTCTTTCCGCTCGGTCTTGTGGATTCGCGTGACCTTGAGGAGATCCCCGTCCACGCTGACGCTTTCGACCGGCACCACGCTGCCTCCCCCCCAGAGGATGCTGCCTTCGAGTGCCCCGTCCTTCTCCGCAATTCCCAGCCACCCGGCCCCGCCGCCCGGGATTGTCAGGGCCCAGTTTCCTACAAAGGGATTCTCCGCCGCCAAGGTCGGCGCCCCAAGCACGGCAGACCCAACCAACACCCAACAAAAATCAGCCATCGTTTTCATGGAAGCACTTCCTTCTGCGTTTGGAATAGAAATGGGTTCTTTAGTATATCAGACAGCGCAGAGCAGGTTGTTCCCTCTGCCGCTACGTTTGATCTCTCCAACGCCTCGGCGTTTGCTGCCGGTAACCGGCAACCGATACATCCGGGCTTAGAGTCTCTCGACCCGGATATTGCGAAACTGCACTCTTGCGTGTTCATCGTGGTTTTGAACACCGATGTACCCCTTCATCGACCGGGTGAGTTCGGTGTCGATGATGGTCTCGTGGTTCATTTGCACGGTGATCTTCGGGCCTTGCGCGATGATGGTCACGGTGTTCCACTGGCCGGAAGGACGGATGGCGTTTTTGGCCGGCGCGATCACGTCGTACAGCGAACCAGGCCCGCCTTTGGACGGCGGTTTGCCGGGCGAGTCGTGGATCTGCATCTCGTAGCCTGTGAACGCCGGGTTCTTTTCAAGAGCCGACCGGAAAAACACGCCGCTATTGCCGCCTTCACTGATCATGTACTGCAGTTCGAGCCGGAAATCCTCGTATTCCTCGTTGGTCCTGAGCCAGGACCCGGTAACCTCGGGGTTGGTGGACCAGTTTCGGCCGTTCGTGCCGATGAGAACCCCGTCCTGGACGTCCCAGTCACCGCCGTCAACTACGGTCCAACCGTCGAGGTCGCGTCCGTTGAAGATGGGTTGGCAGCGCCGGTGCTGTTCGCGGATTCGGATGAGGAGATCACGGGTTTTTCGAATGGCGGCTGCTTCGCCTTCGGGGTCTGGCCCGCCCGATTCGACGCCCACGTGGCCGGTGTACCCGCCGTCACGCACGATGCGCATCATGCGGAAAAAATCGGTCTCGGCAACCAGGCCCTCCGGCGTGAAGCTCGTCGCCTTGGCACTGACTGCCTTCGCATAGGGCATGAACATCTCGACAGCGTCGTACCGGTCAATCTCGGCCGGGAAATTGCCGAAATCGGGCAGGGTGCCGAAATTGGGCTTGTCCACTTGCTCCATGACCGACACAAGCCAGGCCGGGTCCGAAGACGGCCCCCCGTGGTTCTCGATGGTTACGTTGATGTTGCGCTCGGCCGCGTAGTCGGCGAGCCGCGCACAGCTCTCGGCCACACAGTCGCGCAGCCCGTTCGCGTCGGGGCCTCCGCGGGCATTGACACGGACCGTGTGGCAACCGAGAAACGCCGCCGCGTCTATCCACGGGAAGGTGCTTTCGACCGCCCGGTCGCGGTCTTCCTTCCTACTCGCACCCAATGGGCCGTTGGTGTCGAGCATGATCAGCCCCAGGCTGACGCCTTCGTCATCGGCCCGTTTCTTGAGTTCACGGAGGTAAGCCTCGTCCGTGGCTTTGTCCGCGAAGAACTGGTCGACAAACTCGATGCAATCGATACCAAAGTCCTGTTTGGCGACGCGGGGAAAATCGAGGTTCGTCATGGCGCCCGCACGGATGGTTTTCACCAGCGACCATTCGGCTAACGAGATACCGAACGGTTCGCGCGTCTCCGCGGCGAAGGTATCTTTCCCTCGTGGCGATACCAGAGCAAACCCGCACGCGCTTCCACCCAGCACAAGAAAAGTCCGTCGATTCATCAGTTCGTTTACTCCCTCTGCGCCGGTTCCCTTCCGTGGTCTGGACAACCCCGTCCAGATTCGGAACGAGTGGCACTCTAGCAGCCGCGGTAAGTCACGTCAATGCCGGCTTCCGCTGCCCCGGCGTTCCGTTTTCGCGGCATTCGCGCCGGAAATGCGCCGGGAGGGCAACTTTTGGACAGCGCAAGTCGTCAGGCCTGCTCCGGCTCCGACGGCAAAAAGGATTTCCGTTCCGGGCGGGGATGGCTGTCGGCGTAGCATTCCTTTTCGTGGTCCCAATAGACGACCTTATCCTGGCGGTACGCGTCCACGCCCATCCTGATCCCGACCATGGCGCGGCAAGGTGTTGCGTGAAAAACTTCCGTTTGACTTTATCGGGTATCCCCCTGGGGCCACGGGTCCTTCCTGGCCGCTTTTGTTTTCGGGTGGGAAATGTCACCCTTCGGCGGTTTTGGGGCCGTTCCGCTCCGGCCTTACCCTTCGGGCAGTCCGCCTGCGGCGGACACGGCCTGCGCTCCACGCCCCCAAAACGTCCACCCCCGCGCAGCCCTCTTGACCATACCCGAAGCCCCTGCTACGCTGGAGCCACGCGGCGGTCTGAAACCCGCCCAAATATACTGTACTACGATATCTAAATTCGCCCCGGTAACTGTCGAAAGATGGGGGTAAGCTCATGACATGAAGTGTATTGAGCCCGAACCGGAGGACCGTTACGAGACCATCGGACGAGTGCGGCTTGCGCTTGACGATACCCAGGCCACCGCTCTGTTGGTCAAGCGGCGCGACGAGGACACCAAACGCAAGCAGGCAGACGAGGAAAGGGGTGCAGCGTGAAGAAGAGCAGACTTTTTTTGCTTTGGTCATGGGGGTTATAGGTCTCCTCATCGTTGTCGCGCTTATCGCGCTGTCCCGTGGGAATCATGGACGCTTCACGGAAGTGGTGGAAGGCACGAAAACCGTGGATCTCGGTGGCGGGGTTTCGCTGGAGCTGGTGTGGATTCCGCCGGGCGAGTTTGTGATGGGGAGTCCTTCGAGCGAGGCCAACCGGGACGATGACGAGACGCAACACACGGTCCGTATCACGCAGGGCTTCTGGATGGGGAAGTACGAGGTGACGCAGGCGCAGTGGCAGGCGGTGATGGGGAGTAATCCGAGCCAGTTCACAGGAGACGGGAAGTTGCCGGTCGAGCAGGTGTCCTGGGACGATTGCCAAGAGTTTGTGAAGAAGCTGAGCCAGAGGGCGGGAGGCACGTTCAGATTGCCGACGGAGGCGGAGTGGGAGTACGCCTGCCGGGCTGGGAGTACAACGGCCTACTGTTTTGGCGACGATGTTTCACGGTTAAGCGACTATGCGTGGTACGACGAGAACAGCGGGAATGGAACGCATCCGGTGGGCCAGAAGAAGCCGAACGCGTGGGGGCTTTATGACATGCACGGGAACGTGTGGGAATGGTGCGAGGACTGGTTAGGCGATTATCCGAGCGGTGCTGTGACGGATCCGACGGGACCCTCATCGGGCTCGTACCGCGTGTTTCGGGGCGGCAGCTGGCACCACGACCCGAGGCGCTGCCGGTCGGCGATCCGCCTCAGGTACACGCCGGTGCACCGGAACATCGTCCTCGGCTTCCGCGTCGCCTTGCCCGCAGTTCAGTCGCGCCCCTGAGCCAAGTTGAGGAAAGGCGAAACAGTGTCGGGCGGAGGCCCGTGCGGAGCCGGGCCGCAGCCGATGCTGTTTCGCAGTTGGGGTTTTGGAATTTCTTGGGGTCCAGGGGGCGCAGCCCCCTGGCAGAATTTGGAAATGAAGAATGCAGTTTGCGTTCTTTTCGATCCCCGTGAATGGCGGCGCAACGGTACTGGAAGAAATGAACCTGTTTCTTCACTCTCACCGGGTGACATCGGTCCAGAAAGAGTTGACCCAACGAGACACAGCGCCCTGTTGGCGTCTGTGTGTAGAGTACCTTGAGGGCCCAGACCACCACCCGAGGGGGAGAGAAGGCGTTCGCGCGTAGACTACAAGGAGGTCTTGTCCGAGGAAGGTTTCAGCGTATTCGTGCGGTTACGCGAGGCCCGCGAAGAACGCCAGCTCGAACGGCTCTTCAACCGCCTGGCCAAACACCACCTCATCATCCTCGACGAATTCGGCTACGTCCCGTTCTCCAAGGCCGGCGCCGAGTTGTTGTTTGAGGTCGTCAGCCGCGCCTGCCCAAGCCCCCCACAACTCACTTGAATCACCCCATCAACATGGGGATACTGAGGCAGCGGGTGCTACACTTTTAGACCGCCACCCGCTTCACTTCTTGACCGGCGGCGACAGGTGAGGCACCCACCATTCGGTGGGTCAAGCTGCTGCGCCAGCACATTCTCGCGTCACGCTGCGGTGGCGTGAGTATTGAACATCCCATAGTAATCGGCGATGTCTTTCAGGAGTCCTCCTTTATTACTTTGTGTCTTCAGGTAGACACGTTCTTGGCTGGCGCTTTCGTTTCGGCACTCAAGCACGTGTGCCAGGAAACATCGGACATACGGACTCTGTCGATAGAACAGCTTGACCGTCTTGTTCAAACGGGAGAACAAGAGGCTCTGGGCAAACTGGATAAGGTCTTCGGCACGAGGTCAAGGGGAAAAAGATGGTGGCAATTCTGGCGTTAGGGTAGGCTACACAGTGCCGGGGTTTATTCACGAGATTTTCCTGGGTCGTGTCTTGTATCTCTATTTAAGCCGACAAACAGGCCCGATATTCGTTTACTAAAGGAGGCATGCATGGCAATCAGTGTAGAGCTTAAAGGAGAGAGAGATCTGATGGAGCGTCCTTGCGAGTTTTACGTTGCCCGCGTGTTGGTATCTTGCAATCGAGTAGGGGGAGGGGTTGCCCCTCTCCCCCTCTCACACCACCGGGCATACCTGCTCGGTACCACGGCGGTTTCGGTCATTTTTGAACGTTTCGTACCATTGGGCCGGGTCAACGAGTCTTTGTTTCGCGAACCATTCTTTGCCCATGGCGTGTTGCGCGGAAGGGCTTCCCGCTTTACGCCACCAGCCTTTTCCGGAAAGTGCGAGTATCCACGCGTGATGTTGCGGAACTCCTAGCTTCTCAGGAAATCCGCAATGGTTTTTTGCAGACGCGGTGCGCTCCAGGTTACAGTTCACAAGCGAACCTTGTCCGAAAACCACTTTACGATACCCCATAGCAGCTACGAATGAGAAAGGCAGGCGTAATGAGAACTAGACTGGCGATTGTCACGGCCCTAATGGTACACGGTATGTCGGGTCCGATTGGCTCGGTCTCCGCGCAGGAAAAAGGACTCGTGTTTGCTCATCGAGGCGGCGCACACGAATTCGATGAGAACACACTGGATGCGTTTCGGTCGAGCTATGAGAAAGGGCTGCGCGGTTTCGAGACCGACGTTCGCATGACCAAAGACGGCATGCTGGTCATTTTGCACGACGACAACCTTGAGCGCACGCACAATGCGACAGGGGCCGTAGAGAACAAGACCGCCGCCGAGTTGCGCACCGTCACCAGCAAGAAGACCGGCCAACCCTTCCTGTTTCTGGAGGAACTCCTGTCCTACTTCGACGACAAACCCGGCGTGTATCTCGAACTGGAGATGAAGACCAGCGACAAAGCGTTGTATCCGGATACTCTGCTTGACGAGTATTGCCGGAAACTCTACGAAGCCGTTCAGGCCCATGAGCCGGAAGGTTCGTTCTATGTTTGCACCTCCTTTGACGAACGGCCTCTGAGAGTCATCAAGACTCTGGATGCGGATGCGGATCTGCTGCTCACCACCGACTCGCCGTGTTCCCCGGATCTCGTGAAACGCGCTCAGGATCTAGGAATCAAGCGAATCGGCTGCCGGATGGAAGAAACATCGCGGGCTGCAGTGCGGGCTGCCCAGGAAGCCGGGCTCGTCGTGACCGGCTGGCCCGGCCAGAGTCTACAGGACTATCACCTTGCTGTCGGTCTGGGCGTAGACGCCTTCTGTACCGACATTCCGGTCGCGATCCAGACTTGGAAAGCGAAGCACGAGTAACGGCGGCGTGTAACCGCGCAACGAAGACCCTGACGATGAGCAAAGCTCGACAACGGCGGATGAATCGGGCGCTGAAGACGGGCGGCGGGTGCATGGTGCTGCTCGTTTCGGCTGCGGCCCTTCCGCCCCCTTGATTCCTTTCCGCCGCTAGTACATTATTTGAGCGTGTAGGAAATGTCAGTGTTGCGGGAAAAACTTCCGTTTGACTTCATAGGGTATCCCCCTGGGGCCACGGGGGTTTTGTGGGTTTTGTTCTGGTTCTACTGAAGAATAGGGAACAGAATTCACTAGGGCACATGCGGAGTGCCGGACTGGAGGTTGTATGTTGTACGAGAGAACTCCGGCTGAGCAGAGGAAACTCACCGCTCTACTCAAGAAAGACCACACACTGTTCGGGGGCGTCCTGTTGGGTTTGGACGGGTACATCATCGAAATCCAGGCCCGGGCGACGCAAGTGGAAAAGCGCTCACGGCCATGGCGGGCAGCGGTTTCTGTGACCGGCATGGCGCGCGGGAGCATTCTGGAATCATGGGACCGGATAGCAGGCGCGTTCGCAAAGTTCGAGATACCCGAACCCGAAGTGGACATAGTAATTAACTTGACCCCTGCGGACTTGCCGAAAGAGGGCGCCCTTCTCGACTTGCCGATGGCGATCATAGCGTTGCAGGCCGCCGGCATTCTGCCCGACCTGCAAGAATCGTTTGAGAGCAAATACATCGTCGTGGGCGAAGTGGGCCTGCACGGGGAGATCCGCCGCGTTCCGGGTATCCTCTCAATCGCCAATGCAACGAGGCCGGGTCAGAATCTGATCGTGCCAGCCGGCAATGAACGGGAATGCGCTCTGATTGCCGTGGCGCCAGGTCACGAAGGGTGCGCCATTTCCGCCGTGTCGACCTTGAAGCAAGTCATGGATTTCTTCAAGGGCAAAGGCGAGCTGAAGAACGTACTCTCGAAGTCCGTGGAGTTTGAGGACTTCATTCCGAAGTGCACGGACATCGGGAGTATCAAAGGGCAGGACCGGGCGAAGGAGGCGGCACTGATCGCGGCCTCTGGCGGGCACAATCTGTTACTGGTTGGACCTCCGGGCGAAGGCAAATCCCTGTTGGCGAGCTCCATTCCTGGCATTCTGCCGCGACTCGCGAAAGAGGAGGTTGTCGAGCTCACCCGCATATATTCGGCGTACGGCGCATTTGACAGGGACGGCATGGTCGTGAGCCGCCGGCCGATGCGGAGCATTCACCATTCGGCGTCGAAACAATCGCTGGTCGGCGGCGGAAGTAGACAAACCAAACCGGGCGAAATCACACTCAGTCACCTGGGCGTGCTGTTTCTGGACGAGTTCGCGGAATTCAGCAAGTCGACTCTCGACAGCCTCAGACAGCCTATGGAAGACGGCTGTGTGCGGATTTCGCGCGTGGGCGTTTCCGTTGAGTATCCCTGCCGGTTCACGCTTATCGCGGCGATGAACCCCTGCCCGTGCGGATTCTACGGCGATGAGTCGCGTTGTCGGTGCACAGAACAAGAGGTGAAGAAGTACCAGAAAAAGATCTCCGGGCCGATCCTCGACCGTATCGACATGCAGGTTGATCTGAAAACTCTTTCGGCCGATGAGCGGTTCAGCGAGACGGACCCCAATCTCCGGAAGAAGTACCGCGTCCGGGTTGAACGCGCGCGCCAACGGCAGAACGAGCGTTTTAGCGGCACGAAGATCCCGTTCAATGCGGCCATACCGGGAGGGAGCATTCGCGAATTCTGCAATTTCAGCGCGGACGCGTTCGACCAGTACCGGAAGATTATCGAAGAAAGCACGCTGTCGACGCGGGCTATGGACCGCATCGCGAAGGTATCGCGCACGGTTGCTGACCTGTACGACCTGGACGAAGTAACACCCGCGCACGTTACACGGGCGGCATCATACGTGCTGGGGGGCAGCGCCAAGGCGGCCCTGCAGTAGGAGATGGGCCACGGCCAAGAGGCGGTCCTCGGGCGCGAGCTGGATGAATTCACAGGTATCCCGCGCAACGAAGACCCTGACGATGAGCAAAGCTCGACAACGGCGGATGAATCGGGCGCTGAAGACGGGCGGCGGGTGCATGGTGCTGCTCGTTTCGGCTGCGGCCCTTCCGCCCCCTTGATTCCTTTCCGCCGCTAGTACATTATTTGAGCGTGTAGGAAATGTCAGTGTTGCGGGAAAAACTTCCGTTTGACTTCATAGGGTATCCCCCTGGGGCCACGGGTCCTTCCTGGCCGCTTTTGTTTTCGGGTGGGAAATGTCACCCTTCGGCGGTTTTGGGGCCGTGAATTTTGGGGGCTTGCCTTGCGCGGGGGGAAAGCGCAGGGAATCTGGCTGCAAAATACCCCTTGAGGAATCTGGCAAAGGGCTGTAGCCTATAAGAAATGCGAAAGGGGGATTCAGCAATGCACGCAAGAATCACAGAAGTGATACGGGCAACGGAAATGTTGCGGGGAACAATCGCCGGGATTGCCTGTGATTATGAACTGACGGACGTGGAGATCGCAGCCATAAAGAACTGGCTTGAACTTCACGCAAACCTGCTTCACAAAGAACCTTTCAAGGGACTTTCAGAACTGCTGGTCAGGATCCTTGCTGATGGGGTGGTGGATCCAGACGAGCGGGAAGAACTGCTGGAATGGTGCATGGAATTCAGTAGCCCCGATTCTGTGGGATTTGTCACGGTAACGAATGCCATACGTCAATTGCACGGCTTCCTGCAGGGCATTGCCATTGACAAGAACATCACGGATAACGAAATCCGAGATCTTCAAGACTGGCTGCGTGACTACAGGGGGGTCCGAGAGTATTGGCCCTTTGATGACATATGGGCTTTGGTGGAAGAAATCCTGGCGGATGGGGAAGTGTCGGAAGATGAAAGGGCTAAGCTTCTGGAATACTGCGAGCAATTTTCGGAGCTGCCCGCAGATCCTAAAGCCGTGTGCGATACGCCCGAAAACACTTATATGATCTGTGGTGCCCCCGTGGTCTATTCCGTTGACGTTGTCTGCGAAACAAACCCCGTGATTGAATTCAAGGATAAGCTTTACTGCTTCACTGGAAACGCCGCTTCGGGGCCGCGGTCTACCCTGCATGAAATCGTGCGGAATCTCGGGGGCGATATTCGGAACGGCGTTGTGCAGGACTTGGACTATTTGGTTATCGGCGGACTTAGTCAGCCCGCATGGGCATTCAGCACATACGGCCGTAAGGTGGAAAGCGCGCGCGAACGTCAAAAGGCAGGTGCTCCGCTTCAAATCATACATGAAATGCAATTTATTGAAGCGGTGGAACGGGCCACGCAATCGCAGAAGTCTTAACGCGGTCCCTTCTGCGGAGTGGAAGGGGTTCACAGGGTTTTGTGGGTTTTGTTCCGGTGATGTTGAAGCAACGGGAAATGCAGGGGCCGGGGGCGAATTGCCGGAAACTGCCATTGCAAGGAGCTGTATCCCAGATTAGAATGAATCGGAAGGGACAGAGTCCTGAGTACTTGGGGTGCGCATGAAGACTGTAAACGGAGAAGGCGCGGGCAGGACTTCTAGGGGGTCCGGCCCTAACACTTTGCGAGGCGCGATTGCACGACTTGAAGCTCAACTTGAAGAAGCCGGAAGAAGGAAGAAGGAGCTAGAAGATTCCATTCAAACCCTTGGGGATGGGCCAAAACCGGAACAATTTGGGCTAACAGAAGCGGAGTATCAGCGAACTCGTGAACGTGAAGGTAGCGACTATTCGCTCCCAATAATCGGGATTGGGTTATCGGCCGCGCTCTTCTTGTGGTTCGTCATCTCCAACCAGGATATCCTCATGGCTTCGCCTGGTCGTCTTCTGGGGGCCTGCTTTGCGTGCATTCTTATGGGTTCAGTGCTCGCAATTCCTTTGTGGATCCTGATGTTGGTCTTTTCTGTTTTCTTCCCCCCTTTGAGGTACCTGTTGAAATCACTTGGCCAGCAGGAGGTCAAAGACAAGCGCTATCTAGCCTACACGGAGGCAGTCAGTGTCCACCGTTCAAAGCTTGTTTCGCTGAAGGACGAACTCAAGAACGCAGAGGAGACTGTAAGGAATCTCCATACACATGTTCAGAGCGCGCGTCTTCGGCAAAAGCGGGAGTATTGGTTTGGCCTTAGCGGCCAAAGATTCGAGGAAGAACTGGGCGAAGTCTTCAGGAAGCTTGGCTACATAACTGAGGTAACGCCAGGTTCAGGTGATTTCGGCGTTGATATCCGAATTCAACGCAAAGACGGCAAGAAGGGAATAATCCAGTGCAAAGCACATAGGAACGCAATTGGCCCTGGCCCTGTGCGAGAATTATTCGGGGTGCTGACCCATGAAGGGGCGGAGAAAGCTTTTCTTTTCTGTCTTGGGGGGTTCACACAGGGGGCCATGGATTTCGCGAAAGGGAAGCCCATTGAATTGGCAGATGTAGATTGCGTGATACGTCTTCATGAGAGGGTAGTTGTTTCGGGTGAAGAGACTGAAATGGCTGATTTCTTCTGATTGAGGAAACCAAGGCGGTTGCCCAAATCGCGGCCGGATTCGTGGCACAAATAGGGCACACTCGACAGTAATTCAGGGCCATTTCCAATCACACAAAGTGCGGGGGCGATTCGGCGCAAGCCCTTTTTAGTGCAGCATTCCAGGATACACAGCGTGCAAACGAATGCAGCCTATTGCAGGAGAGATGCCATGGTTTCCCTCATCAAACGCGGCAAATGCCGCTCCTTTGGCTGGTGTGACCAGAGTCTATCCCGCCATTTCTGAGTCCCAGCAGTCTCCTTCACCGCTGACCAGTAGTCGGCGGGCTGGTGGTGCTTCATTCCGCCAGTGCGCTTCAACCGGGCCCGATTGCCGCTGCCGAGGTCATCGGGGCCGCGGTTTACGACGTGACCGCGGGCGTCCTCGACGCGCCCGTCCCGAATTCAGGCCAATGTATGCATGACGGCCGGCGAAACAATGGAAAGTGAGCCCGCGGCTCATCTATACTCGTCCGCGGCTCGGGGGCTCGCCGGGCAGCAACTTTGATATCATTGCAGGGGGAGAGCAACGGGGCGCCTGAAGAAACGGTAGTCGCAGTCAAACAGCGGGAGTCGACGACGCATGAAACGATTGTTTGCCATTTTCCTGGTTGTGTCCGCAGCGCATGCAAATGCGGCCGCTCCCGACCCGCGGGTTGATGCGCTGAAGGCGGAAGTGGCCGGCAAGGGCTGGATCGTCTACGGTGCACGCAGCGACAATGGCACGTGGGACCTGTTCCTGTCGCGTCCGGACGGCACCGCGTGGCGCAATATCACCAACACCCCTGATTTTGAGGAGGCCGCGCCCCGTTTTTCGCCGGACGGGTCCCGGCTCCTGTTCCGCCGCCTCGATAAAGGGACGACCATTGACCACGACCGCTGGGGCTTCCAGGGGTGTCTCGTAATCGCGAACGCCGACGGGTCCAATCCCGTGGCGGGCGAGGACGGCGCAGCCCCGTGGGCATCGTGGTCGCCTGACGGGAAAGAGGTGGTCTGTCTCGACAAGCGGGGCATCCACGTGCTTGACCGCGAGACCCGAAAAGAAGTGCGCGAGCCCATGAAACGCCGGGGCATCTATCAGCAGTTGTTCTGCTCGCCCGATGGCCGGTGGTTCTGCGGCGTGGCCAATGTCGGGGGCGAATCGTGGACGGTAGTCCGGATGAACGCCGGGACCGGCGAGATGAACACGGTACGCGCGTTTCAGAACTGCACGCCGGACTGGTTTCCGGATTCAGAACGGATCATTCTGTCGTCGCGGCCGGCGGGTCAGCAGGTTAACGACGGGTACGGATACACGCAGTTGTGGGCGGTCGACGGCGCGGGCGGCAACGATCGGTTGCTCTACGGGGAGGAAGGGTTTCACATCTACGGGGGCGCGGTGTCGCCGGACGGCGCCTACGTGCTTTTCTCGAAGTCGCCGCAGGACGGCTCGGGCGCCGAAAACGGCGGCGGCGCGATTTGCATCTTGCGGATGGCGGATACGCCAACGATAGCGGGGGAAAGCGCGGAACTGCGGAAGCTGCATCCCGCGACGAAAGACGGACCGGTGCTCTTCCTGGAACAGGGCTGGGAGCCCCACTGGACCTATGCGGAAACAGGAGGCGAATGATGAGCATCGGGGCACGGCGCCTTATGCGCGGCGTGGTGGTGTTCGTGTGCGTGCTTGCGTGCATATCGTGCGGGCGGGGCACGAAAACGGGGGAAGACGCAAACGTGACCACGCTGGGAACGGTCGAGGTGACGGCAGAACTCGTCGAAATTCCGGGTGAACTGATTGACCGGCCCATGTACGACTATGCCCATGTCATGAAATACCGGGTTCTCACCGTGCACCGGGGCGGCGCTGTCGGCGACGTCATTTATGTGGGGCACTACAACCCCCTCAAGGCGCGCGACGCGGTGGCCGACGCGCGCGTGCCCGAGGTGGGCGGCACGGTCAAATCGTTCCGCGTGGGCGACGTTCACCGGATGGCGCTGGAGTTTCCGATTGACGAGTGTTTCATGGGGGGCATCATCAACAAATACCACGAAGAGGGTGTCTCACCCGTGTACTGGGCTGTCTGGACCAACCGCGCACGCCGACCCTGATTTATGGTTTTCACATCGCACATTTTCGTCTTTTACTTTCTGCCGCTGGTGCTTCTTGCCTACTATGCCGTCCCGTGGAAACGCAATCTGCTCCTGCTCTTCGCGAGTTACCTCTTCTACGGATGGTGGGACCCGCGCTTTGTCGTGCTCATGTTTCTGGCAACGCTGGCCAATTACGTCTGCGGGGGGATCATTGCACGCTCGAGGGCCGGCTCGAGGACGCGCGGCGCGGCGCTGGTGGCCGCGGTCACCATCAGCCTCGGCATGCTGGGATTCTTCAAGTATTTTGTCTTTGCACAGAACAACCTGAACGCGCTGGTGGTCTGGTTTGGCGGCACGCCGTTTCCGGTCCTGCAGGTGGTTCTGCCAGTCGGGATTTCGTTCTTTATCTTTCAGAGCCTGAGCTACTCCATCGACGTCTACCGCGGCGAGTCGCCCCCGGTACGGTCGTTCGCGGATTTCGCCTGTTTCGTGGCGCTGTTCCCGCAACTGATCGCCGGGCCGATCGTCCGGTACAACACCATCGCGGACCAGTTGGTCGAACGCGAGCACAGCCTGGACAAATTTGCCTGTGGAACCGCGCTCTTTATCCTGGGATTCGCCAAGAAGGTTCTGCTGGCCAACACCATGGGCGCGGTGGCGGACGCGGTCTTCGGTGCGGAATCACGGGGTTGCCTGGACGCCTGGTTCGGCGTATGTGCCTACGCGTTCCAGATCTATTATGATTTCTCCGGCTACTCCGACATGGCCATCGGGCTTGGGCGGATGTTCGGGTTTGAGTTCCTCCGGAATTTTGATTCGCCGTATCTTGCCGACAGCATTACGGACTTCTGGCGGCGCTGGCACATCTCTCTTTCGACGTTTCTGCGGGATTATCTCTACATTCCCCTTGGAGGCAACCGGAAAGGCCCCTGGCGCACGTACGCCAATCTTGCGGTCGTGATGTTGCTGGGCGGACTCTGGCACGGGGCCAGCTGGGTATTCGTGATCTGGGGCGCCTACCATGGGTTCCTGCTGGCGTTCGAACGGTGGCGCGGCAAAGCGAGCGTGTATGCCAGGCTGCCCCGGCAGATCCGCGTCGGCTTTACGTTTGTCCTGGTGCTGTTTTCGTGGGTGCTGTTCCGGTCACCGACACTCGCGGAGGCCGGGGCGTACTTCCAGGCCCTGTTTGGCCTCTCGAGTGCGGAGGGGAGCCCGGTGCTGCTCGCGGGCGAGCTGTACACGCGGGGAAACGTGGCGCTCATGGCCCTCTGCGCGCTGGTGGCGTTTCAACGGGTGCAGGCGTTCGACTGGGTGCAGCGCATGTCGTGGCCGCGCCTGCTGCTCGTGCTCGCCCTGTTTGTGTATTCATTGCTGACCATGTTCGTGCAGGCTTTTAATCCATTTTTGTACTTCCAGTTTTGAGGACAGCAGAGGAAAGGAGCGAATCGATGCACTACAGCCGCCGAATCAGCATCTCGCTCACAGCAGCGTTTCTGCTGATCGTCTTCGGCATGCCCCTGAGCCAGGCAGCGCTTGAACTGGCCCGGGGCGAGCGGCCGCACGCGCTGGAACTGCTCCTGCATGTCCCCACAAAGGCCAATCTGCGCCAATTCGAACGGGAACTGGACAACGCTGCGTGGGCCATCCGGCGCTCCCGTCCCTGGATGCAGCTGTTGCAGTTCACGGTTCTTCACCATGCCGGCCGGGACACGCTGCCCGGGCGGAACGGCTGGTTCTTTTTCCGGCCCGGAGTGCGTTACCTGGTCGAACCCCTGCCCGAGCCAGCGCAGGATACCGATCCCCTGGCAGCCATCCTTGCGTTCAAGGGCGAGCTCGACGCGCGGGGGATCGCGTTGGTGGTGGTTCCCGCTCCCGGAAAGGCCAGCGTCTACCCCAAACAACTCACGCGCCGTGCCGTCGGCCACACTGCACCAATGAATCCGCATACGCTTGGCCTGCTCGCGCGGCTGCGTGACGCCGGTGTGGACGTGGTGGATCTGTCGGCGCTGTTTTGCGGGAGTGAACGGCCCGGCCTGTACCTTGCGCAGGACTCGCACTGGTCGCCCGAGGGGATGGAACGTGCGGCGGGAGCGGTCGCCCGCCACCTGTTCGACCGCGGCTTGGTGAAACCGGGCGGGACACAGTATTCGGAGCGGCCGGCCCCAGTCGAACGGCTGGGCGACCTGATCCTGATGATGCAGTCGCCGCCGGTCGAGCGCCTGTTTGCGCCCGAACGCGTGGATTGCCGGCAGGTGGTCGAGGCGGATTCCGGGACCGTATATGAAGACGAGCCGGCATCGGAAGTGCTCGTACTGGGCGACAGCTTTCTGCGCATTTATCAGTTGGACGAACCGGGCGCGGCGGGGTTTACGGCACACCTGGCGCGGCACCTGGGGAGGCCGGTCACCTCGGTCATCAACGACGGCGGGG
>CAZFOG010000041.1:0-23799 GCA_964520685.1 uncultured Nitrospiraceae bacterium | reverse complement strand
CTCCGGTTCCCCGGTTTTTTGAGGATGTTCCCCGCAGCCGCGCCGCAGCGAACGCTATTTCTCGAAGCGGATCTCGTCTATAGCCACCTCGACCCCCTGCACGTCGCACGGATCGAACCGCAGGGATGTGATTTCGCCACGCCACCGGGGATGTTCGCCCAGGTCGAGCGTGTAGGTGTGCATAACGCCGTCGGTCTCGAGAGGAATACGCACGCTGGCCGCCTCGACAATGGCGGCCCCCGTCTCCGACCAGAAGAGCTGCATGGCCATGGCGCCGGGCAGGTCGCCCGTTACCTGCATTGTGATTACCATGCGTGAAAACTCGGCGGACTGCATCCCGACGGTCCGGGTTTGCAGCGCGGGATCGTGGGAGGACGTCGTGAAATAGAGCACGCCGTCGCGCACGGCCAGTTCCGAAACGCCCATCATGCGCGCCCACCCCTGGGGGCCGTCGGTAAAGTCCCACACGCGACGCAGGGCCTGGTTCTGGAAGTCATAGGGGCCGCGCCCCACGTCGGCCGGACCGATGTTGACGGGCCACGCCGCGGGTTCATCCACGGCAAACACGCGCCGCACGGCTTCGTACATTTTGAAATCAAACTCGGTGTTGGGCTCGATATAGCTGCCTTCTCCCCACTCGTTCAGGGGCCCGAGGATCACCATGCCCCGCTCGTGAGCCTGCGCCCACGCCCGAATGTCGCGCAGAATGCGCTCGAAGAGCTCGGGCGTGCGGTCGAGGATGGCCAGCGCGCGGGACCCGTGCCACGGGCGCGAATCCCAGCCGGTATCGGCCACGGGATAATACGTCAGGGGGCCCGCAATGGCCTCGTGGGCGTCCCACGCCGCGACGGCGGTATCAGCCACGTCGCTGAACTGGGCGCGCTGAGGCACATTCGAGCGTTTCACGGCGTCGCCCCACTCGTGGTACGTCGTGAACCCGTAATACCCTTCGTTCGCGAGCAGGCCGGAGCGGTCGCGCGAGACGTTGTACCCCATGGCGACATAGGTGATGCCTTCGTATCCCGCGTCGCGCGCCATCTGCTGCGACTCCTCGAAGGACTCGAGCACCGCCTCGGTTCCGCCGAGGTCGTTCCGAATGTTGTCGGGCGCCCAGATGAATACCGCGGGCTTGCCGTCAATCCGGTAATAGCCGGGGAGGTTGAAGTATTTGTCGATCCATTCCCGGGTTACGTTGCGCCAGTCCTCCGCGGAATGGGTGTTCGGGGGATTGTGGTTGGCCCACATGATCGCGACCTCGAGCTGGTCGCGGTACCGGGCCGCGCGGTAGGCCTCGAACCAGTGCGTCAAATGCTGGCTGCCCCCAACCCAGTACCAATCCACCAGGAAACCCCGGATCCCGTTCTCGCGGGCCCACTTGATCTGCCAGTCCACAATCTCGGGATTGCCTTCGTCGTAATACCCGAGCAAGGGTTTGCGAATGGGATCGACGTAGCGGACAGGGTCCCATTTCACATCCGACCCCCAGCCTGGGAAATAGTAGGCGAACACATCAATACCGGTCTTCACGGGCCGCGGCTCGGGGATGTACTCGGTTTGCTGCACGGGCAGGGGCGCCAGAAACACAAGCACCGTGTCCTGCCTGGCAAGCGGCGCTCCGCCGGAGAACTCGAGCGCGATGGGTTGCGTGCCCGCGGCGGCCGCGCGCACACTCCACGTAAGCTTGGCCCGCTGCCGGAATTCCAGCGGCGGGACGGTCTCGACCGCTGTGCCTTCGACCAGCACCACGCCATCCGGCAGGACCAGGCGCGCTTCGGCCGGGGTGGATTGCGTGCCGCCCTCGTTCACGAAATTCGCGGTGATGAGGCAGTCGCGCTGGGCCCGGTTCGCGCCGTTCTCGAACCCGAAATGGAGCACCCGGATGTCCGAAGGGCCCTGGGGGCGCCCGCTGAGTTCGATGGACTTTACTTCGAGGCCGGCCGCCGGCGCGAACTCGAGTCCGAAAGCCCGGATCGTGTCACGCCACGACGATTCCCCCTGCAGTTCGATGTCATACACGCGGAAATCGCTCGAGGCCCCGATCTCGAAGGTCTGGGCATCGCGTCCCGCCCCGCTCGAGGCGCTCCAGAAGAACGACGCCGTCGAGGCCTTGGCCGCCTTCAGCGTGATGGACGCCCATCCCTGCTCCGCGACAGGGAGGTTCAGCGGCGGCGAGAGCAACACGCCGCTGCCGGGCCAGAGCCGCCACCCCTCGCCGCCGTCCTCGAAATCCCAGCGGTAAATCCCCGTGAGCGGGTCTGCCCCTGCTCCCCGGTCGTAGACGCGCAGCCAATCGACCTCGAAATGTGCCCCTTCGTACAAGTCAAGACGAAGCTGCCGGATGGTCCCCTCCGAGTGCCAGAAGGGGAGGATGACCACTTCCTGCCAGGCGTCCGGCTGCGCGATCGTGAAGTTCGAGACCTTCTTCTCGCTGAAACCCCCGTGCTGGCCTTCCATGTCGGCGGTCCAGAAGAGCTGGCCCTTGCCCGCACGGCTGGCCCGGATGCGCAACACCACAAATTGCCAGGGGCTGGTCTCGATGTGGCCCTCCGAATAGGTGAAGAAGGGGTCCCAGTCGATGGTGTCGCACGCGAGGATGCCGTTTTCCGCCGTCACGTTGGTCATGTAGCTGTTGGCCCGCCACGGCGTAACCTCCTCGGGCGTGTTGAACTCCCACGCGGTCACCGGGGCCTCCACAACGCCGGACACACTGCAACACGCCACGAGTATCGCTGTTAACACGACTGCTCCCCCTTAGTTCGTTTCGAAGCGGAATGCATGGACCGCAACCTGGATATTCTCGGACGCGCACGGGTCAAACCGGAGCGACTGGAGCTCGCCGGTCCAGGCGGGGATGGCATCGAGACGGATTCGGTAAGTGTGCAGGCCGTTGTCTGTCTTCAACGGAAACCGAACGCTTGCGGCCTCGCTTTCCTGGCCGCCCTTCGGCGTCCAATAGAGCTGACCTTCGCTTCCCGCGGGAACGGCGCCGTCAAGCTGCATCTCGAGCACGAGAAACGCCCAGTCGTTCGCGTTAAATCCGGACGTGCGTACCGTGACCGCGGCGTCATCGGTTTCGGTCCGGAAACGCATGGCGCCTTCCTCAGCGCGCAGGTTTCCTGTATTCATCAGGCTCCGCCAGCCGCCCAGCCCGCGGTCGAAGGACCACGCCGACCGGGATTCGCCGGCAGCGAAATCGTAGGGGCCCAGGCCCAGGTCCGACGGCGCGAGGTTGACAGGCCATGACGCGGGGTCGCCTTTTGCGAACACACGCCGGATGGCCTCGTACATCTCGAATCCGAACTCGCGGTTGGGCTCGATGTAACTGCCTTCGCCCCATTCGTTGATGGGCGCGAGTATGAACTGCTTTTTGCCGTGTTCCTCGGCAAAAACCTTGAGGTCGCGCAAGAGCTGCTCGAACAGCGCCGGCGTGCGCCCTTCGATCGCGAGGCCGCGGGGACCGTGCCAGGGCCGCGAATCCCACCCGGTTTCGGCAACGGGGAAATAGACCAGTCCCGCCGAGGCGGCCTCCTTTGCGCGCCAGGCGCCGGGAA
Source organism: uncultured Nitrospiraceae bacterium (assembly GCA_964520685.1). Lineage (GTDB taxonomy): Bacteria > Hydrogenedentota > Hydrogenedentia > Hydrogenedentales > SLHB01 > UBA2224. The sequence continues at coordinate 20,248 of CAZFOG010000041.1, read as the reverse complement.
CGGTCGCGACCACGTCTTCGAACCGGGCCCGGCGCGGCACCGGCGAACGGTTTACCGATTCGCCCCATTCGTGATACATGGTGAAGCCCATGTACCCTTCCTGTTTGAGCGTTTCCATGCGGCCCGGAGACGTTTCATAGCCCAGGGCCACGTAGGCGATACCGGGATACCCGGCATCGCGCGCCATCTCCTGCGACGTATCGAAGGCCGCCTTCACGGCATCCGAGCCGCCCAGGTCGCGCGTAATATTGGACGGTGCCCAGATAAACACCGCTGGCTTGCCGTCGATGCGGTAGTAGGTCTCCATGCCGAAATAGTTGTCAATCCATTCCTGTGTGACGGCCTTCCAGTCTTCGGCGGAATGGGTGTTGGGGGCGTTGTGATTGGCCCACATGATGGCTACATCGAGATGATTGCGGTAGCGCGCCTCGCGATACGCGTCGAACCAGTGCCGTAAATACTGGCGGCCTTCGGTCCAGTACCAGTCCACAAGAAAACACGCTATCCCGTTCTCGACGGCCCACTTGATCTGCCAGTCGACTATCTCCGGGTTGGCTTCGTCGTAATAGCCCAGCAACGGCTTCCGGATAGGCGCCGTGTTGCGGATGGGGTCCCATTTGGCGTCGGTTTCCCACCCCGGGAAGTAATAGGCGAGGATCTCGATATCCGTCTCGACCGGACGGGGCTCGGGCACATAGTCCGCTTCCGCCACCTCGACGGCCGCCTCGACGCGGAGCTCGGTCTCGAACGGATAGTCTTCCCCGAGAGTGAGCGAGACGGGGTAGTGACCCGGAGCATCCGCGACGAGGGTCCATGCCGTTTCGAAGCGCTCGCCCGGCGCGAGTGCAGGCAATGAAACCGGCGTCTCTTCGCCCTCGAAGTTGAGACCCTCACCAAGCGTCAGGGTGACCTCGGTTGCGGGCGACGGCTCGCCGCCGCGGTTTTCAACGACGGCGGCCAGTCTCGCGGGGCGCCCCGCGCGGTTGACAGCGGCGTCAAACCCCAGCATGAGCACGTGCAAATCCGCCGGGCCGGCCGGTGTCTTCGCGATCGAGACCGAATGCACCCGCACCCCAGCCGCTTCGGGTATACGCAGGCCCAAGGCCACCAGGGGACTCTGCCACTCGTTGACTCCGCTCATGGGGATATTCGCGACCCGGCCTGTTCCGGCACGAATCTCGAAGGGCATGTGCTGTTCACCACGGGCCTGGTCCGAGGCCCACAGCAGCTCGCCCATGGCATCGTTTTCCGCATCGAACACCACGGCCACCCAGGGGTAGGCGCTGACGTCAAGGCGAATGGGCGGCGCGTAAAACCGGTCCGTCCCGGCGGGAATGGACCAGCGGGCGGCGTCTTCCGGAAACGACCACGAATAGACGCCGGTTTGCGGTTCCTGGCCCGCGCCCCAGCGTTGAATGCTCAAGTTGTCGATGGCAAACGACGCCCCGCCGTACAGATCGAGGCGGAGCTTTATGATGCGGCCCTCGGCCTGCCAGAACGGCAACAAGAACACGGTTTCCCATTCGCCCGTGCCCGCGAGGTTGAACGGTGTGGTCTTCTCCTGGCTGAATCCGCCATAGGGCCCTTCCGTCGTACCGGTCCAGAAAAGCTGTCCCGTCCCCGGTTTGTCCGCGCGTGCGCGCAGTACGACACAATTCCAGGGGCTCGCCTCGAACGCGGGGCCGTCCTTCCAGACGAAAAAGGGGTCGTTGCCGGTGGCACGGGCCGCCAGCGCGCCGTCCTCGATCCGCACGTCGCCGAGATGGCTGTTGGCTGCCCACGCCGCGGCGTCGGCGGGGGCGTCAAAGGTCCATTCGACGATGGGCTGCGAATTGGCGGCGCTGGTAAACGCGGTCAGGACTGCGAGGAAATGAAGCAACACGGCTCGCTCCTTTCGGGTTTGCACATGAGAACAGCAGACCCGAATCATCGCTCAGGGCCGCCAGCCAATTCAAACTCCGTGCTGCGCCCCATCTGCGTCGATTCGGCCTATCCAGAGGGGCAAGGCCGTACCACGGATTGAGGGGTACATGGACAGGCAGGCGGCCCCTGTGTGAAAATCGAAGTATGATGAAAAACCGCCGAAGCCGCAGCGCCGTCACACGAAGAACGTTTTTGCGTGGAGCGGCGCTCTCGCTGGGTCTTATTGGAACATCCTGCGGCTGGAGGACCAGCTCCCAGCGCCGCCCGAACGTCGTGTTGCTCGTCATCGATGCGCTACGGCACGACCGCGTCGAGACGGAACGTGACGGCATACCGGTCATGCCCGCCCTGAAGGGCCTTCGCAACAAGTCGCTGTGGTTCGCGAACGCCACGGCAGCGTGCAGTTGGACCAAGCCCTCCATGGTGTCCATGTTCACGTCGCTGGCAGTACCGGCGCACGGTGTCGAGTACAGCTCGGTAGTGAAAAACGTACCGGTTGCCCAACGTTTCATCCCCGAAACACTGAAATTGCTTCCCGAGTGCTTACGTGATGCCGGGTATTACACTATGGGCGTCCAGACCAATCCGCATCTCACGGGCGAAATGGGTTTCGCGCAAGGCATCAACGACTACCCCTACCTTCCCCTCGCCGCGGCGGACCGCGTGACGCAGGAGGCCCATGCTCTGCTCGAGAAACATGCAGGTGAGATGCCGTTCTTTCTCTACCTCCACTATATCGATCCCCACGAACCGTACTGGCCGCCAGAACGGTACAAGCGGCTATTCAACGCGGAAAGCGGCGTCGAGCCGGCCAGGCTGCCCCGGCTCGAACCCGGTGCGTTCAAGAAGTACTTCGACGACGCCCGCATGGTCGGCGCTGGATGGAAACAAGAACGCGAGATCGAACCGTTTTCACGGGAAGAGAAGGAGGTCGTCCGGGCGTACTACGACGGCGAGGCGCGGTTCGCGGACGACCAGGTTTCGCGAGTCCTCGAATCCATCGCGCGCGATTTTCCCAATACCCTTATCGTCGTCACGGCGGACCACGGAGAAGAACTCTGGGACCATGGGAGCACGGGTCACGGGCACACGCTGTACAACGAGCTTCTCCACGTTCCCCTTTTGATGATGGGCCCGGGGATTCAGCCTCGCGTCGTCGAGCAACCCGCACAGGCCATCGATCTGGTGCCCACCATTGCCGGATATGTGGGGATTGCACCTTCGGACGCGTGGCAGGGGCGCGACCTCCTCCAGGGAGACGGCTCAGGCCCTGCGTATGTATTCTCGCGCACCCGCGCTTCGCTCCCCGTCGAAATGGTCGATCTGCACGCGGTGCAGCACGATTGCTGGAAACTCGTGGCCGACCAGCACACCGGCGAAGCCCTGCTCTTCAATCTCGCCGAAGATCCCGGGGAAACGCGGAATATGCAGGTGGAGAATCCCGATATCGTCGCGGCCATGCGAAACGCACTGGCGGCGCACTTGGCGCAATGCGGCTCCCTGCGCGAACGACTGAAGATACCCGAGCACGAAGGGGAGCCCGCCGAATTGTCAGACGAAACGATGCAGCAGTTGAAAGACTTGGGCTATGTGCGGTAACCATGGATCGGGCACGGCGCCATGAGGGGAGTGTGACATGAGAAAAGACTTCCATTATCAAAGCAGTGTGTCGCGGCGAACATTCTTGCACGGAATGGCAGCTTCACTGGCTGCTTTGCCGCTCGCAGCACGCGCGGGCCAGCGCAGACGGCGGCCGAATGTGCTCTTCATCGCCATTGACGACCTCAACGACTGGGTGGGATGTCTGGGCGGGCATCCCGATGCGCGCACGCCCAACATCGACCGTCTGGCGGCGCGGGGCGTGAACTTTACCCGCGCGTATTGCTCGGCGCCAGCGTGCAATCCGTCGCGTGCAAGCCTGCTGACGGGTACGCTCCCCTCGACGTCCGGCGTGTACCACAATAACCAGCCGTGGCGGCCCGCCATGCCCGGCGCGGTGACCCTCCCGCAACATTTCATGGCCAACGGCTACCGCGTCCTGGGATGCGGCAAGATCTTCCACGGCAATTTCCCCGATCCGCAGTCCTGGCACGAGTACTTCGAGAATCCGGGCAGCCCCGAACCGCCCAACCGCCCCGTCAATGGCATCGAAAACGCGGCCCATTTCGACTGGGGTCCCATGGACTGCGGAGACGAGGATATGAACGACTGGAAACTGGTGGATTGGGCCGAGACGAAACTCGCGCAGGAGTGGGACAAACCGTTCTTTCTCGCGGTGGGCATCACCAAGCCCCATCTGCCCTGGTATGTCCCACGCAAATATTTCGACCTGTTCCCGCCCGAGAGCATCACCCTGCCGGAGGTGAATCCCGGCGACCTCGACGACGTGCCCGAAATTGGACGCCAGATGGCCAAGCCCGAGGGCGACCACCGCAAGGTCATCGAGACCGGCAACTGGCGCAAAGCCGTATCGGGCTATCTCGCCACGGGCGCGTTTACGGACGCCTGCGTAGGACGCCTCCTCGACGCGCTCGACAAGAGCCCTTATGCGGACAACACCATCATCGTGCTGTGGAGCGACCACGGGTGGCATCTGGGCGAGAAACTGCACTGGCGCAAGTTCGCCCTGTGGGAAGAAGCCACGCGCAATCCTCTCATGATGACCGTGCCGGCCACGACGAAGCCCAATTCGGTGTGCGAAAGGCCGGTTACCCTCATGGACATCTACCCGACCCTGGTCGAGTTGTGTGGCCTGACCCCGCGCGAGGGCGTCGAAGCAAAGAGCCTCGTCCCCTTGCTGCAGAATCCCGATGCGCCGTGGGAACGCCCTGCATTGACCACCCACGGGCGCAACAACCATTCACTGCGCACCGGGCGCTGGCGCTACATCCGCTACGAAGACGGCACCGAGGAACTCTACGACCACGACAACGACCCCCTCGAATGGGTGAATCTCGCCGGGCGGGAAGAGCACGCGGAACTGAAACAGGACCTCGCGCGCTGGTTCCCCAACGTGAACGTTCCCGACGCTCCGGGCAGAAAAAAAGGATGATTGCCCGCCGTGGCATGGGTTTCACATACAGCCCTTGAGCGACCCGTCCGACTCGTCCGTGCTGTCTGATAAGGACGCTATTCCGCGCGGGGCACCCAGTGTGTGCCCACGAGGCACGGCCTTTCGCCTGGGCGGTCAGGCTGGTAGCTCACGGTCCAGACGGAGCCGTCCTCGAGCTGAACCGACGCCGGATAGCCGATGTCGTTGTCCCACGCGGCGGTCAACCGGACCTCGCGCGCGGTGTCCCAGGCCGTGCCCCCATCGGAGCTGAGACACGCGTATTGGCCGAAGGGCTCCCAGCGTTTCGCGTAGACCGTCAGCAACCGGCCGTCGCGAAGCCGGAGCACGTGGGGCGGATACCCGTGCATCGCGGTTACATGCGGCGCGGCCCAAGTCCTGCCGCCGTCCGTGCTCTCGGACTGGCGTATCCGGTGCGGCTCGAAACAGTCGCGGAAGAGAATCACCAGGTGCCCGTCGGCCCGCTCGACCACATGGCACTCGTCGTACGCAAGCATTTGGGCTCCTTCGGGCACGGGGAAGGTCGCGACGGTTTGCCACGATCGCCCGTCATCGGTCGATTCCTGGATGCCCACGTCATACGTGTCCGAGTGCGATTCATGGGGGCGCTGCCCGACATAGAGGAGCCGTCCATCCTGCAATTGAATCGGTCCGTGCGGTGTGGTGACCTCCGTGCGGACCGGTTTGTCCCACGTGTGGCCGTTGTCTTCCGAGCGCATGGTCCAGTGGCCCTGCCATTCGCCCCCGCCGGGATTCGTGAACCAGCTCACCAGCATCGTGCCCTTGGCAGTCCGGACAATGCCGGAATCGCGGTCGTCAATCGGGGTGTCAAAGATGGTAACCGCCTCGCTCCATGTCTCGCCGCCATCGCTGCTGCGGACCATCTGCACCTTGCCGTCCGGCGAGATGTGGGCGCTGCGATCGCCCGAAAAAACGGCCAGCAGGTCGCCATTGGGCGCCTGGGAGATGGACGGCCATCCGATGAACCGGCCCGGCTGTTTGCACAGCGTCTTGACGGCGAGAATGCGCCCGCCATCCTGCGCGCGGGGAACGCCATCACCCGGGCCCGCTTCCTCGGCAAACACCGGCGCCGAAATGAAGACCGCGGCCAGCGTAAGCACACACCGTGTTATCCCGCGCATGGCGTTATGCCATCGCCTGCGCGATCGCGCGCACGTGCTCGGGCGTCGAGCCGCAACACCCGCCAATAAAGCGCGCACCCGCGGCCAGCAGCTCGGGAACGGTCTGCGCATAGACCTCGGGTCCTGCCCGGAATACCATGTTGCCCAGGCCGTCCGTTTCCGGCAAACCTGCATTGCCTTTCACCCAGATGGGCAGGTCCGTTCCACATGCCGCGTACTTTCGGGCAATGTTGGGAAACGTCTCGATGCCTGCGCCGCAATTGGCGCCAACGAAACTCGCGCCGATGGTCCTGGCCATGGCGTAGGCTTGCTCGATGCTGACCCCCATCATGGTCTTGTCGTTGTTTTCCCCCGAGTCAAACGTAAAAGAGACGCCCACGGGCAGGCTGCACCCCTTCAGCACACCCTTCAGGATCGCCTCCGCCTCGACGATGTCGCTCTGGGTCTCGATGACGATCGCGTCGGCGCCGCCGGCCGCGAGCACGCCCGCCTGCCGGGCCGCCGCATCCTCGACCAAACCCGGCTCGATATCCCCCATCATAACCATCTTGCCGCACGGGCCCATCGAGGCAAACACATACGCTTTACCCTCGGCGGCGCGCCTCGAGAGCTCCGCGCCCACCCGGTTCAGCTCGTCCGCCTTGCTCGCGAGCTGGTGGCGCTGCAATGCTATCGGGCTGCTGTTGAACGTGTTAGTCAGGATGATCTGGGCGCCCGCATCCACGTAGTCCTTGGCCACCGCGAACACCGTGTCGGGCCGCTCCAGGTTCCAGAAATCACAGATGTGGCCCGGGTCGCCGCCCCGCTTCGCCATTTCGGTGCCCCAGGCGCCGTCGGTGCACAACGGCGGCAGGTCTTTGATATTCTCGCAGGTGAGTTTCACGCTGGGATCGAATTCCATGTCAGACCTCGCTTCCTTCCGCTACACGCAGCGTCTTGCCCACGTTCCGGATGCGCTTCCATCGTGCCCCATCTTCGCAGACTTGCCGGGCAATCGCCAGACCGTCTGTGCGGTGCCCGAGCCATGGCGGCACTCGCTCCGAGGGTTTACCCCGCTTGCTTCTTCGGGGCCAGAATCCGTACGCAGGCATCATACACCATGGACGGAAGGATGGGGCTCAGGGGCTCCTCCTCGTCCTCCTCGGGAGACCCGAGTTCGTGCGCGCGCTCGGGCGTCAATACTTCGCACGCGCTCTGGTAAGGGGCGTGCTGGGCGGCGTTCGTGCCGGTGAACAGGGCAACCACCGGCGTCCCCATGGCCGCCGCGATGTGCATCGGACCCGTATCACCGCCCACATACAGGTCGGCCCGGTTCACCAGCCACGCGTAATGCTTGAGATCGGGCGTCTCCGGCGCGATAACCGGGCTCCGGCGGCAGAGCTCGAACACCTTCTGCGCTATGTGGCGCTGCCCCGGCCCCCAGGTCAGCATCACCTCGTAGCGCCCGTCGGCGATCAGCCGATCGCACACCTGGGCAAAATATGCCAGGGGCCAGCGTTTCTCGTGGCGGTCCACTGCGGCATGCACGGCAACCAGCCGTTTACCCGCATCAAAGGTGCTGTCGACGTACTCGTCCACCGTGTCCTGCACATCCGGCGGCACCTCGATGGTTACACTGGGCCACCCCGCCCGCGACGACACCACCGCCTCGCACAAAATCACGTTTTCCTCGACGCGATTGAGGGTGCGGGCGGGCAGACGCGAGCGGCGGTTTGTGAAGAGGTAGCTGCATTCCTGGCTGCGGGGCCGGGCGAACCCGTAGCGCTTCGGCGCGCGCGATGCCAGGGCAATCAGGCCGCTCTTGAGGATGCCATGGAAATCAATGACGATGTCATACCGGCGGTTACGGATGTCGCTGCACAGGCCCAGGAACGATTTCGCCGCCGTCCACGTGCCCTCGGGCCGTTCGAACTCGATAACGCCGTCCAGCGACGGGTGGTCCCGGCAGACATCCGCGGCCTTCCGCTCGACCACCCAGTCAATATGGGCGTCGGGCAAAGCATCACGGAGAATTTGCAGTGCGGGCAGGACACGCACCACGTCGCCAATGGCGCTAAGGCGTATGATCAGGATACGAGGGCTGCCCCCCACCATATCGGGTGCGCATTCCTTACTCTGGTATGGGGCGGCGGCCATGCCCTGCTCGAGCCAGGCGTCCCGCGCCACTCCGTTCATCCCGTAACTGCTGGGAAAATGGCGGAGAGGGAGGGATTCGAACCCTCGGTACACCTTGCGAGCGTACACACGCTTTCCAAGCGTGCGCCTTCAACCACTCGGCCACCTCTCCACACGAAAGGGGGATTGTAGAAACTAACCGGCCGGAAAGTCAAACGAGCACGCCTTTTACGCCGCAGCGCCCAGGGCGTTTGCCGGGCTTCCGCGGCGGCCGCTGCGCCTTTTTGCGCCTGAACCGTGCAGAGGCTATAATGCGCCCCGTGCCGCCGGTACAACCGCAGCGCCGGGAATACTTTCGGCCACGGCAGCCTTATCTTAAGAGTTATCACATCGGTAGCGAGGGCACGTATAAACCCTTGCCAGACTCGGAAGTACGACTTTCTTGGAGGTTATGACGAATGGGCAACGCTCGCGAACTCACAAAGGACAATTTCGATAGCATCGTTGGAAACGGCGTGACGCTGGTCGACTTCTGGGCCGAATGGTGCGGCCCATGCCGCATGATGACCCCCGCTATCGAGGAACTCGCCGCGCAATACGACGGCAAGGCAACCATCGCCAAAGTAAACGTCGACAATGAGAACGAACTCGCGGCTAAGTTCAATGTTTCCAGCATCCCGACCCTGCTTGTCTTCAAGAACGGCGAAGTCACCCAGCAGTTTGTCGGCGTGACCTCGAAAACGGATCTGGCCCAGGCTATCGACAGCGCCCTGAGCTAACCCGGGTATTTCACGGCTTTCAACTGGCGAGCATCCCAGCCTTGCTCAGACGGTGTTGCATGAATGCAGTGCGATTCGTAAACGCCGATGGCTGCTGTTAGTGCTTTTCCGGGCGGGTTTCGCTACAATGCGCCGCCCCTGCGCGGGTATGCATACGCGCGCGCGGTAAGAAAGCGTATTTTCTCACACGTTCCACCCCGCCGATACGCGGGAAGATAAGGAGTCTGGCTCACATGTCTCAGAAGGTCGTTGCCGTAGCCGGGGCAACCGGCATGGTCGGCAGGATGATGCTGCACACCCTCGAAAAACGCAATTTCCCCGTAAAAGCCCTCAAACCATTGGCTTCCGAGCGCTCCAGAGGCAAGTCCGTAACCTTCAAAGGCGAGGAGATCCCCGTTGAAGTCCTGACGGAAGATTCGTTCAAAGGGGTGGACATCGCCCTCTTCAGCGCGGGCGGAGGCACCAGCAAGCATTTCGCCCCCTGCGCCGCGAAAGACGGCTGCGTAGTCGTCGACAATTCCAGCGCGTGGCGCATGGACCCGAAGGTCCCCCTGGTGGTGCCCGAGGTGAACGCCAAGGACATCGCGTGGCACGCGGGCATTATCGCCAACCCGAATTGCTCGACCATCCAGATGGTGGTGGTTCTCAAACCTATCCACGATGCGGCGAAGATTAAGCGCGTCGTCGTCTCGACCTACCAGGCCGTCTCGGGCGCCGGAAAGGCGGCCGTCGACGAGATGTTCGCCCAGACCCAGGCGGTGCTGGCCGGCGAGGAACCGGTGTGCGGGATATTCCCCTACCCCATCGCCTTCAACTGCATCCCCCAGATCCCGCAAAGCAAAGCCTTCATCGACAACGGATACTCGACCGAAGAGATGAAGATGGTCAACGAGACCAAGAAGATCATGGGCGACGACAGTATCCGCGTCACCGCGACGACCGTCCGCGTGCCGGTTCATACCGGCCACAGCGAATCCGTCAACGTCGAGACCACCACCAAGTTGACCGCTGCGCAAGCCCGCGAACTCTTGTCGAAAGCCCCCGGCGTAATTGTCCAGGACGATCCCGATGGGCAAATCTACCCCCTGGCGATTCATGCCGCGGGCAAGGGCGAGACCTTCGTCGGCCGTATCCGCGAAGACATCTCGCATCCCAGCGCGCTGGACATGTGGATCGTGTCCGACAACCTGCTCAAAGGGGCGGCATACAACGCGGTTCAAATCGCCGAATTGTTGTAGACACCTCCGAGACGGCCCTATCCCGAACCCGGCCACGCGAAAAACCGAGGCTGCCTCGAAAATTCAAAAACCGGGACTGAGGTTTTTGGTCTAGCCCATTTTCATCGTCAACGGGTGAGCCCAATGGCTCATGGTGCGCTGCCTCGAAGGTTACTCCGCGTCCGTCCGCGTCCGTCCGGGTCCGTGCTTGTCCGTGTGGGTCCGTGTGGGTCCGTGTGTTCGGGGGGCCGACTCCGGTCCACGGACAATGACTGGCCGAGCCGGGCGGCGTGGTACACTGTGTCCCAGAGCTTAGGGTGCGGGTGGAGGAGGGTCGATCGTACATGCCCGACTGGCAATTCCATCCATACTTGATGCTTCTGTTCGTGACATCGGCCATCGCCGCGGTGTTTGTGGCCGTTTTGTGGCGCCGGCGCAGCCAGCACGGCGCGCTCACCCTCCTCGTACTCATGGCCGGGGCCGGCGCATGGACGTTCGGCGAGGCAGCCGAACTGCACGCCGAAAGCATCGAATGGCGCGTGTTCTGGACCGATGTCCGGTACCTCGGAATTGCGACCATACCTTATGTCTGGTTACTCTTTGCGTTCCAGTTCGCGTGGGGACGAAACCGGCCCGTGCCCTGGTATTTGAGAATCCTTGCGGTCATGCCAGTCGCCGCGATAACCGCCGCCTGGACAAACCCCTATCACCATCTGATGTGGCGCAGGATATGGCTCGAGCCCAGCGGGTCCGCACTCATGACTGCCACCGAGCGCGGCCCCTTGTACTGGGCCCTCGTGTCCTACGGGTACGTATTCATACTGGTTGGGACGGTGGTCCTCGTGGGCGCCGCCGTCCGTTCCCATAGAACGTACCGCAAGCAAACCGCCTTTCTGCTCATTGGAATACTCGCACCCCTTACGGCCAATTTTGTGTTCCAACTGCGCGTGAGCCCCATGCCCTACATGGACCTCACGCCGCCGTCCTTTGCGTTCGCGGCCCTCGTCATCGGATGGAACTTCCTCCGCTACGGTTTGCTTCTGCCCCCGGTACCCGTAGCCAAAGATCATGTGATCCAGAGCATGAAAGATGGCGTCATCGTCTTCGACCTCGGCCACCAGATCCTGGACCTCAACGAGGCCGCCCAAGCCATGCTGGGCAAAAAAGAAACCGAAATCCTCGGACGGCCCGTGACCGATTTTCTGGCGTACTCCCAGGCCCTCTTCGATGCCTCAATGAACCCCGGCAAGTATGTCGAAACCAGTATCCAGCTCGAACCCGGCGCCACCCGTTACCTCGAAGTCGGCTTGTCCGCTATTCAATCGCGCTGGGCGGGCACCGTGGGCAGCGTTATGATCTTGCGCGACGTGACCGACCGTAAACTCGCCGAACTCGAACAGCGCCGCCTTTTCACCGCCATCGAATACGCCGCGGAAGACATCATCATCACAGACCCCGAGGGCACTATCGTGTACGTCAACCCCGCGTTCGAGCGAATCACGGGATATTCCCGAGACGACGCCCTGGGGCACACCCCGCGCATTCTCAAGAGCGGCCTCCACGACCACGCCTACTACGAAAACATGTGGGCCGCGTTGAAGGCGGGTAACATCTGGCAGGGCACCCTCACCAACCGCCGGAAAGACGGCGCCCACATTCAGGAAGAAGCCACCATCTCACCCATTTTCGATTACGCGGGCACGATCATGGGCTACGTGTCGGTCAAGCGCGACGTAACCCTGCAGCGCGCCCTCGAAGCTCAGCTCCGCCAGGCCCAGAAACTCGACAGCCTCGTGACCGTCGCCGGAGGCATCGCCCACGACTTCAACAACATCCTCGCCATCATTGCGGGCAACGCGGAACTCGCCCTGACCGAACTCCCCCAAGTCTCGGGCGCACGCACGCATTTGAGGGAAATCACCGCCGCCGCCCGCAAAGCAACCGAGCTCTCGCGCCAGATGCTCGCCTATTCTGGACGCGGCAAGGCCACCGTCGAAACCATCGATCTCAACACATTCATTACCCAGATGGCCCAACTCCTCGAGGCATCCGTCTCTGAACTGTCCAGGCTCCGGTTCAACCTCGCCGAACGCGTGCCACCTGTCGAAGGCGACCCATCGCAGCTCAGCCAATTGCTCATAAACCTCGTCATCAACGCCTCCGAGGCCATCGGAAATGAGGGCGGACTCATCACCATAACCACCGGAACCATGATGTGCACCAAGGCCTATCTCGCCGAAACATGGCTCCACGAAAACCAGCCCGAAGGCGATTACGTCTATATCGAAGTCGCCGATACCGGTGTCGGCATGGACGAAGCCGCCCTGGCGCGCGCCTTCGACCCCTTCTACACCACCAAATTCACCGGACGCGGCCTCGGCCTGGCCGCCGTGCTCGGGATCGTGCGCGGCCACTACGGCGCCATCAAAGTCACCAGCGTCCCCGGCAGCGGCTCTACCTTCCGCGTCCTCTTCCCCGCCAAAGAAGCCGGCCACACCCCCGCAAAACCCGCCCACACCTCCGAAAGCCTTGAGTCGCAGACAGGACGGTTTGTATTGTGAAACCCGGGACTGACCCAAGCGAGCGACGCAGGAGCGAGACGGGTCTGTCCCGAGGTTTTTGCTCTAGCCCATTTTCATCGTCTATGGGTGAGCCGAACGGCTCATGCTTCGCTGCCTCGAAAACTCAAAAACCGGACTTTCCCGCTCTGTTGTGGGACCGGTGCCCTCACCGGTCATCCTTATTCTCATCGTCTACGGGCGAGCCAAACGGCTCATGCTTCCCTGCCTCGAGAATTTGCCTCGCCTCCGGAATGTGGGACCGGTGCCCTCACCGGTCATTCCCATTTTCATCGCCTACGGGTGAGCCGAACGGCTCATGGTTCGCTGTCCCGAGGTTCTTGATCTGCCTCAAGGCTCGGCTTCCGAACGGGGACACCAAGTCGCGCCGGGGACGGCGCTTTGAATGTGTCCCCGTTCACCCCGAGTTTTCTGCGGGTGGGTCCGTGCTTGTCCGTGTTTGCCCGTGTGGGTCCGTGTTCGGCGGGCTCACGTCGGGCAACGCAGCCGCCCGCCCGCGCCTCGCATCCCGAAAGCCCCGCCGGAACGCGCTCCGCAGGATCCGGCACCGCAGGCGCTTAAAGGTGCGCGAGTTGTACGCCACCACCGGGAACAAGCAGCGCGCCAGCGGGACCATCACGGGATCCGTCGCACCGCGCCATGGCGCCACGACTGGCCGGTACCGCTCGCGCAGTTGCTCCGATTTCGTGGCCTCGAGCAGGTGGTGAAACCAGTACCCTTCCGCGTAATACCGCCGCGTTTCACGATCCAGCGGTTCGGGTTTCCACAAGAACGCCTGGGCAAGGTCACAGAAGTAGCCGCGCAGGCCTGCGTGCTGCGCCAGCCGCCAGGCCAAATCGATATCCTCGAGCCCTTCGAACGCCAGCGCCTCGCTGAACCCGCCCGCCTCGAGCACGGCCTCCCGCGGCACACTCATATTCCGCGCGCGCCAATCCAGAAAGCTGAGCGGCTGACCCGCCTGAAAGGACCGCTTCGCAAGCATACAGTCCCGAGGGATGGCACGGGGCTCGAGTTGCGGATGATAGTCGAGGTGGCCTACTACCGCGCACGCTCCGCCGTTGCGCTGCTGATACGCGACATGATTCTCGACAAGATGGCTGCCCGCGAGCAGCTCCTCGTCAAGAAACAACAGCCACTGCCCTTGCGCCTGCAGGATCGCCAGGTTGCGCGCCGCTGCCGCGTTCTCTTTCGGGGCATGCACGCACCGCACGCGAACCGGCCCCCCCGAACAATACCGTTCAAGCATTTCCTTCGTGCCCGTCGCGCTCGGAAGTGCAACCACCACCACCTCGAATTTCGCGGACGGGTACGTCTGCAGTTCCAGATGGCTCAGGCACATGGAAAGCACTTGCGCTACGCCCCGCGTCAGCGTGACGACTGTCAGGTCGGTGGTCTCCATTCGAGGCTCCGCCCTTCGCGTATCGAGTATCCCGTACCGATCTCCTGCCATCTTACGTTGAACCCCAGTGCGAATCAAGATACAGCCCAATTCACCGCCGAAGTAGACGCGCCAGCCTGCCGCGTCCCACAATCGCGTGCGTGTCCGGGCGAGTCTCTCGCCCTTTCATCATTCTGCGTTTTGAGCCGAGCTGCCCCAGCTACTGTGCTGACCTCTGCTCACCCGGGTCAGAACCATTCGCTGCTCTTCTCCTCGTCCATTCAGTCCATCCGGTCCATTCGGTCCATTCTGCGTCCACTCCAACCCAACCAAATCGCTGGGCGGGCGTAATCTGGCCCGGACTGCCGCCCTGCTTTTTGAGCACATAGGCATGTCATGTTCTTCCCGCAGTCGTCTGGCGATTAGAAACCTCCACGCGAATAGACAGCCCGGAACCCCGAATGGTAGACTGGCACACGTCACGGGTGCTGGGGCCAAAGACCACACAAGCTGCTACTCAAACGGATGAAGTGCGGAACACAGGCCCGGTCCCCCGCCCATTACGAATAACAGGAGCGCGCGCATGAAACGGCTGATCCAGGTTGGCGTAGGTGGAATGGGGGCGCACTGGACAAGCGTGGTGGCCACCTCCGAAAAGTGGCAGGCGGCGGCGTACGTAGACACCGATCGCAGAAACCTCATGGCGGCGGCTGCCCGCCACGGCATGCCCCGAAACCGCTGCTATACCAATCTCGCGCGCGCCCTGCGCGAGGTCGAGGCCGACGCCCTGCTCGACGTGACCCCCCAGCAGTCTCGAAAAGACGTGTGCACCGCCGCTATGGAATGCAACCTGGACGTGCTCTGCGAAAAACCCCTCGCCGATACCCTCCGCAACGCAAAAGCCCTCGTCGCGCGCGCGGAACGGCTCGGCCACATCCTCATGGTGGCCCAGAACTACCGGTACACCCCCCTCCCGCAAACCGTCAAGCGCATTCTGGCCGCCGGCAAACTCGGCGCTCTCGGCTATGCCGGCATTTCCTTTCACAAAGGCCCCCACTTCGGCGGGTATCGGGAAAAGATGCCGTTTCCCCTCGTGCTTGACATGTCCATCCACCATTTCGACCTGCTGCGGTTCTTGATGGACAGCGACGTGCGCGCCGTCCAGGGCGCCACCATCAACGCGCCCTGGAACTGGTTCAAAGGCGATGCCAGCGTCATGGCGGCCCTCGAACTCGAGAACGGCCTGTGTGTCAATTATCACGCAAGCTGGGTGGCCCAGGGATGGGAAACGCCCTGGAACGCCAACTGGCGCTTCGACGGCAGCAAGGGCGTCCTGGTATGGGAAAACGATGAGCTGTTTCTAGCGAGTTCGCCCGCACGCCGGCGCAAAATCCGCGAGGTAAAGTGGCCCGTCACCGCCCAGGCCTATCTCCTGGACGCGTTCGCCGCGGCCATCGAATCCCGCCAAGCGCCCGAAACCGGCGCCGCGGACAATCTGAAGAGCCTCGCCGTTACTTATGCGCTGGTGCGCGCCGTGAAAGAAAAACGCCGCGTGGAACTGCGCGAATTGTTGGCATAAGAGCCTGAGAAAGGGTCACAGGCGTGGAGGCCACAGTACCCGAAACCACCCGCTATGGAGCCGCCGCACTCGTGCTGCTGGCGGTCGTATTCGTCTGCGCCGCCCCCTTCTATTGGCGTAATGCCGAGCTGCCCGAGGTGCGCGCCAGCGAATCCTACGAGAATAGCGACCTCTACGAGTTTGTCCTTCCCGCCACGCATTTCGCCTATGGGCGCGTGCGCAGCGGCCAATTCCCCCTGTGGAACGCCCGGCAGATGTGCGGATTGCCGCTCCTCGCCGACAGCCGGATAGGCCTGTTTCAGCCCCTCAACGCCGTATTTCTCGTGCCGCCCACCGAACGCGCCATGGCGCTCCATTCGTTCATGTGTCTCGCCCTGATGGGATTCGGGTTCGTCTTGTTTGCCCGGTCCCTCGACCTGGCATACGGCGCGGCCTTAATCGGCGGAATCGTCTATGCCTTCGCGGGCGCGTCCGCTGCCGCCATGTCGCGGCCCTATCTGGCTACGGCCCTCGCCTGGATGCCCTTGCTGTTCTGGACATGCCGCGAGTTCACGCGGTTCGGCGGCCGCGGCTGGATGCTCGGGGCAGGTCTAACGGGCGCCGCCTTCATCTTTTCCGGCGCTTACGCCATCGTCGTGATGGTTCTCCCCGTACTGCTCGCGTACACCATACTGCACGGCTTCACAAAACGGCGCGACGAGTTCCGGTTGCGCGCCGCCCTGGGAGGCCTGGCCATAGGAGGAACCATCGCGGTCTGTCTCACGGCCATTCAATGGCTCCCCACAGCCGCCTGGGCCTCCACCCTCGACGCCCCCGCAAGCGCCCTCTGGTATCTTCGTTCAGGCGGCTATATTCCCACGACCTTCCGCGAAGCCGTCGTACAAACGTTCACCGCACGGCCGGGCGACCTGCCCCGCATCTGCTACGTGGGAATGGTCCCGCTCGTCTTCATCCCGGCCGCGTGTTTTCAGCGCAAGCACTGGCGCGAAGTCCTGCTGTTCGGAGCAGCCGGCGCGGCGGCCTGGACACTGGGAACCCTCGGCCCTCAGAAGACCGTCGGGCAGCTCCCGAAGGAGGCCTTCTTCTATCTCGTCCTCTTCTGTGCCGCCACGCTTGCCGCCCTCGGCGCCGACCGCGTTCTCAAACCCCGCACGGACTACCACTCCGCCAAAGTCTGGCCCCCTGCGCTCTTCGTGTTCCTCGCCATCGCCGGCGTGTTCTACCTCGCCGGAAGCCAGGGCAGGGGATACCTCATCGCATTCATCATTCTCCTCACGCCGTTCCTGCTCCTCCGAAAAACCTGGTTCTCGGTCCTGCTTTCCTGCGCCGTGGCAGCCCTCATTTTTGTCGACCTCACCATCGCCAGCGTCAACGCCTACGGTCATCCCTATCAGGATTTCCGCGAGCATCTCGCACGGTACAGCGATTCCATCGAACTGGCGCGCGAACGCGCCCTCGGAGGCCGCGCCGTCATCTCATCGAGACCCCTCGAACACGGGTTGCCCGCCAATCTCGGCATGACCGCGCCCATCGATGTCGTCGGCGGACGCAACCTCTTCGCATCCCGCGACCAGCACGCATGGTGGTCCCGCCTGGCCCGCCCCGGCGCCCCCGCGGAACCCGTCGCCTCGTGGGACGTCGCCCCCGACGCCCTACAGCCGTCCCTGCTCAATTTCATGGCGGTCAAAGTTGTCCTCGCATCGCCCGAGTCCGGCGTCACCGCCGAAACCTGGAACGAACGCGGCCTGCGCCTCCGCGAAATTCAGGCTTCCGTGCGCGGCAAAATCTTTGTGAACGAATCCGCGCTCCCGCGAGCGTACTGGGTGCCCAACTGGCGCCTTGCCGACAGCCTGAACGCCGCCATGGACGCCCTGGCCGATGCGGACTTTGACCCCGCCCACGAATGTATCGTTGACTCCGCCCACGGCCCCTATCTCGAGCAGTTTCAGCAGCGCGTACCCGTGCAACCGCAATCTCCTCGAGGCGACGTCATCGCGGCCGCAATACAAACCGCCCCCGCGGAAACGCAGCCACAACCCGCCGCCGACGCGGCAACGCCCCCGCGACCAGGCATCTCCGCCGGCTCCCTCGAAGAACTCTCGCCGGAACACCTCGTGATTCACGTCGAGGCCCCCCAGCCCGGTATCGTCGTGCTCAGCGACTCCTTCGCGAAGGGATGGCGGGCGACCCTCGACGGGGTGCCATGCGAAATCCTGCGCGTAAACGGCATCTTCCGCGGCATTGCCACCCCGCCCGGCACCCATGCCATCGTTTTCACCTACCGCCCCGCTTCGTTCTTTGCCGGATGCGCCATTTCCCTGTTCGGCATCGCCCTCGCCCTGGGCCTGGCCATTACCGCCGTCTATCGCCGGCCCTGAACCTGTCTCAATCTCCGCCCGGGCGATTGACTTGCCTCAGGGCCGCTGCTACCATTCCGCCGGCTCGCCAAAACTGGCCCGAACGGGAGAGGTACACGCTATGTCCAGAAAACTCCGCATTGGCTTCATCGCCGCCGGGGGTATCGCGCCCGGCCATTGGCACCGCATCCACGATACCAAGAAGGCCTGCGTGGTCGCCTTGAACGACCCGTCCAAAAAATCCCTCGCCGTGTTCTACGAGCGCTGTCCCGGTTCGGACGCCCTCCCCACGTACCGCGACTACCGCGATATGCTGGCCAACGAGCAGCTCGACGGCGTGGTCGTACAGAGCCCCCACACAGTCCACTACGAACAAACCGCCACCGCGCTCAAAAAAGGACTGCACGTGCTTTCCGAAAAACCGCTAACCTGCACCGTCCAACACGCCAAAAGCCTCATCAAACTGGCCAGCGAGGTGAATCGCGTGCTCATGATTTCGTATCAGCGCCATTACATGCCCGAATTCCGCTATATCCGCGAACAAATCGCCAAGGGCGCCATCGGCGAAGTCCAGTTCGTCCAGGCCGTCCAATCCCAGGAATGGCTCCGCGCCGTTAAAGGCACGTGGCGTCAGAAGCTCGCCGAATCCGGCGGTGGCCAAATCAACGACTCGGGAAGCCACCTCATCGACATCCTGATGTGGCTCACCGGCCTCAAAATCGCCGAAGTGTACGCGGACATGGAGAATTTCAAAACCGAGGTCGACATCAACTCGACCCTCGCCATGAAATTCAGCAACGGCGCCCTCGGCAGCGTATCCATCATCGGCAATGCCCCTGCTTTTCACGAGGATCTCACCGTCGTGGGTGCGAAAGGCGCCTTCTACCTCCGCCACGGACAAAATCTCCTGCATCAGGACGCCACAGGCAAGCCCGTGAAAGTGGTGCTGCCCAAGTACAAGAAAAACCCCGACGCCAATTTCGTCGACGCCGTTCTCGGTAAAGACGTGCCTCAGACCCCGGCCGTGTGCGGGCTCCGCGTCATCGAAGTCACCGAAGCCGCCTGGATATCCGCCAAATCCGGGCGGGTAGTGAAGGTCAAAACAAGCGACTGAGCCGCGGGGCGGGGCCGATGCTGAATGGCTCGGGCCGCACCGGAGAACTACCGCACAACGAGGACGGGCCGGAACGCAACAACGGTCCCGCCGTAACCGTCCGGCCTGGCTTGCAGGGCCGCGGATGAGTAAAACCGTATCGCCGCCGCGCCGCCTCCCTCTGGCATTGCCCGCGCCTCGAGCAGCAGACCCAGATTGGGACGCAGCCCGCGAACCCATTCTCCGGCGATGGAAGTGACATCCCACGCAACCCACAGGGGGGAGGCGCCGTCTATCCGCTCGAGGACTTCGGGCGATGGCTCCCGGTCATCGGCATCCTCGCTACGCTGGCCATACACGCCAATTTCCACCGGGCCGCTCACGGGTTCATCCACCCGCCGCAACCACAGGGTCGCCCGCTCGATCGTTTTCGCGGACGCAATGTCCGACACATCAAACCGCAACCACGCGCGCGCATTCGGCCCAACACTCAACGTGGCCCCGCCTGTGCCCTCGGCAAGCTCCGGAATGACACCGTCTTCGCAGGGCAGGTACGGCTCGCCGTGGGGAAACGCCGACGCCTGAATGGGAATGTTCTGGTAATAACGCCAGCCATTGAGCCGCGCGTAGTAGTAGTTGATGCACATGGCGGTCAGCGCCGCCCCATGCTCGACCCCGCCGTAGTAGTAGTCCTCGTAGTGCGCGCGGCACCAGGGAATCTTCGCCTGAAAATAGGGATACGCAACCGGCCCGAGGCGCGCGCCCCGAAGCCATTGTCCCTCGAGCTTGTCACATCCTCGCACAAGCTCATCGCGCGTCACCGCGACATCCGCCCGCTCAAACACTGTCCGCGCGGTCTCAACCGGCCACACGAAGCGCCCCCGCGGCTCGGGCTCGAGCTCGAACAGCACGTGACTGAAAAGGTCGGTAATGTGCTCGGTAAACCCATGCCCGGCGTTGTCGTTCTCGCGGGCCATGGTCAGAAGCGACTTGTGGCCGTCTTCGTCAAAGTGCCA
>CAZFOG010000040.1:17633-23845 GCA_964520685.1 uncultured Nitrospiraceae bacterium | reverse complement strand
TCTGTATTCACTGCTCGTGGTTACCTGTACTTATGGCCCTTGTTCCTGGACTTGCCTACCGCAGTCTACGAAAGCGCCTGACATAATTCCAGCAACGCGCCGCCTTCCGGCAGGCATCGTGCCCCGTTCCCGCGCGGCACGATGCCCGTCCAGCGCTTGCATCCCCCTCCTGGGACCCCTAAAATGCGTGTTTTGCTTTGGAAATCTGCTTTTTCACATCGGAACTGCCAAGGAGTGCTGAATCACCATGCCTTTCCTTCTCGCATTGTCCTTGTTCGCGGCTTCCTCTCAAGAGGCCCCCCAGTCTATCGCCATCCAACTCCCCGACGGGCCCCATCCCTGCGTCTTCCTCACCACCGGGGAAGTCAGCGAGGTCCGCGAGCGCGCCCAGTCCCTCGATTGGGCCAAGAAAGTAGCGCGGGGCATTTTCAACCAGGCCGACGCGCTGGTCGAGGCGCCTCTCGACATCCCGCGGGAAGGCGGCCAGTGGAGCCACTGGTACACGTGCAACGAGGACGGCGGCGGGCTGAACGCCGAGTCGCCGACCCGCCATGTGTGCAACGTCTGCGGCAAGGTCTATTCCGGGTTCCCGTACGATCAAGTCTATATCACGCGGGAGCATAACAAATGGCTCAATGGTCTCGAGACGCTGGGCGTTGCTTACGTGCTGGACCCCAAACCTGCGTATGCCCAGCGCGCCCGCGATATCCTGCTCGAGTATGCCTCTTTCTACGAGGGGCTTCCCCGCCACGACCGCAACAACAAGGAATCGCTGGCCGGCGCCAAACTGTTTGCCCAAACCCTCAACGAGGGTGTTATCCTCTGCAGCATCGCCATGGGCTACGATTTCGTGTATGACGCCCCTTGTTTCTCGAAGGAAGACCACGCCCTCATTGCGGACCATTTCCTGCGTCCGATGGTGGCATTGCTTCAGAGCCACCGCTCAGAGAAATCAAACTGGCAGTCCTGGCGCAACGCGGGCATCGCATCGGCAGGAGTTCTCCTGCGTGACGCGGATATGCTCGAATTCGCCATAAATGACCCGAAGAGCGGTTTTCTTAACCAGATGCGCGTATCGGTCTTGCCCAGCGGCATGTGGTACGAGGGCGCCCCATCCTATCATTGGTACGCGTTCTCCGCGCACATCTATCTGCTGGAGACCGCCGCTCGCGCGGGAATGGATCTCTACACCATTCCCGCCGTCAAAGCCATGTTCGACGCGCCCCCCAATCAGCTGTTTCCGGATTTGACCTTCCCGGCAATCAACGACAGCGGCCGCAGCTCCATCAAAAGCGCTGCCCGGTACTACGAAGTCGGCTACCGCCGCTACGACGATCCGGACTACCTTGTCCTTCGCGAGCCCCGGAACACCGTATGGGGGCTCCTCTGGGGCAAGGAAGCGCCGGAAGGCAGCGCGATTCCTGACCTCAAACTCCCCACCACCAACGATCCTGACGCAGGGCTGGCCGTGTTGCGAAATGCCCGGCACGACATCGCGCTCTTCTTCAATTACAGCCCGCAGCCCGGCGGCCATACGCACCCGGCGAAGCTCGATATCATTCTTTACGCCAACGGCGATGAACGTATCGTCGACCCGGGCCGTCTGTCGTACGGCAACCCGCTCCACCGCGAGTGGTATTACCAGACCATCGCTCATAACACCGTCGTCGTCAACGAGACCTCCCAGAAACACGCCTCCGGCATCTTCAAGGAATTCCAGTCCATGGACGGCTGGTCCCTGGCCCGCGCGTCCCTCGACGCCGCTTACGACGGCGTCCTCCTCGAGCGCACGGTCTTCCTGTGCGACAACATCATCGTCGACGTCTTCCGATGCACGGCCGAGAACGAGGCCGTCTTCGACCTTCCGCTGCACGTTTTCGGAGAATTCCAGGGTCTGCCCGCCGGGCAATCGCTCGAAGCGTTTCCGGTCGCACGAATCGAGTCCCCTGCCAACGGTTATCAGCATCTCCGGAATGTGGCTGAATTGGCCTCGCCGCCGCGAACCTTCACCGTGGAGACGGGCAACGGCACGGCAATCCATGTCACCGCATTGGATTCCTCGGAAGCATTTACCGCGGAAGGACGCGCCCAGCCCGCAACGCAGTTCATTCCCGTTATCCTTCGCCGTCAGACCGGCACGAACGCCCACTTCGTCACCGTCTATCAGGTTCTGGCGGAGGGTGAATCCCCGGGACCCGTTGAGGGGGGAATCGGCGAGACCGTTCGGGTGGCAGTTGGCGATGTGGCCGTCTTTGTCGGCCATGACGCCACCCAGGTACGCATCGGCGGCGAGCTCGCGTACCCCTGATTTGGACTAGCCGAGCGATACATCGAGAAACATCATGATCGCAAACCCGACCATCACGCCGATGGTAGGGATGTCGGTATCGCCACGCCGCTGTGCCTCGGGAATGAGTTCTTCCGCCACCACGAATATCATCGCGCCCGCGGCGAATGCCAGCGCAAACGGGAGGAACGGCCGCATGACCATGACCACGGCTGCGCCCAGCACGCCCGCGAGCGGCTCGACCGTGCCCGACATCTGGCCGTACATGAAGCTCTTGAACCGCGACAGGCCTTCGCGGCGCAACGGCATCGCTACCGCCGTGCCCTCGGGCAGATTCTGAAGGCCGATACCGAGGGCCAAGGCCAGCGCGCCCGCCACCGACGCGCCGGGAATGCCAGCCGCCGCGGCCCCAAAGGCAACGCCCACCGCCAACCCTTCGGGGAAATTGTGCAGGGTGATGGCGAGCACCAGCAGCGTGCTGCGCCGCCACGACGTTGAAACGCCCTCGGCCTCGGACAGGGCCAGGCCGGGATGCAGATGAGGCAGGATCTTGTCGATGCCCCACAGACTCGCTCCTCCGGCCAGGAACCCGATGAGGGGCGGCAGCCACGGCGGATACCCCATCTCTTCGCTCAACGTGATGGCCGGGGCCAGGAGCGACCAGAAACTTGCCGCAATCATCACCCCGGCCGCCATACCCAGGAGCCCGTCCATCAGCTTCTGGTTGATTTGCCTCGTGAAAAAGACGGGTACCGCCCCCGCAGCCGTCATCGCCCATGTAAACATTGTAGCGAGAAATGCCTGCAGTATTGGATGAAGGTCGGTCAAAGCTTCCATATACACATCTCCACGCCGCGCAGCGGCCGCGTTCGGATACCCATCTGCGTGTCAAATGATGACGGTAACCCGGATATTTCACAGTTTTCAACTGGCGAGCATCCCAGCCTTGCTCAGACGGTGTTGCATGTTTACATTGCGATTCGCAAACGCCACTGGTTTCCGTGAAATATCCCAAAACAGTCTATTCGCGGGAATAGCAGGTTCTCTCTTCGTAACCCAAGCCTGCGCATTTCCATCCAACTCAGGCACGCCTGAGTTGGTGAGAAATGCGCGTTAACCTCGCGGAAGAGACAGGCGGCACGCCGCTCCCGCCCTGCTCGATCGTACCCCCGCCGGGAAGGGCGTAACGTGATTGCGTACGCATCCGTCCCGTATAATAGACGCCAACGGCGCGAGCGGTCAGTCAAACGGTAAGAACGGGCGGTATGGTTGCAGGTATCGCGCAGAACAGGGCTGCACATGGCATCGTCAGCATCACAACCCGGACATTCCAGCAGCAGCGGGTCCGCGGATCTTACCGCGGATGCGCTCAAGACCCCGGCTGTCGTAACCGAGATCTACCGGAGCATCCAGGGCGAATCCACATGGGCCGGGAAACCCTGTACGTTCATCCGGCTGACGGGCTGCAACCTCCGGTGCGTCTGGTGCGATACCGAATACGCGTTTCATCACGGCGACAAGATGACCATCGGCGAGATTCTCGAGGAATGCAATCGCCTTGCGTGCCCGCTTGTCGAGATCACCGGCGGCGAGCCCCTGCTTCAGAAGGGATGCCCCGTTCTGGCCGAGGCGCTGCTCGCCCAGGGCTATACCGTTCTCTGCGAGACCAGCGGGTCCCTCCCCATCGCGGCCCTGCCCCGGGATGTCATCAAGATCATGGACCTCAAATGCCCCGGCAGCGGCGAGTGCGACAAGAACGACTGGTCGAATCTCGAGGCGCTTGGTCCCCGCGACGAAGTGAAGTTCGTGCTCGCGGACCGTGAGGACTACGAATGGAGCCGCGAGGTGCTCCTCGAGCACCATCTCGCTGCCCGCTGCAACGCCGTGCTGTTTTCCCCGGTCTTTGGCGCCATCGACCCGCGGGACATCGTCGAATGGATTCTCGAGGACGGCCTGGACGTGCGGTTTCAACTGCAAGTGCACAAATTCATCTGGCCGCCGGATCAGAAAGGAGTCTGATTGAACGTCGAACTCACGAAAACGTTCTTCGCCGAAGCGGCCCATCGCAATCCCAACGGCCCGGAAAAGACGCGCCGGCTCCATGGCCACAGCTACGAGATCACCCTTGTCGTGGAAGGCGAGGTGACGTCTGATATCGGGTGGCTGGTGGATTACGGCGATATCGGCGCGGCCTTCAATCCGCTCTACCGGCAACTCGACCACGCCGTTCTCAACGACATCAAAGACCTTTCCGAACCCACGGTGCCGGGATTGCGCGCCTGGATCTTCCGAAAGCTGAAACCCGCGCTGCCCTGTTTGAAAGACGTGCGGGTCGCGATTGTCGGTGCGTGCGCCTTCGCACCCGAACTTCTGCCGCCGCGCCCCGCGGAGCGCCTTCCCGGAGCGGTCCGGTTCACCTTCGAAGCGGCCCAGTCTCTGGCGCAACTGCCCCCGGCCCACAAATGCCACAACATGCACGGCCACAGCTACCGCGTCGAGGTCGCGGCCGACAAACCCGAGTTGCTTCACGATGCATTGCGCGAGGTCTACGGCCTGCTCGACCACACCTGTCTCAACGATATCCCAGGTCTGGAAAGCGCCACGTGCGAGATCATCTGCCGCTGGCTCTGGGAGCGGCTCGCGATGCATCCCGCGGACGTGCGCGTCGTAATCGTCCAGGAAACCCATTCCGCGAGGTGTCTGTACTATGGGAAATAAGCGCGCAAAAGAGCAGTTCCGAGCCCACGACAAGACCCTGCCGTTCAAGGGGCCTGAAGCCATCGAACCCGGTGTGCTCGAGTGCTTTCCCTACGAATACGCCGGCAAACCCGTCGGCGACCGCCTCGAGATCGTTACCGAAACCGCCGAGTTTACCTCGGTGTGCCCCTTCTCGGGCCTCCCCGATTTCGCGCGGGTCAGCATCACCTATTCCCCCGGCGAACAGTGCATCGAACTCCGCTCGCTCAAATACTATCTTCTCTCGTACCGCGACGTCGGCATCTGGTACGAACACCTCGTCAACCGCATGCTGGAGGACCTCGTCAAGGCGTGCCAGCCCCGCCACATGAAGATCGTCATCGTCTGCAACCCCCGCGGCGGTCTGACCAGCACCGTTACCGCCGAATACACCCGGGAGAGCGCCGGACGTTGACGGTAAGCAGGGCTTCGGATACTCTCATACCGGGAATCGTGGCGTCCCCTTCTGGGGATACATGGAGCGTTCTACCGTGAACAAATACATGACGGCCGCGGTGGCGGTGCTCGCCGTCCTGCTGGTCATTCAGACGGTCCGCCTGCATCGGTCTCAGGGAGAGAGCGCATCGGTATGGCGCGGCCAGGAGGCATACCGGGCGGCCGACCGCGAAGACCTTGCCCAGGCCCGGCTTCTGCTCGAGGAACCGGTCCATCCCGGCACGGCTCGAAACTCGAACGACCCTATGGCCGACTACCTGCTCGAGGCCATGGCCACGTTCCTCGAATCGGATGCGGGTTTCGAATACACGGCGGCTCCCGCCCAACCGCGCGGGGGCAAGGCCGCCAAGGGCAAGGCCGGCGAAGCCGGGCAGGAGCAAACCCCAAAGAACGCCGCGGCGAAACGCGCCGCCGCCGGGGCAAAGCGCGCAAAAAAGGCGGACGGCGAAGAGACGGGTGGCCCCTCCGCCGATGCCGTTGAATACGACCCGAAACGCTCGAAACAGCTTTACAACCAAGCGCGCAAACTCATCCAGATGGGGAGCTACCAGGAGGCCGCGGCGGCCCTTCAGGAAAGCATCGCCGCCGACGGCTCGAACGCCTCGTCGTACCGTTCCCTCGGGGCGCTCTACCGGCAACTGGGCATGACCACCGAGGAGTTGCAGGTGTACGCGGACTGGTCGGCGGCCCGCCCAGAAGACCCCCTGGCGCATTACTACCTGGCGAATGCCTA
>CAZFOG010000040.1:0-17533 GCA_964520685.1 uncultured Nitrospiraceae bacterium | reverse complement strand
CCCGACAACGTTCAGGCCCATGCCAATCTGGCGTCTGCGTATGCGCGCCTCAACCTGTTCTCGGACGCCCAGACCGAGTATGCTCAAGCCATCGCGCTGCGCCCCACCGATCCCGGCCTGCATTACCAGCTTGCCGAAATGTACCGGCGCGCGAACGACCTTGCCGCCGCTGTGGCGTCCTACGAGAACGTGATCAGCCTTCAGCCCGAATCAACGCAGGCACAACGCGCTGCGCGCATGGTGGCCCGTCTCGAACGGCAAATGAGTGCCGCTACCCCAAAGCTGCTGGGATAGCCCCGGACCGTGCGCCTCACGGGGCAAGGGATGCCACAGCCACTGGCACGCTCGAGTTCCTGCCGGTGGCGTTACCCCCAGGGCCCCTGGTCTCGCAGTCTCTAATGTGCGGGCGGAACGTCCGTGTACGGGTTGAGTCCGAACCAGCGCTGGCTGCCGCTGCCTTTCGATTCGACGGCGAAGGTGCAAGGAGCGCCGGGAGTGAGCGCGGTCTTGGGCACAATAACGAAAAACAAGCCTGCGGTGTCCATGTGAAGCTGGCGTTTCGGTAAGAAGATCAGCGAAATGCCCGAGGCGTCATCGCGCCATTGGCGGTAAGCGTCGGTGACGTCAAAATCGATGACACGCTTTCCGTTTATGCAGAAGGCGAAGCCGGGGGTCTCGGGTTCGCTGCGCCAGCCCAGTCCGCCCGCGAACACGAAGTTCACATGGCTGCCCTCGATGGTTTCCGGCACCGGCGCGGTGGTCCATTCCAGACGGTTGGTTTCGGCGGTCTGGCGCAGGATGAAATAGGGCGCGTTTTCTTCCCGGTAACTGGGCCACGGCTGGCCCTCCTCGGCGTCCGTCGCGGCGAACCCGGCCACAAACGGCCCCGTCAAGGGCGGGGCTTCGTAGGAACGTTTCATAAAGTAATCCAGGGGCCATTCCGCAACGGGCCGCGGCAGGGTGGCCGCGTGCTGAAGCAATCGGGCTTCGAGCCATACCTTTTCGGGAGCGTCTGCGTCACCGCGCTCGATGTTGAGTCCGTTGATAATCACCGAGCCTTCGCCCACGCGCACCTGGAACAGCAACGCCTTGTCGCGGCAGAAGCGGTGGCCGTCGATGCCGCGCACGAGCACCTCGGGCCGCCCAGGACCCTCGGCCAGGAGGTACGCCTGGGCGCCCTCGAGCAGGCGGTACCAGCCGCCGTCACACCAGCCCTCGGGCGCCATGCCTTCGGTAACGGGATTCTCGTAGACCACGGTCCCCACGTTGCAGTCGTTTGGACTTCCGAGCCACCACGTGGTCTTGAACCGGTTGTTTACCGTCGGCAGCAGGCCCGGGGGATTGAGCAGCAGGAGGCATGCGCCGCCGTTGACGGCATCGACCAGTTTGCGCGACAGCGTGCTGGTGACATACGCGGCGGCCGCCGGCAATTTGTCGTCGCCGGGCACGGGCTTCGCGCCAAGTGCTGCCAGTTCCTCAAGCCACTCGGCGGTCGCGTATACCGGATGCGGCAGCGACGGCGAAATCTCCCTCGGATACACCCACGTGGTCCACGCGTTTTCGACTCGCCGGCCCCCTGCCGTAAGCGAGACGGAGAGCGTCAGCATTTGCGGTCCCGTGACCTCGGGGCAGGTGAACTGACAGGTCTGCAGCGGGGTGACAGCGCCGTGCGGCGGGGATGTAACGGTTTGCGAGCCGTCCTGCACACCGTCGCCGCCGCATTGGACAGTCCACGACACTGTGGCCCCATCCAGCGGCGTCTCAGCGAAATTCGAGACGAGCAGCGTGGTCTCGGCTGCGTCGCCCGACCGGTAGGTCCATTTCAACCCATCCTCGAGGAGGACCACATCGTTCACGAACCGCTGGACCTTGGCGGGGTCGATGTGCTGTTTTGGCCGGAAATAGGATTCGACCAGCCCGTTCGAACCGGTCCAGTAATCCTGAAACAGCCACCAGTGATGGCCCGAGATGTAGCCGTGTTTGCGGATGTCCTCGATGTTGAGTTTGTGGCAAAGGTAGTAGAGCTGCTGGGAATTGCGCGCCCAGGTCTCGACTTCGCCGAGGAGACCCAGCTCGGCCACCTTGTCGCGGGCGGCCGTGAACCAGAACGGCTTGATGTTGTGCTGGAACATCTCGATCTGGTCGAGCAGGGGGAACGTGCCGAAGTTGCCGGCTTCGTGGACGATAACTGGCTTTGGCGGTACGGCGGGAGAGTCGTAGAGGCCCGGTACGTCCTGGGGGAGGTTGAAGACGTCATACTGAAAGGCGTAGTAATCGAGGGTGGGCCGGTTGCGCTCACCCGAGAGCCAGTTCTTCCCGAGGAGTCCGTCGCTGTCGATGACCATGCGTTGGGGATCGAGCTCTTTGGCGATGCGATACAATTCCTCACCGATGGCGATGCCGTCGTAGAGTTCATTGCCCATGCACCAGCCGAAAACCGAGGGATGGTTGCGCAGGCGCGTGATTACCGCGGCCCATTCGGTCTTGTAGAGTTCGAGGGCGGGACCCTCCGCGCGCTCGTAAAAGGGCCGGTATACGATGGGCAATTCCGGCTGCACGAGAATGCCCATTTCGTCGCAGGCCTCGTAGTATTCCGGCGGCAGGAAATGGCTGTGATGCCGCACGCCGTTGAACCCGTAGGATTTGATGATTTTCAACCGCTCGAGATAGAACGCCTTGTCCGCGGGCGGCACCATGGTCGCGGGATAAATCGCGTCATCGCCGTAACCGCGCAGATAGAACGGCGAACCATTCACATAGAACTGGGAACCGCGCGTCTCGAGCGTGCGCATCCCGAACCGCACGGTTTGCGAATCCAGGACCCCCGCGTCTTCCGTCAGGATCACTTCCGCCGTATAGAGATTCGGGTGGTCGGTTGACCAGAGCTTCGGGTTTGCGAGCTTCGTCTCGGCCTCGAGTGCGCCGGCCGCGATGCGTACCTGTTCCAGCGCGATCTCGGCGGCCTGGGCGCCGGCTGCATCACGAATGACGATACGCGCCGAATCGCCCGGCTGTAATTCGCCGGCCACGCTCGCCGTGACCCGAACGGCCCCGCTGGCATCGGATTGAACGAACACATCTTTAAGCCACGTGCGCGACCGGGCTTCGAGCGAGATGTGTCCCCAGAATCCGCCCCACGGCGCGTCCATCTCGTCCATAAAATCGATACACCCCGCAAGACAGTCCACGTCCCAGCGCTGATTCGAGTCGATGGCGAGCACGATGCGCGCGGGTTCGCCGGGCGCCACATGCTCCGTAATGTCGTATTCGAACGCGGAGAGATAGCCGATGTGTTCGCCGAGGTACACGCCGTTGACCCAGGTCTTCGAGTAGCGGTGCACATTGGCGACGCAGAGGAACACGCGGCGGCCGTTCCAATCGGCGGGGATGTCGATGACCTTACGGTACCAGCCCACGCCGATGAACTGGTGGCGGAGCTTATCGGTCTCTTCGCCATAGCCCTGGGCATCCCATGCGCCCGGAACGCCGATGCCCCCGCTGAACGCCTTCTCGCCGGCGGACCAGCCGCTCGCCTCCCCGTTATCTTCGAGGTCAAGCTGAAACTCCCATTCGCCATCCAGCGAGAGGACGGCGCGGTCCTCGGCGGCGCGGGCGGCGTAAGAAGCCGTTGCGAGCGCGATCAAACACACAAGGAGCAGTCTCGGATAGGAAGCGTGTGTCATGGTGTCCCCTTTCTGAAACGAGGCTGGGATGGTTCTCCACAAACCGCCATTATACAACTCAACACACCCAATATGGGAGCACCGGGCACCAGCTCGGCACAAAACCCGTCTAAGAATGCCGGGCTGGCGCTCGGCGATCCCAGGTACGCTATTCGCCCGGCCAGACGGCGGGGTCGCGGTAGTAGTTGACGCCCATGGTTTCGAGGCGTTTCCCGTGGTTGTTGAGGCGGGCGGCGAAGTTATCCCAGTTTCGTGCGTCCCGGGGCGACCAGCCCACTTCGGAAAGAGCGATCATGCGTGGGAATACCTGGTGGAAAACGCCCGAGGGCGGGAGAATCTCGCCGGTTTCCTCGAGATGGCGGCGGGACACGTTGCCAAGCCACATGCAGCACTCGACGCCGAGAATGTGATGCATATTGGCGGGGTCCAGGCCGGGCGGAATTGGCTCGAACGAATAGGTCTTGGAGACGGGGGTCTTTTCGTAGGTGTAGTCAAGATAACAGTGGCTGGTCGGCGACATGACCGCGTCGTGGCCCTGACTGGCTGCGGTAAGGCCGCCCTCCATGCTGCGCCATGACTGTACGGCTGCGTTCGGAGCAAGCCCGCCCTCGAGGATTTCGTCCCAGCCGATGAGGCGGCGGCCGTGCTTCTCGAGAATGGCCCCGGCGCGCCGCACGAAGTAGCTCTGCAGCTCTTCCTCGGTGTTCAGGCCCTCGGCCTTCATGCGCGCCTGGCATTTCGGGCAGGCCTCCCAGCGCGTTTTCGGGCACTCGTCACCCCCGATGTGAATCCACGGCGAGGGAAAGATTGCGATTACCTCGGCCAGAACGTCCTCGATGAACGCATAGGTCTCGTCATTGCCCGGACAAAACACGTCCGGGTATATCCACTGGTCCCCCAGGACTGACGGCGCCCCGGTGCACGAAAGTTCGGGGTACGACATGAGCGCGGCCAGGCAGTGGCCCGGCATTTCAATTTCGGGCACGACGGTCACGCCGCGCGCGGCGGCATAGTCCACGATTTCGCGCAGGTCCTCCTGGGTATGGAAGCCGCCGTACCGGTCGCCGGGTTCCTTGGGAAGGTAATTCATGCGGGCGTTGGCGTTGGGCCGCCACGCGCCGATCTCGGTGAGTCTGGGCCGGGATTTGATCTCAACCCGCCAGCCCTGGTCGTCCGCAAGATGCCAGTGCAGGCGGTTCATCTTGTAATACGCGAGCAAATCGATGAACCGTTTCACGAACGCCTTGTCCTGGAAATGCCGTGCGCTGTCGAGCATGCATCCCCGCCATCCAAACCGGGGGGCATCTTCGATCACGACGCAGGGGATGGTCCAGGCCGTGCCGGAGACCGCCTCGGGCGATTCGACCTCGGGCGGCAAGAGCTGGCGCAGGGTCTGGCAGCCATAGAAAACACCGGCCGGCGTGGGCGCGGCGAGTACAATGCCCTCCGGTCCGACAGTCAGGCGGTAGCCTTCTGCCCCGAGGCGCTCGAGAGTGGAATCCAGGCGCAGAGCAACCGCATAGGTATCTGTTGTGCCCGCGGGAAACGAAAAGCCGGTCGCGTGGCCGAGAAGTGACCTTAGGTACTCGGCTTCGCGCTGCACGCCCTCGTGCGCGGCGAGAACCGTTTCCCCCGTAATCTCGATATGCCCATCCATCCGCTCGACAGAGACCGGTTGCGGGATAATGGGCAGCGGGGTGTCCTGCGCCAGACCGCAGACGGACCATGCCACGAGAAATGTTGCCACTACCGCTTTCATAATGCCTCCTCCTGCGCAATGCAATGCGATTCAACCCATCATGCAGGAAACGCAGGGACAGAACCAAATCGTGCGCGGAATACAGGACAGGGCGGCAACCGCGACCGGTCTAATCTACCGGCTGTTTATCGCCGAAGAGACGGCTTACCAACCCCTTGAGACCCCGCCGGTGGTAGTCGGGCTGGGCGCTTTCGGTGCAGTTCACGCAGATCTCGGGTTTGCAGTCGTTGCATCCGTCGCGCAGGGCGTGGCGGATTTCTTCGAGGCGGGGACTGTGCCAGATCTCCTGGACCGATTGCTCGCCGACGTTGCCCAGCGTGACGGTGCGGTACCAGTCGACGCAACACAGCACGGCGTCGCCATTGAACAGGATGCACATTTCGCGCGAAGGCCGTATGCAGTCGTCGCGCACGCGCATTTCGTGGGGATTCATGTCCTTGGCCGCGGCGATATTGCCGCCCCGGTTCTCGAGGGCCGATGTGACCAGGCGGATGCCGCGGGATTTCCAGAAACGCCGCGCTTCCTCGACTTCCTTTTCGTTGTCGCGGGTGATAACCATCGAGACGCGGAAATCAAATTTCTTCGCGCGCTTCTCGTCGATGATGCGCCGGACCGCGAGAATGTTGTCAATGACCTTCTCGCTGCCGTACCCCATGATGGCCTTGTTGCGGCCGGAATCGAGCGATTGCAGGCTGACCTTCAAGCGCTTGAGTCCGGCGTCGATTAGCGCCTCCGTGCGGTCTGGTCTCAGATACGTGCCATTGCTGGTCACGAGGGTGGTTGCGCTGGGGACGCGCTCGGTGGTGTAGCGCACGAAATCGGGCAGCCGCTTATCGAGCATGGGCTCGTTCATGAGATACAGGCTGATACGCCGCGGCGGTGTTTTGGCCAGATCATCGATGATTTTCTCGAACAGCTCCGGTTTCATCTTCCCGTGCGGCATGCCCGACTTGAGGGTCGCCTCGTTCGGGCAGAACACGCACCGGCCGTTACAGCCGGACTGGGTCTGTATCTGTACCCGGGGCGGCCCGGGAGAAACGCGCACTCGAGTCATTCTGTTTTCCTTCGCGGTGCTGGTCTACGGGTTCTGCGGTTCCGCGGGTTGTTCCGGTTTCGGGTCTTCCTGCGGCGCCTGTTGCTGCTTATCCGAACCGCCACCGCCGAGAATGCCGCGGAGAATGCCCGCCGACTCCTGCAGCACATCCACGACCGTCTGCTGGCCGGTTTTGGCGGCGTCTTTCGCGGTGCCGGCCACGCCTTCGCCGGTGGTCAACCCCTGCACCGAAACTTTCGGGTCGGTAGGAGAGCCGGATACGGCGAGTCGGTAGCTGGACTGCTTCCGAATCTGATCCGCAACATCGCCAAGGTTCACAATATCCAATACCTGGGTGGCCACCTGGAAGAAATGGATATCCACCAGCATATCGGTAACATCGCGCGGAAAATCAATTGTTCCCCGGGCAGCCATGGCCAGGGTGGGACTCTTGAGGTCAAACTGGTCGATGGTCATAAACCCCGTGTCCAGGGTTGCCTTGACCTCACACGTGTCGAAGGTGATGCCTTCGTCCTTCGTGGGAGGCATGCGGAGCCGGATGATCTCGGTGGTTCGCATAACCGTAAGGATCTTGGTGGCGATCCCCAGCCTGCCCAGCGAGCCATTCCGCGATACAAACTGAATGGTGCCCGTCGCGCCATTCGTCGGATTCACGCCGCCCCCGACCGGCGCCGTCAATTTCAGCGTGCCGGTGGTCAACCCCGTCAAACCCCGCGGCGTCGCAAAGGCGATGCCGTCCACAATCGCGAGGTCCACGTCCCGCAGCGCGAGATCCATGGCGAGCGCGGAAGGCCCTGGACCGGCAGCCATGAGCACCTGGGCGGTGCCGGTCACGCTCCCGCTTCCCGGCGCAAGGGACAAATCCTGGATGTCGTAGACCCCGCCACGGCCGGTCACGGTAGCGCGCACATCGCCCACTTGCGCGTTGCGGTAGAGCACCCTCGCCAATTGCACATCGAGGTCCACGCCAGGCGGGGGCGTCTTCGCGCCGTCCTGCGCCGCTTCCGAGGCATCTTCCTTACCCTTGAATCCCTCGACAGCGGCAGTCAGGGCGTCCACATCAAGCTGGTTGCCGCGCACTGCGCCCTGCCACACGCCTTCCGGCGTTGCGCGCATCGTCACGGTAAAATCCGAGTTGAGCCCGCGGACGGCCAGGTCATCGACGCGCGGCGTCTCGTTGCTGTAGGCCACGCGGCCATCGAGGGCGTCAAAGCGCAGTGTGTCCGAAAGGGCCAGGGCGCACCCTTCGAGTTGCACATCCACGTCGAGGGGGCTGGTCTTGACCGAGCCTTTGGCCCGTCCGTTGGCCTGCATGTTCTCGGCGAACAACGATTGCAGCGCCGCCACCTCGAGATCGAAATCGCTGGCGATACGGCCGTCTTCGAAACGGGCCACGATATCCTCGCCGCCGTAATGAAGAGTCAGGGTTTGCGGTTTCCACGCGCCGTTGACCTGCGCCACCAGCACGTCCGCGGTCGCCGGGTCGCCTGCGCGCTTGTTCACGTATTCGCCCACCCGCACCGCCGCCTGTGCGAGGTCGATATGCGTCTCGAACGGTTTGTTGTCCAGGGTCAGGGTGGCTGCGACACCTGCGGTTCCCTCGACCTGCACCGGTTCGGGCACGAGTTCGCGCACGGCGGCCAGCGGCACCGCAGCGCGGGCGTCCACCGAAACGGCCGATGTTGCGTCATTCTGCCGGGCAAGGGCGACCACGGCCGACAACTCCGGCGTTCCCTGGCGCGTGATGCGGACCGCCCCCCGGCTCGCTTCCGCGGTGGGCAGCGTGACATCCACATCAAACGCCGAAGGACCGTAGGCGCGGGCAATGTTCATGACCGCGCTCTTTGAGGTTTCGTCTTCGGGGAAGGGGAGGTTCACGTTGCCCAGATCAGCCTTCAACACACCCGTGATGCGCTGGTCCTCCGGGCTTATCCGCGCATCTGCCGAAACAGGGCCCATAAGCGCTGACTGACCGGACGCATTGACGCGGACCGCGCCGGGTTCCGCCGCAAATCGCCCGGACACCGCGCTCAAACGCTCCTCGAGCCCTCCGAGCGCCACGCCCGCCTGCACCTGGTCCATCGTGCCGTCGATCTTGAGGTCATCGGGCAACGTCTTGCCCTTTTCGAACGTGCCCGCAATCCGGGTGAACGCAACGCGCCCCGAAAGTCCCTTCAATGCGTCGTTCTTCACAAACGCAGTGACCACACCGGGCGAGAGGGTAAGGTCGGCCGCCAGGTCAATCGAGGCGCCCGAACGCGCCAGGTCCGGCTTGACGGTGCCCCGCACGCCGATTCCCGAACCCGTCATTTCGTCAATATGCACCACGCCTTCGTCAAGATGAACGCGGCCCTGGATGTCGCCGAAAGGCCGTGAACCATCGGACAGCGTGGGCTGGACGCCCGCGAACGCGATTTCGCCTTTGACCAGGCGCAACGCTCCCTCCGCATCGATCCCAACGAGCATATCGGATGCGGTGATGGCGGCATCGTTCTGGGGGACTAGCTCGAGCCCCTCGGTATTCACCATGGCATACACGGCCGCAAGCGCATCGCCCTCGATCTTGACGCTCTGTATCTCGCAGGCCACGGCGCCGTCGGGCGCGCGTGTGGCGTCGGCCATTGCGGTCAGGCTCGGGGCCTTCAGCGACAGGTCGTTCACGATAAACTCCGAGCCGCGAATCCATAACATGCCGTCGAATGGACCC
This sequence comes from uncultured Nitrospiraceae bacterium, assembly GCA_964520685.1. Lineage (GTDB taxonomy): Bacteria > Hydrogenedentota > Hydrogenedentia > Hydrogenedentales > SLHB01 > UBA2224. The sequence continues at coordinate 8,330 of CAZFOG010000040.1, read as the reverse complement.
GCCGCGGCCCGTACCAGGTCAGGCGCCCCCCTGGCCGCCTCGGCCTTGCCATGAAGGTCCAACCCGATGGCTTCCGCCGTGACCTCCGCCACGGTGGCCCGAACCTCGAATACCAGGGGCGGCAGGGCCTCGCGTTCCAGTGCCTCGCGCGGATCAAAGCCCCGGACCTCGAGCCAGCCCGACGGGACTACGGACGGTTGCGCCCCTTTGTGAACCGCCAGAACGACTTCCGCCTCCGCGCGCGCCGGGTCTCCGAGGAATGGGAGCGCCCCCGCGGCGGAAATGGGGATGGAATCGGTCAACACGTCTCGAGCGTCAATGTCGCCCTCGAATACGGGCCGCTCGATACCCGTCACGGAAATGCGGGCGGACCGCGCACGAATGCGAGCGATGGTGATGCGCCATTTGGACGGTGCATCGGGGTCCGCCGTCAGGTTTTTTTGAATGAGTTCGACACGTTCCCGGATTCGGGCGACTTCCTCGGGCAACGCGGCCGCCAGGCCGTAAAACGTGACGTCCGTAACGTTTACCTGCCGCGAGGCGAGCCCGCTCCAACTGGCCGTGGCCCGTGCTTCGCTGCACTGCACGCGCAACTCGCCTTCGCCAATGGAGACGTTGTACGCCGCCAGCGCGGGCTGGGGGAAAAGCATCAGCTCGAGGCGGTCTACCGACACCGGCATGTCCGTTTTGTCCGCGACAAACTGCACCAGTTGTTCGCGGTAGCGGTCGACGTGAATAAAATACTCGACGGCCTGTACCGCCGCGAACAGCAGCACGGCCACGACAGCCAGAGCAACCAGCCATTTATGACGGCGAACCCACGATTTCCTCGCCGGTTTCTGTATATCGTTCATGGCGCACCCGCAGCGTTGCGCACTACGCAACATGGTTCAGAATTCACCTGTGTCTAGTGTACCATCTCTCATCAGGCCCAACAATGAAACCGCCCCGCCACGTCCGCCCCGGCAACCCATTGCACCCAAGACTCTTGACCTTACAGCGCCGGACGAGAGTTGCAGTCCCGCTGGTTTCACCCTGCAACAATTGCTATTGTCTCAGCCGGGGGTAGACGGGATACGGAAAGGAGAACCATCCATGAGCGGCGCGATTCGTTGGGGCATTCTCGGGACAGGCTCGATTGCGCGTCAGTTTGCGGGCGATCTGAAGCACGCCCACGGCGCGGAACTCGCGGCCGTCGGGTCGCGCTCGCAGGAGGCGGCGGACGCGTTTGCCGGTCAATTCGGCATTCCGCGCCGGTACCCGTCGTACGAGGCATTGGCCGGTGACCCGGAGGTGGACGCCATATACGTCGCCTCACCCCACACGTGTCACAAAGACAACACCCTGCTCTGCCTTGAACACGGCAAGGCGGTGTTGTGCGAAAAGCCTTTCGCTATTAACCGGCGCGAAGCGGAGGCCATGGTCGCGAAAGCCCGTCAAAATGGGTGCTTTCTCATGGAGGCCATGTGGTCGCGTTTCTTTCCGATGATGGGACGGGTCCGCGCCCTCGTAGCGGAGGGGGCGATCGGCGAGATACGGATGGTCACGGCCGATTTCGGGTTCCGCGCGGGTTTCGACCCGAAGAGCCGGCTGTTCGATCCCGCGTTTGGCGGGGGCGGCCTGCTCGATGTGGGGGTCTACGCGGTGTCGTTCGCATCCATGCTGCTCGGAGCGCCGGAGCGCGTCGAGGGCCTGGCGGAACTGGGCAGGACGGGCGTCGACGAGCAGTGCGCAGTCGTCTTCGGATACAAGGGCGGCCAGTTGGCGGCGTTGCAGAGCGGTATTCGCACCACGACGCCCCATGAGGCGACGGTGATCGGTACCGACGGCTTTATCCGGCTGATGCCGAAATTCTGGAATCCCACCCGCATCATGCTGGTCCGCGAGGGCAAGGAAACCTTCGAGGAATCTTCCGTCGAGGGGCGCGGCTTTCATTTCGAGGCCGCCGAAGTCATGCGCTGCCTCCGCGAGGGCCAGACCGAAAGCCCCGTCATGCCGCTGGACGAAACCATCGCCATCATGGACACGATGGACCGGGTCCGCGCGAAGTGGGGCCTGAAATACCCGATGGAATAATGGGCGTGCCGTGCGCGTAGTGAATTCCGGGCGCTTGAAGGAGACGTACGCATGGAATACGGGTCGGTGGCGGGTATCGGGAAGCGGGTGTCGCGTCTGGTGCACGGCACCATCATGCTGTCGATGGAGGAGCCGGAACCTGGATTCGCCCTGCTGGACGAGGCGTTCGCGGCAGGATGCAATACCTTTGATACCGCCCACATTTATGCCGGTGGCGATTGCGACCGTGCCCTTGGCGCATGGATGGCATCGCGCGGAAACCGGGAAGAAGTGGTCGTTATCGGCAAGGGCGCCCATCCCAACGCCGATCGCCGCCGTGTAACGCCCTTCGACATCGCTTCCGACCTGCACGACTCGCTCGCGCGTATGCAAACGGATTACATCGACCTTTTTCTCCTGCATCGTGATGACCCGGAAGTGCCGGTGGGACCCATCGTCGACGCGTTGAACGAGCACATCGCAGCGGGGCGTATCCGCGCGTTCGGCGGTTCGAACTGGACCCACGAGCGCCTCGCCGACGCCAACGCCTATGCCGAAGCACGCGGGTTGCAGGGATTTGCGGCCAGCAGCCCGCACGTGAGCCTGGCGGAGATGGTGAACGATCCCTGGGGCGGCTGCATCAGCCTGACCGGCGGGCATCAGCAAACCGCCCGGCAGTGGTATTCCGAAACCCGGTTGCCCGTGTTCGCGTGGTCGAGCCTGTCTCGCGGGTATTTCTCGGGACGCTTTACGCCGGGCGAAATCCGGGCTATGCCGGAAGATTCCGAGTTGGAGTTTGTACACTGGTACCGCTCCGAAGCCAATCTCGAACGCCTCGAACGCGTCTTCGAACTTGCGGAGAGGAAAGGCGCCACGGTACCCCAGCTCGCCATGGCCTATGTGCTGCGGCTCCCCATGAACCTGTTTGCGCTGGCCGGTTGCCAGAATCCGGGCGAGATGACCGCCCTCGACGAGGCATTCATTATCGACTTAAGCAGCGAAGAAATGGCGTATCTCGACCGGGGAAACTGACGCTGGCCTGACATGCCACACACCCTCTGGTGCCGCCGTCAGACCGCCCTGCTCCGGCCTTCGCGCTGGTAGCGTTCAAGCAGGGCCGTCATCCGTTCCACAATTTCGGGATGTTCCGCCCAGAGATTATGCGTTTCTCCGGGGTCCGCCTCCATATCGTAGAGCTGCCCCCGCGGTTCGCCTTCCTGGTGTTCGACGGTTCGGGGAGGCGTAAACCCTCCCGACCCCAGGCCCTGAATGAGCTTCCACTTACCCTGCCGTATGGCGAAGGTGCCGTTGTGCGAGTGATGGACCACTGCCTCGCGGATGGGCCCCTCGCGGGGCTCGCCCAACAGCGCCGGGAGAATATTTACACTGTCCTCGCCCGCGTTTTCCGGCAGATCTGCGCCCACGAGCGCAGCACACGTGGCGAGCAGGTCAGTCAGGCACACGAGTTCCCGGCACGCCGTGCCCGGCACGATCTTCCCGGGCCAGCGCGCCATGAACGGCACCCGGTGGCCGCCGTCCCAGATGTCGGCCTTCTGGCCGCGCCAGTCCCCGTTGGCACGATGCCCCCACTCCTCGATGAAAGCGGGGGTCCAGTGCGAACCATTATCGCTGGTGAAAATGACCAGGGTGTTCTCCGCGCATCCGGTCCGGTCGAGGGCCTCTAGCACCCGGCCCAGCGAATCATCGACCTGCGCCACGAAGTCGCCGTACAACCCTGCCTGGCTTCGGCCTTCGACGTCATCAATGGGCACCCAGGGCGTGTGGGGCGCCGTGAGGGGGAAATAGAGAAAAAACGGCTCATCCTCGGGTGCCCGTTGCTCAATGTACGCAACCGCCTTCCCGGTCAGCGCGGGCAGGACGCCCTCATGGGTGAACCCCGGGGCAATTGCGCCCTCGCGCCAGAAGGCAGGCCGCTCGGATTTCTCGGTGGTCCCGGTGGGGGCTTCAGTAGGCTGCTCGTTCTCGATATAGCAATACGGCGGCATATCCAGCGACGCGGCGATGCCGAAGAAGTAGTCGAATCCGGTTTCCAACGGCCCCGGCCGCAGGGGTTTGGTGTAGTCGGTCGGGTCCTCGGCGCCCAGACCCAGGTGCCACTTGCCCACGCACCCCGTATGGTAACCGTGCTCGCGCAACAGCGAGGCCACGGTCATCCGGCCGGGCTCGATGAGGGCCCGGTCATACCCCTGCAACACGCCGCTGGTGAGCCGGGACCGCCAGCAGTAACGGCCCGTCAAGACCCCGTAGCGCGTAGGCGTGCATACCGCCGAAGGCGTGTGCGCGTCCGTAAACCGCACCCCTTCCTGCGCAAGCCGGTCCATGTTGGGTGTCGGGATTTTCGAGGCGGCGTTCTGGCAGACCGGATCGCCGTAGCCCAAATCGTCAGCCATGACAAAAACAACATTCGGGCGGCCCCGTCTGGCGGCGCCGGCCAACGTGCCGCACCGCAAACCGGCAAACGCCACCCCCGCAAGACCTGCCCTGCGCAGAAATTCCCGCCGATGCATAGCTCCCCCCTCACTCGCTACGTTGAAAATCAACCCAGATGTACGATGGCATACAGTCCCTGCACCAATCAAGACCTCGTCGTCGCGCCATCAACACGCCCTCGCTCCGATTAGGGGCAACTTCCGCAGCCCTTGCGGCAGCTCGGACATGTTGACGCTTCCAGCCTCCCCTGCTATCGTTCATGCTTCATTTCAACAACAAACCGGACCCCAGGAGAGCGCACATGTATTGCCTCACCGTAATTGCGCTGCTTGCACTCAACGCCGTAGACGAGGAACTGGGTGTCGAGCAAACCGGCGTTACCGCCACCGTCACGGGCGCGCATTTCGCTGTAACCATCGACGCATCGAAGGGTGGAGAATTGACTTCGCTCCGCATGCACGACGGTGCGGGCTGGCATGAAACACTCGAGGGCACGTTTCCGGCCCTTCGGTTCCATGATGGTGAATCCGAGTGGAGACTGGCCCTTGACGCGCGCAAGGGCGAGATCCGGCAGGTCGAGCGCGAAGGCGCTGCGGTGCGCATCCACACCTACGGGGTGCTTCGGCGCGAAGATGGTAAAGGCTCGCCCTGGGGTGTCGATCTCCGGTACGAAATCCATCCCGAAGGTGCGGTCTTCATCGATATGGAATGCACCCTGGTGCAGGTCCCCTTCCTGCTGTCGGAGGCGTCGGCGGCGTTTACGATGCAGCCGGAGATCGTCGCCTATCCCAAGTACCGCGACCAGCAGGTAGGGAAACAGGAAATGCCGTTCAGGTCGTTCCGGGCGGCATTCGGCGCGAACCCCGCGAAGAGCTTTACCAACGAACTCGAGGTGATTGTCGAGGACAACCAGCCCATTTCCGGGACGGTAGCTTACGAATCCGCGAAAGGCCATGCCACGTGGGTGCTCGGGCGCGGGGGCGAGGCCCTCGAACCGGGTTTCCAGTACCGTAACCGGTTCGCGCTCGGTCTGGGCGCGGCCGTAACGGGTAAACCCGGAAGCAACGTGATTGCCCAGCGCGTCTACCACGTGGTGAACTGGCTCGATCTCGAGAACTGGTATCCCACCCGCGAGCACATCGACGCCATGGTTGAGAACCACGCGACGCTCATGATCCTGCATCACGAATACCTGCTGCAGCGCGGCCGTAACGGGTATCCCCATGCCGAGTACCGCGTGGCGCGCGACCACGAGGCCATGGTGCGGTGCATTGATTACGCGCATTCGAAAGGCCTGCGCGTCGGCCTCTACATGCGCGGAGTCGAATGGTACGCCCTCGAAACGGGCTTCTTCGACAAGTATTGCACGAAAGACTGGGACGGTATCTATCTCGATTGGCACGGACCCTTCGCCGTGGCCTGGCACGAGAACAAATACAAACCCGAACCGTACCTCGGCGACCGGCATTTCTCTGAAGACGGCCTGTATACCCCCGCGCGCGCCTATTTTCTCATGACGCGCCGCCTGCGCGAGATGGTCGGCCCCGGCGGCTTCCTGATCGGGCACCAGGGCTCGTTCAATTCGGGTGTGCTTGCCAATCTGGGCTTCGACGCGTACCTTCCCGGCGAAACCGGCTCGGATCGACACATGTTCGCCGACCGCGACGAGGCCGCCTACAAAGGCATGCTTGGGGGAGGGGTGTGCATGCCCTGGACCCTCGACCTGCCCGACTACCGAAACGCCGAGGGCGCCGCGAAGATGGCGGTATGGGGTTTTTATCCGCATATCGTCACGGGCATCCAGGCGCGCCAGAAAGAAGACGTGACGTTTCCGCTTGACCCCGGCAACGAACTCTACCGGTTTGTGCAGCCCTATTGGCGGTTGCTGGCAAAAATCGATGCCGAGAAGGCGCAGGTCTTCAATACGCCGTCCGTGAACATCACCGCCCTCGAAAGTTCCACCCCGAACATCGAAGCGCTGGTGTACCGGGAATCCGCGGACCGCTTCCTGGTGCTCGCGGGCAATCTTGGCGCCGACACGGCCGGCGCGGCGTTGACACTGAACGCCGGCGTTCTCGGCATGACGGGCGCTTATAATGCGGTCCGTATCGATGCCGTGACCGGCGGCGAATCACCCTGTCCTTTCGAGGGGAACACGCTGCGCACCTCCGAGCTGCCGCAATGGGGCATCGAAGGGTTCCTGCTCATCCGGTAGGAACCCCGGCACCGCTGCTTCCGGGCCTATCGCGGGAAGATAAACGGCGCGCCGCTTTCCAGGGGAATACCCGTGGGTAAGACAAGCCGCGTGACCCCCGTTACCAGATTGTCGCCCACCACGAGCGTACCCGCATCCCCCGTGAATTCTACGACCTGTTTCATCGTGTTGGGGCTTTGGGTATCGGCAATGATGTTGCCCGTAATGACCGAATCGGAGAGATTCTCGAATAACAGCGCCGGATGCGCGCCCGCCTTCTCCTGCGACGGATTGAGAATCGAATTGCCAACCAGAATCAACCGCTTGTTGTCCTTGCCCCTGGTTGTGACGGCCGCCTTGTGCAGGCGCGTGAAGGTGTTGCCGGTAATCGTGATGTCCTGGGCGCTCTCCAGCACAATCCCGGATGCCGGGTCAATCTTGTGCCGCTTCGCGGGGTCGAAGGGGTAACGGCAGAACGTGTTGCCGGTGATGGCAAGTTCGCCGGCGCCGTTGAGGGCATGCACGCCCGGTTGCGCCATCAACACGATGGTATTGGCGCTTATCGTGATGCCGCGAACGTTGTCGAGCCGCACGCCCTCGCCCTGGCAGTGCGCAAGCGTATTCGCGCTGATGGTATCGCCGTAGCACTCGCGCGCCAGCACGACCGCGTGCCCCGCGCATTCCTCGATCATGTTGGCGGAAACCAGCGAGCCGTAGGTGTTCTCGATAATCACGCCGTTACCCAGGTGGTCGTCGAGGTTGTTGCCGGTCAGGGTGAGGTTGTATCCGTCAATGCATTCCACGGCGTCCATGTTCTCTTCGAACTGATTGGCGGACACGACGATATCGTGGCACCCGGCCAGGCGCAGCCCCGTGCTCTTGTTGTAATTGATGAGGCAGTCGCTGACGCGCGGGTCCTCGTAACAGTGGTCGAGAAGGATGCCGTACGTGCCGTTATGCTCCGCGGCCACCCGGCTGAGCAGGAGTTCGTCGACGGACTTGGCATAGATGCCCGGGCCGCTCTTGGGATTGCCCGTGACGCGCAAGTCGCAGAGCTGCACACGCCAGATCGATTTGGCGCCCTCGGGCGCGCGGACGTCGAGCCCGGCCAGCCCTGCTTCGTTCTTATTGACGATGTGCGTGCTGGTGCCGGATCCGCGCACCATAACGTCCCCTGTGCGGATTCGAAGGGGTTCGGAGATCTCGTATCGCCCGGGCGGGATGGTGATGACGCCCCCCGAGGCCGGCAGGGCCGCGAAGGCCGCATGCAGCGAGTCGTACCCCGATGCGTCAATGAACGCGGCCCCTTCGGCCCCCAACTGAGCCGGCTCGTTCTGGGCCGGTTCGCCCGCCCACGACGCAAAACACAGCACGAGCGCCATACAGGCTGCACATATCCCAGTGAATGGATTCCCAACAAACCGCGGCATGATGGACCTCCTCCCTTCGGTATCGACCCACCTCGAGTCGAATGGTTACAGCATAGGCGTGGCGCGTCGAAAAGGGCAACTGGTACGGTCATCGGGTATTACCGGCGCGTTCCTTGCGGCTTGATTCCGGTTGCTTTAACTTATGGGGGCGTTCGTGGCACAATTTGCGGATATTGTCTGGATGCCCGAGGGTGCGATCT
>CAZFOG010000039.1:20439-24495 GCA_964520685.1 uncultured Nitrospiraceae bacterium | reverse complement strand
TGCCTCCCCAAGGATTGGAATGGGGACTTCCGCGCCACAAAACCTAATCTTCCGGATTTTGTCAATTTGCGGCCGCATCTCCGAATCCAGCCGTTTGGAGAGGGACGGGCGGATTTGCTCGAGGTGACCGTCGGCATCCGCTGGTCGGGCGAGCACGGCCGGCTCATCGAAAAATCGCTGACCACACTGATTGCCGAGAAACCGGTCCGGGAAATGTGACATGCAAATGAAGCGCCATAGTTATCAGCGCCGCCGTCACGGGCAATTGGGCATTACACTGGTTCATATGCTGGCGTATGTTGCGATCCTGGCCGTTGTGATAAACCTCGGCGCTACGCTGTTTGTTGCCGTGCTGCGCATGCACGACGCAGGGTCTGGCGCACTGGAGAAGTCGCGCACCGTTCGACACATCGAGTCCGAGATTCGCGCGGTGGCGTCGGAAGCCGTTGCGGTGCGTGCCGGTATCGGTGAATATGATACGTCAGAAAATGCGGTGGTGCTCGAGTTGCCGCCGGATACGGAAAACGGTAGCGCGCGGTATGCCGTATTTCAGCGCATTGCAGACGGCGAGGATTTTGTGTTGCGGCGCCTGGCGTTCGAGCAAACGCCGCAAGGCCTCGACCTGACCTACATGAAGACGTACCCTCCAAAACTCAGTACGCTCGAGCTGATTTATTGGGGGGAACCGGCTTCGGCTCGTTCGGTCGGCATGCGCTTCGCACTGAGTGCTGATGCGAACCCTCAAGGCACGGCGCATGAGTACAGCATCACGGCGGCCCTGGGCGGTATTGGAGGTGCGCCGTGAAACACGGGCGGGAACGAAGACGGCGAGACGGCGGGTTCGCGCTGGTGATCGTGCTGGCGTATTTGCTGTTGCTGAGTTTGTTCGCGACGGCCTTCCTTCGGGAAGTGCGCACGAACATGGCGGATGCGTTCAACGAAGAAGCGCGCATCGAGGCCACAAACCTTGCTCAGGCCGGTGTCGAGAAGGCCGTGGCGGAATTACGCCGGGAGCCGGCATACCGCGGCGAAACCCACACGCGCCTGGGAGACGGCTCGTACTCGGTGAGTGTCGAGCCCCTCGGGGCACCGGGCCACTACCGGATTGTCGCGCAAGGCCGGGGCGACGCGCCGCAGCGCCGGTACGCCCATGCCGAACACATCGTGTACCTGGCGCTGAATCCTGACGGGACCATTGCCGCGCTGCACCGGCGGGAGGTGCGGGAATGGTAAGGCAGCGTGGTTTTACATTACTCGAGCTGCTTGTGGTTATCGCGATTATTGGGATCCTGGCGGCCATTCTCTTGCCGGCGCTTGCCCGGGCGCGGGAGGCCGCACGGCGCGTTTCGTGTCTCAACAATCTCTCGCAACTCGGCATCGCATTGCAGCTTTATGCGCGCGAAAACAACGGACAATTCCCCTGGAGCGGCGGTGGCGGCAATGCCCAGTGCATGCTCGACCTCTACGGCGAATACATAACGTCCTGGGACTCTTTTGTCTGTCCATCGGACTCGGCAGGTCCGGAGCTGGAAGAAGGTCAACGGATGCCGGCTCATCCGACGACGTTATTGAACGATATGAACAGTTGCCGGGTGAGTTACGACTATTTCGGTGTCTATACGGAGAAGCCGCTGGAACTGCCCCGGCCTCAACAAGGCACGCCCAAAGTGCCTCTCCTGTGGGACCTGGTATATCGCGAAAACCCAGGACTGGAGGTGTACAAGGCGTTGGGCGGCGTCATGGGGAATCCGGGCATGAAACCCGCTCCCGGGAGCGGCGTGGGCATGAATTCCCACATTCCGGGAGGGGGCAATGTCCTCTGGATGGATGGGTCGGTGACTTTTGTGATAACCGGAGCGTGGCCCGAAAGCGGCCTTCCATATCGGCCCGACAGTATCGCCTACACCCGCCCGGTGCTGGCGAACTTCCAGCCCGTACCCATCAATCCGAACACGGCGCGGCCAACGTCAGGAGAATGACTGCGGAGGCGCGCAGACGCCGGTGCTCTTATGATTCTCGACACGCCTGCCATGCCATGATTCGCTCCGGCGGCTCCCGGGAAGTCACCGGGTTTTCGGTAAACATGCACAGTTCTATGTGTTCGCCCTGCGGTTTGGTGTTGTTCCCGGCTCGAAGTCTTGCAATCGCCCGCGGCCATGAGGCACCATCCTCCTCTGAGAAAGGTAGAATGCCCGTGGAAATCCTTACAATGCTTCGGCATGGCGGGTGGATCATGTTCCCCATCGGCCTGTGCTCGCTGACGGGCCTCGCCATCGTCATCGAGCGCATGGTCATGCTCCGCCGTGCCCGAATCCTGGACCCGAATGTTATCGAGCTCGTCGAGCATTTCTCCGAAAACACGTCCCCGGAAACCGCCCTCGATATTTGCCGGCGCGCCCGGGGGCCATTCGCACGGATCGTGGAAGAGATCATTGGTGCGCGGCATCTTCCGGACGCCCAGGTGGTCGAGACACTGCAGGCAACAGGGCGCACGCAGGTGGGCACGATGGAACGCGGTCTCACGGTGCTCGAGATCATCGCCAATGTGAGCCCCCTGCTCGGACTCCTTGGAACGGTGCTGGGAATGGTCACCGTGTTTAACGCCATCACGGTCGAAGGCATCGGCAATCCCCGGGTCTTGTCAGAGGGCATTTCACAAGCGTTGATCACCACGGTAGCCGGGTTGATAGTGGCCATTCCAGCCTTTGCGTTTCACAGTTGGCTGAGCGGACGCGTGGATGACATGGCCACTGAGATGCACGAACGCGCCACGGCATTCATCTCGAAGCTTCACTACGTGCGGCTCAAGATGAGAGCCCGGCAATAGCTCACCCCCCACCTCCTGCAAGGACAGTCCATGCCTCGACGGGCTTCCCCTGTCCAGTCACCCCTCCTTCGGAGCTTCCGTCGGTGCCGGGGCTGCTGCCGGTGCAGCTTCCGGTGCCGGCGCAGGGGCAGGGGTAGGTTCCGGTGCTGGTGCGGGCACCGGCGCAGGGGCAGGGGTAGGTTCCGGTGCAGGGGCAGGTGCAGGTGCGGGCTCCGCCGCAGATGCGGGGGCAGGTTCCGGTGCAGGGGCGGGTGCGGGTTCCGGTGCAGGGGCAGGGGCGGGCTCCGCCGCAGGTGCGGGGGCAGGTTCCGGCGCAGGTGCGGGAGCCGCCTCTGCGGGTGCCGGGGCGGGCGCGGCTGGTGGCGTCTCCTTGAGTTTCTTCAGCGCGGCTACGATGTCCGCGGGCTCGGCCCGCAGACGGTAGTCCGCATTCAAAAACGCGTAGCGTATGACCCCGCTCCCATCCACGATATAGGTGGCCGAGAGGGGCAATTCAAGGGACGCATCCCCGTTATACGCATTCAGGTCCACGTTCTGCGACATGGGTGCGGCCGCGACATCGGGCAGTTTGAAGGCAATGCCGTACTGCTTGGCAACTTTGTTCGCTACATCGGTGAGCACTTCGAAGGCAAGTTTGCTGTCCTGGATGGTCTTCGCCGAATGCTCGGGTTTCTGCGGGCTCATCGCCAGCACGCGCGCACCCTGTTCTGCAATGCGCGGCAAGGCTTCCTGCATAGCCTGGAGTTGAAGGTTGCAGTAGGGGCACCAGCCGCCGCGGAACCACACCAGCACGACCGGGCCCTGTTTCAACTGCTCCTCGAGCTTGACGGGCTGACCAGCAGCGTTTGAAAGCTCGAACAGGGGCGCCGGATCACCCACTTTCTTTGCCTTGTCGACAATACCCGACTGGGCGAGTTCGTCGATTCCCTGTTGATAGGCCTGGACAAGTTCCGGCGCTGCGGTCTCCTGGAATTTCGCTCTCAGTCCCTCGAGTCGAGCCTTAAGCGTGGGCGGCTGCGCCGCGGCTTCCGCAGCAGCCTTTTCTTCGGCGGCCTTCTTCGCCGCTTCTTCAGCCGCCGCCTTCTCCGCAGCAGCCTTTTCCTCGGCAGCCTTCTTTGCCGCTTCCTCAGCAGCCGCCTTCTCCGCAGCAGCCTTTTCTTCGGCGGCCCTCTTTGCCGCTTCTTCAGCCGCCGCCTTCTCCGCAGCAGCCTTTTCCTCGGCAGCCTTCT
>CAZFOG010000039.1:0-20339 GCA_964520685.1 uncultured Nitrospiraceae bacterium | reverse complement strand
GCCGCCTTCTCCGCAGCAGCCTTTTCCTCGGCAGCCTTCTTTGCCGCTTCCTCAGCAGCCGCCTTCTCCGCCTCTGTCTTGATATCCTGAGCCTTCCGAATGGCCTCCTCAGCAGCCTTCCGTTCTTCCGCGAGCCGCTTCAATGCCTCCTCGGCTTCCGCTTTCAACCGGGCGGCTTCCTGAGCAGCCGCTTCCGCCGCGGCACGCTCATCGGCCAGTTGTTTGGTCAAGGCCTGGACCTCGGCCGTTTGCGTGCCTTGGGGCGATTCGGAGACCGTTGCCGGCGCGGGGCTTTCCCCGGATTGGCCGGGGCTATCCTCAACGACCGTCACAGCGGGTACGTCTTCAGGAGGACCCACCGCGGGCACCTCGACCACTGGAACTGTTGACTCAACGCTCTGTTCGTCATCCGGGCTGACGGGCGCCTCCACGGCGGTTTCGGCCGGTTCCTGTCCGGCGGCGCCTTCTTCCGACACCACAACCTTTTTCATGTCTGCATCTGCCGCAACCGAACTGTCTGGAGTGACCAGCCGCCGTATCACGATGCGGTTCTTCTGGACTTCGTAGCCGATGTTGGGATAGAGCCATTGCCGGATAACCAGGTCGAGAGCCGTACTCACGGGTACATCCGAAAAAGCACTGGGATTTACCGGCAGGTCCGCCAGGGCTTTATCGATGGCGATGGGCACGCCCAACTGGCGCGAAAGTGCCTGGACGGCCTTCGAGAATGGTTGCGCACCTGTTTGAAATGGAACCGGTCCCCGCGTGCCCGGCGCTGTGGGAAGAACCACATTGACACGCCGCGCCAAGAGCGCCTGCTGCTCAAGCTCAAGCTCCCCGGAGTTTATCAGAAGCGAGCGTACGCTCGCATAGGGATTTCGGGACGGATGATAGAAGAAAATGAATTCAGACGTGCTGTCGACGCCCACGCCAATCGCGCGGGCGGACTTCAGCAGGGCCTCAAGCCCCGTGCGCAAAGGAACCTCCCCTAAAGCCATTTCGCCCGTCAGGGCCGCTGCCGCCAGGTTATCGGCCACAATGGTCTTGCCCGTGGCCTGGCTGAGCCAAGTGAACGCCATGTAGAGCGGCAAGTTCGCGCCGAAGGCGATTTCGGCGGTGATCTCATCGTACGAGGGGTCCAGCAACGGTAACTCGATCTGGGTCAAGGCCTCAAAACCCTGGGGATAGAAAAAATAATAATGCTCGGTATCCTGCATTTGGCACTGGGCGGCGTCCGCAATGCGGTCTGCCATCTTGCCCAGAGACGCGCGTCGTGTCGAAGGCGGCTCGATGCGTATGTCTTCCATGCCGTTCATGAGCACAAACCCCTCGACTCCCTGTTCCTCGAGTTGGCGCAGGAACATGCCCAGCCGGGCGGCTTCGGCGCCACTTGCCCCGACCGAACCGCCGCTGGGTCTGTCAGCCTCATCGCCCAGCCGGTTGTCGCGCCGGCTGACGCCCCCATAACGCGATGCAGCACAGGCACTTTCGGCGAGAAACGCGCCTGCAAGCAGGCAGGCACATAGGACTAAAAGACGCCGCGGTCCGTTCGATACCGGTCGTAAATTGCTCATGGTTTACCCCTGAGTAGCGCACACTCTGCGTTTATTTCCATCTTAGAATGATACCAAGTAGAGCACCGAAGTTCCGCCGGAGGTCCACCGTCGCCTTCAAGGGCGAAATACGGTGTCGATGGGACTCCGGCCGCACCGGGGACAGCGGGCACCCTCGTGGCGCACATCCTGCCGGGAATACTGGGCGACACATGCGACGCAACAGATTGCCCCGCAACGGGAACACACAAGCCCGTAATCCGGACGTAAGTCCGGCGCATTTCTCACGTTATCGCGTTCGGGGTCCGGGGGCCAATGGGGGGTTCCGAGGCGCTTCCGGCACTCCTGGCAATTGCTGGACTTCGTCTGCGGTGCGTAGAGATTCGCCCCGATCCACACAGGTGGGACCCGGTCGATGGCGAAACAGTGACTGGCCTCGCAATGCGGGCAGACGAATTCCCCCAGTTTGCGCCCGACAAGATTGGGCCGCCCTCCGACCACGAGGGCCGTCTCGGGCCCGGAGAGCCGCGTCAGTTCGGAGGGCAGAATCACGAGGGGCTTCTGACATTCCGTGCATTCGAATTCCAGGCTGTTGTCGTGCCGGACACGCCCTTTCCCGGGGTCGGTGTCTTCGCGAATCCGCCAGGCCAGCCACATCACAATGCCGGCGCCCGTAAGCGCGACAACCGCAGTTACTGGAAGTACCCAAGGTCCCAAGGACGACATCGGCACGTGGGTTCACTCCCTTCTTGCATGCCCGCACATACGGACGGTTACGCGTCAGCCCTGCCCGCTATCGGCACCACAGGATCGAGCAGGGGCCCTGGGCTTGTCAAGCACCTGACGAGGCCCTATACTGAGCTCTATGGTCATCATTTTACTACTAATTGCCGCAGCGGCGGGAATCGAGTCAGAGGCTCCCGACAAGCCAGGAGACCCCAGCCAGACCTACGAGTTCATCGAGAAGGGCACGCTCCCGCTCGAGAAGCGCCGGGTCTTCGGGCGCATTGTCGAGAAGCGCGAGGACGGGTACCTCGTCGAGATCGATGCGCCCTGGGAAGGCACGCGGCGAACCGTCACTCTGAGAGATGTCATGCTGGAATCCGGGCCACTCATCGAAACCGCGGCCATGCGGGATAAACGGCTCGAGGAAGAGTGGGCAAACAGGGGCTTCACCAAGATCACCACCGTGGACGGTCAGACGGCCTTTGTGGTGGCGCGCGAGGCGGAGTTGGCCGAGCGCGCCCGTCGTGCCGGCTTGGCCGCGGACCCTCCCGTGCCGGAGCGTGTGCCTCCGGAAGCCCTTCTCGCAGTCGAGCAGCCCGCCCCAATCGAGCTCTCCGAAGTTCCATCCGCCGAAGGCAGTTTCCCGTGGGCAAAACGAGCGGCACAGGCCGTATTGGTGGCAGTTGCCCTGATTCTGGCGTCGGTCATCATCAAAACCACGCTCCTCAGCGAGAAGTAGGGCCGGCCCTGGCCGCCCGCCGTGCCCACTTGGCACAGCTATTCGAGGAGCCCGTGATACCCCGCCATATAGTAGGGCAAGAGGTAGAACGTGCCCTCGTGTTCGGCCCAGCCATCGTCCTCCGAGGCGTCGAGTGCAAACGCGTCGCGGTCTTGGCGGACATGGGACCGCTCTTCAATCGGAAGGGCCTTTCCGTCGACACGCGACCAGCCATATGCCGGTTCCTGGCCGGGAGTGGGATCGAGTTGCACGTCCAGGCGGTGGGTGTTTTGCATGGGCCAGCCGATCAGCTCGAGGGGCATGCCCTGCAGCGTGTCCAGCGAATCCTGCACAGGCGGCTCAAACCGGCTCAGCATTCGTACGGCGTACCCGGAGTAGGGTCCGGCCTCGGGAAACGCCCCGTCGAAATGCCCAGCCCCGGCCAAATCGGCGAACCGCTTTGCGCATGCAGCATAGATTGTGTTCCAGAGGGCATTCTTCTGTTTGCTCACGAACAGCCAGCAATGTTCGAGACTCGTGCGGTACATGACCAGCAATTCCGGATCGTTTTCGCAGTTCATCAACCCGTAGAACGAAAGGAGCGCAAGATTATTGTCCCACGGCACCACCGAGTCGGGGGGAAAATACATGCGTGGATACATGGCGTTGATATGATACGCGTGCTCGCTCCGCAGCATCGCCGCGGTGTCACTGTATTTCGCGTCGCCGGTAACGTGTTCTGCCACGGCGAGAAACGAAAGCATCATCAGCGAGTTGAGCCCGCGCTGATGCCAGCCATACACTGTCTCGAGAAAATCGGGTCCGAACCGCCCCCACCGCGTCGGTTTTCCGTCATGGTCGACCAGGTTGAAGCCGTTGCGAATGAGATGGTCCGTGATGGCTGTCACGACTTCACGCACAGGGGCCTTCTCCGCTTCCGTCTCGGCAACCAGGTCGTAATAGATGGCATAGAAAAAGTAGTGGCCGGCCAGCTCGTCCGAGCTGGTATCGCATTTCCACCGGTGCGTGCCGTCGGCGCTTTCGGGAAAGCGCGGCGTGATCAGCTTCCAGAACGGGTCTCGTTCGCGTGAGCGCTTGTTGTATTCGTCGCCATACTGCTCGTTGACGGGTTCGGGCCAATCAATCGGGATGGCCACGCGGGCGGGGAACCCGCGCATATCCACGCCGTTCACGGTATCCGGCACGACATCCACGAGAAACTTGCATGCCTCGAACGACCGTTTCGCGAGCTTCTTGGCTTCGGGGTCCTTCGATACGGCGTACCGGAAGGCCATGGCGGCGCCGTAGCAGGCCGTGTACAGTCCGTCGTTGTCGGAGATCTTCGGAACCGCCGACGCCACATCGCCGCGCCGGACCAGGCGCCAGTCGGCTATATAGCCGTCGCGATTGTGGCGGGTCTCAACCTGCTCGACAAAGTACGCGGCCTTGTCCCCGAGGGTCATGGCCTTGCGTTCGATGCGGCTGACGCCTTTGGGCGTAGCGAGCCAGGCGGTGCCGTCCGCATCGACGGCAATGTCGTTCACATAATCGTCGGGCAACCACCGCAGGCTCGCCCGGTACGACCAGCGTTCGCCGTCAAACCGTATGGCGCCCCGCTTGGTACCAAACCAGATGACGCCGTCTTCTCCCGGAGCGGCGCAAGTGAACTCGTTATACGGCAGACCCTCGGCGCCGGTGTAGAGCGTCCATTCGCCTTCGGCGAACACGCCCGCCCCCTGGTCACAGCCGAACCACAGGCGGCCTTGTGAGTCGTAGGCCGCCGCCGCGACATCCCTGGGCACCCATGAATAGCGGTCATCCGCGGGGTAGAGTTGCACAAACCCGGCATCGGCCTTCTCTCGGGCATAGAGTCCGCCCGAGGTTCCGACGGCCACCGCGCCGTCGGGACCGCCAGCAAGCGCCAATACAGCGTCGGACGGCGCGAAAATCGGCTGATCTGAGTCTGGATTTCGCTCCCAGACGCCCGTTGCAGTCGCCATCAGGGCGCGGCCGCTCGGGGCAAACCAGCTGACCCGCACCCGGCTTTCCTCGTTCGTTTCATCCCCGAAATAGACGCGTCCCGTTTTATGCGGCACATAAGAATGCGCTGGTGTTGTGCCCAGTACCTCAAACGTCGGCCACGGCACGCTCCAGTTCCCTTCGGCGTACTCGAGAAGCACCATGTTGGCGAGTTCCGTCACGCCTGACGCAACGACTCGGCCCTCGTCGGTCAGTGCAATGCCGGCGATCATCTCGATCCGCTGGCCATCGGGGGTCTTGCCGGGCATCGTATCGCCCAAGACGAAAGCGGTACGCGACTCCTGGGCAAACGGTTCGCCGGCAGTGTGCTCTGTAGCGCCTTGCGCAGCCATCATCATGGCCAATGCGAGCCAAGCCTCGGTCATCATGAGTCCTCCCTCCTGGTCAGCCGAAAAGACGCGCCGTGGAAATAAGCTTAGCCCAGAAAGCCGTATTGCTCAACGATGCGGCCTCCGGTCACGGCACCGGGTCGTTCTCGAGAGCGCACCGGATGGCGGCACGGGCGAGGAGTCGTGTTGAATCCAGCGTGGGCAGCGGGCAATCCCCGGGCTCGACCAGCAGGGGTATTTCCGTGCACGCCAGTACAGCGGCCTCGCAACCGCGCTCCCCAAGCGAAGCAATGACTTCGTTGAAGTACACGCGGGACTCCTCTCGAAAAACTCCGTTTACGAGTTCCTTAAAGATGATCGTGTCAATGCGTTCCCGCGCGGCGTCCCCGGGGATGGCGCATTCGATGCCGTACTCTTTTAGCGTATCCGGATAGACCGGTCCCACCATCAGGTACTTTGTGCCCAGTATGGCCAGGCGCGTGTACCCTCGCGCCCGGGCTTCCTCGGCCACGGCTGCCGCAATATGGAGCCAGGGGATGGGAGACGCGGCCTCCACGAACGGCAGGGCCTCATGGATGGTGTTGTCGGGACAAATCAGAAAACCGGCCCCAACGGCGGCCAGCTTTCTGGCCGAGGAAAGCATCAAACCCGCTACGCCGGGCCAGTCTCCTCTTCGAATATGGTCCATGTAGACCCCCAAAGGATGGGTGTGCATGGATACCTCGGGATGCATGTGCTCACCCATGCTCGCCGGGGCTTCACCACACAGCGTGCGGTAACACAAAGCCGCGCCCTCGGCACTGCAGGCCACAATCCCGACATGCTTCGCCATTGTGATTCTCCTCTACTGTGCCCGTGCCCCTGGCTCGATACGGCGGTATGCACAATACGTGGGCACCCGGCAATTATCAACCTGAACCGAACAAGACGCGGGAAAGATGCGGAATGCCGCCGCGCCACAACCCGGAAACACCGCATATCAGGCAAAAGACTACAGAAATCTCCGCAGATCCCTGGTGTAAACTCGAGAATATCGTGCTATACTCTTTACAGACAAACTGCACTGGCAATTGATTGAGGGGGCGGCGGCGTATTGTGAAACACCATCGTAACACATTGGGGAAAAGCGACTTGCGCACAACGGGCGGCGTGTTCGTCCTCTCGATTCTGCTGACCCTTTCGATAGCCACCGTCTACTATGTGGTCCGAGCTCTTGGTGGGGAGCCGCGCTCTCTTGATAATATCCTGGCCTTCACCGCGGTATGCACCATCGCGTTGCCGCTAACCTACACCTTGCACCGCGTATACCGAACCCGCCGCATTACGATGGTGGCCATAGCCGCAGCATTTCTGATGATACTCCCCGCAACATTGTCGCTGACCCGGGCCACGGTTTTCACGACCCTGGGTACCCACCCATTGCTGCGCGGCTACTTCGAGAATAGCCAGGAGCTTGCCAACATCGCTCTGATGTCGGGGATTCTCCTGTTTTTCGTGGCGTTCTATTTGAGCATGCTGGAGGCCGAGAAGGACAAGCGTCTTCTCGAGGAACAGATGGAGGAGGTCGAGCGCCGTGACGAAGCCTACAAGACGCTCGTCGATAACACGCTTCAGGCACTGGTGATATGGCGGGACCGCCGGTTTGTTTTTGTAAACTCCGTCTTCGAGCAGATGAGTGGCTACAATAAAGAGGAACTGTTGGCCATGACGTCCGAGGAGGTCCGCGATCTTATTCATCCGGACGACCGCGAGACGGTATGGGAGCGAGGAGCGCGCCGTCTCAAGGGATTAGACGAGCCCACCCGGTACGAATTCCGCATACTCTGCAAGAATGGACCTGTGAAATGGCTCGAGGCGTTCACAGTGCTCACGCAGTTCGGCGGCAAGCAGGCGATCCAGCAAGCGGGCATTGATATCACGGAACGCAAAGCCGCGGAAAAGGCCTTGCGCGACAGCGAACAAAAGTACCGCACGATGGCCGAGAGCATTTCCGATATCGTCTGGACCATGGACCTGGCGTCGCATTTCACCTATGTGAGCCCTTCCGTTGAACACATTCTGGGGTATACCTTCGAAGAAGTCCACTCCCTGGACCCCGCGAAGGTGGTTGTAGCCGAAGACTTGGAGTATCTCAGCGGATTGATTGACGAAGCGATAGCACGTGTCAGGCATGGCGGTGACCCCTGGGTGACCCGTTCGCCGATGGAGTTTGGCCACTATCACAAGGACGGATACGCCGTAACCTGCGAGGTTTCCGCGATGCTGATGCAGGACGAGCACGGCATCCCCACCGGGATCATCGGGGTCACACGGGATGTAACCGAACGCAAGCGCATCGAAGAGGCCATCCGCGCAAGCGAAGAGAAGTACCGCACCATGGCTGAAAGTATATCGGATATGGTGTGGATGGTGGACATGGACGGGCGCATAACCTACTGCAATCGCGCGGCGAATAGGACGTTAGGGTATATCCCCGAGGAACTGCTGGGCGTCGACATGCGCCAGCTCCTCACCGAGAAGGCCTACACGCGTGCGCGGCAGGGTATAGTTGACAGCCTTGAGAGGGCCGGGCAAGGGTACACAGAAACCGAACTTCCCCGGGAATACGAACACGTGCACAAAGACGGGTCCATTGTGCCGTGTGAAGTTGTCAGCAAGCTGGTATTCGGCGAAAACGGCACGGCCATAGGCCTTGTGGGCGTGAGCCGGGACGTACGCGAACGCAAACGTGCCGAGGAGGAGAGGCGGCGTCTTGAATTTCAGGTTCAGCAGGCTCAGAAGCTCGAGAGCCTGGGAATCCTTGCCGGGGGCATCGCCCACGACTTTAATAACATTCTGGTAGGCATTCTGGGGAACGCGGACCTGGCACTGGAAGACTTGCCGATGGGCTCCTCGTCCCGGGCATACCTTCACCAAATCAACCTTTCAGCCAGGCGCGCGGCAGACCTGGCCCGGCAAATGCTCGCGTATTCGGGCAAGGGCAAATTCGTCGTGGAAGATATCAATCTCAACGACCTGGTGCTCGAGATGACTCACCTGCTCGAAGCTTCCCTGGACAAGAAGGTTCGCCTCGACTTCGAGTTGGCGGAGCAACTTCCCGCCATCGAGGGCGATGCGACGCAAATACGGCAAGTCTATATGAATCTCGCCACCAACGCGGCCGAATCGTTTACTGCCCGGGGCGGTGTGGTGACTGTCTCGACCCGCACGGTCACGCTCGAAAAGCATACGGTGCTCGACAGCCACTTCGAGCAGGAGATAGCTCCCGGCTTGTATGTGTGTCTCGAGGTCAGGGATACGGGCTGCGGCATGAGCCCCGAGACGCAGGGGCGCATGTTCGATCCGTTCTTCACAACCAAGTTCACGGGGCGGGGTCTGGGTCTCTCGGCGGTTCTCGGCATCGTGCGGGGCCACCGGGGCGCCATCGCCATCGAGAGTGCGGTCGATGAAGGCACGGCGGTACGCGTGTATTTCCCCGCGCTGGAGATCGCCGCCCGCAGCACGCGGAATTCCTACCTCGAAGAGCGCCGGGAAAGCTGGAAGGGTTCGGGAAAAATCCTGGTCGTCGATGACGAAGCCACGGTGCTGATGGTGGCTCAGCGCATCCTGGAGCATCTGGGCTTTGAGGTTTTGCTTGCGGAGAACGGGCAGCAGGCCATCGATGTGTTCAGGGAGCACGCGGAGGAAATCAAGGCCGTGCTGCTCGATTTGACCATGCCGCACATGGGAGGAGAGGAGACCTTCGACGCGCTGCGCCAGATTCGTCCGGACGTGCCGGTGGTGCTTTCGAGCGGATATCCTGAGGAGCGCGCCAAAGCGGGCTTCCGCGGCGAAGACCTTGCCGGATTCGTCCAGAAGCCTTACACAGTAAAGACCTTAGCGAGTGCCATCCAGTCGCGATTCAGTTAGTCTCGGGCGAGTCGGCCATAGACTCGAGTAACGAACCGGGGCGCCACCGGTAATCTTCCTTAGTGTGAATGCCCGCTTTGGAGAAGCAACCATGCGAATCAGAACAAACAGCGCCGCGCACCCAATAGCATGCCTCCTGATGCTGGTGGGAACCGGTGTGTTCCTGACGCCGGGCTGCGGGTCAGGCAGCTCCGAAATCGGCCCGTTCCGTTTCGAGATCACCGCTGCATCGGGTTCATTGCTGCGCGATCTCTTTCTGCCGAAACAGGAGGTCGCGCTTCAGGTAACCCGCGATTACTGCGACATGCCCACGGAGGGCGAGGTGCAGGACTATCTTCGTGAAACCTGGGACTTCGATCTTTCGCGTTTGGTGCGCATCAGCCGCCTGGACCTTGTGCACACGACAATAACAGCAACATCCGGGGATTTCGAAGTTTTTACCCGGTTGTCAGTCTATTACCTGCCTGCTGGCGACCCGGCCGGAGAAGTCTTGCTGGGCACCGCGAGTTCCGCGACGGGCTTCGGCGACACCATTGTCCTGACCCCTTCCGACACGGTCGATTTTCTCGAGCTTATCGTTGAAAACGATGCCTATACCGGCAGCGAATGCCCCCAAATGCGGATAGAAGTAACTGCAAACGGGGTGCCCTCGAGCGACATCGCCTATCAGGTAGACGTCTCGCTTGACGCTTACGCCAAGCTCCGGTTTTGATCGTTTCCTTTTCTTCCAGGACAGCGAAGCATCAGCCGCGGCTCACCCATCGACGATGAAAATGGGGGCGTGAAGCTAAAACCCCGGGAACCGGAGTCTGCCCTCCCGAACACACGGACCCACATGGACAAGCACGGACGAACACGGACGGGGATACACGGTTTTTTGGAGTTTTCGAGGCTGACCCGGGTTTGCTGCGTCACGCGGGCCGCATGATTGGGCCAGCCCCGGTTTTTGGCAAGCCTGCCGGGGGACGTGTGGAAGCGCAAAGAGGGTCGCCTGCAAGGCCAATGGAGATCTTACTGTGACGGTTTAGGTTTCTGTGGTACACTGCTGCGCGTGATAAGGACAACCGCACCCGATAACACACGTTCTGGAAGGAGATAGCCATGGCTGCAGCAAAGCACACCCTGGAGAAGCTGCTCGAACTTGCCGGGCAGTTTGTTTCAAAACAGAAAGGGAATTGGGAGCACGAGGATTGGGAGGCACTTCTGGTCAAGGCGGGGGCCTTGGGAATGCCCATGGACGACGAATGCAAGCGAAATCTCGGCAATATCCTGGAAGCGGGCAAGTATTTTTACGCCACCATGCCCCAGGCGCCCGCGAAGAAAGCTGCACCCCGAAAAAAGGCTGCAAGAGGCTAACCGCCGATCAATACTCCCTCTAACAGTCAGGCGAGATCCAATTACGGATTTCGCCTTTTTCCATGGTTTTTGGGTTCTGGCCTGTTGACCATACTGAATCCGCTTTGTATGCTGACTTTGCGAATTCACGACTCACGGCTTGAAGACCAACGGCCTGTCTGCACGACGTCTTCGGGACAGGACACGGGTCCGGGGGGCTACCATGGGGGAATTCATCGTACTCGTCCTGGCCATGATGCTGGTCGCGTTCGTTGCCGCAATTGTGTGCGGGATCGTCGCGTTCATGCGCACGGGAGACCTTCTGTGGCGTGTGCACCGGTTGGAGACCGACATCAGGGAACTTGCCTGGCGCATAAACGAGCTTACCGCCGGACAAGGCGCTCCCAGGACCGAGCCACCGCCCGAGTCCCCGGCTGCCGAAGTCTTCGAGCCCTTGCCAGCAAGTGGCTCTCTGGGCGAGGAACGTCCTGAAGAGAGTCTCCTCGCGGCCCAAGCGCCGCCGCCTATTCCCATGAGTGTCCGCGAGGCGATGCCTTTCGAGGAAGCACCGCCGGAAGCGCAAACCATTGGGGCTGAGGAACTAACCGGGGAGGAGCCCGTTTCTGAAGAACCCGCAGCACAACCGCAGCCAGAAGTGCCCGCATTCGGCCTGCGAACGCCCATAACGGCGCGTGATCTCACCAAGAACATTTCCCTCGAGATGCTGGCCGGCACGAAGGGACTGCTCTGGGCCGGTGTTATCACGCTGGTTGTAGGCATCGCGTTCTTTCTGAAGTATCTTTACGATCTGGGCTACATTGACGAGCGTATTCGGCTGGCGATCGCCGCGGCAGGCGGGGTTGCCGCCCTTGCGCTGGGTGAGCGGTTCCGGCGAAAGGAATGGGCGGTCATCTCCCAGGGCTTCACCGGCCTGGGGATTGCGGTCTTCTATGTCTGCGTCTATTTCTCGTTCCAAATCTATGGACTTACGGGGCAAGCCATCTCCTTCATTCTCGCCAGTTGCGTGACAGCGTTGGCAGTAATTCTGGCGGTGGTACAGAACGCCCCCTCGATCGCGGTGCTGGGCATTATCGGCGGATTTCTGAGCCCGGTATTCATCTCGACCGGGGAGAACCATCCCTATGGGTTGTTCAGCTATCTCGTGCTGCTCGACCTGGTCGCGGTG
Organism: uncultured Nitrospiraceae bacterium; assembly: GCA_964520685.1. Lineage (GTDB taxonomy): Bacteria > Hydrogenedentota > Hydrogenedentia > Hydrogenedentales > SLHB01 > UBA2224. The sequence goes on along the minus strand of CAZFOG010000039.1, from coordinate 8,543 downwards.
GGCGTGGCCTGGTTCAAGCGCTGGCGTTTTCTCGATGCCCTGTGTTTTATCGGCACGGCGCTGCTGTATACCGCTTGGTATTTCAAGTTCTTCGACCACCCCGAAGAGCCTGACATGACCCTTCCCGCGACGCTGTACGCGTCAGTGTTCTACGTTTTGTTCCTGTGCTCGGCCTCCATCCACTCGCTCGTCCGGCAGGCGAGTTCGCGGCCCGAGGACCTCATTGTGGCGGCCCTCAACGCGGCCTTCTGGTTCTTTGCCTACTACAACGTGCTGTACGCGGCGCACCGGTACCTGCTCGGGGGCTTTGTGCTCGGACAAGCCGCGCTCGTGTTCCTTGTTTTCCTTGCGTGGCGCAAACGCATCCCCGAGGACATGGCCGCACATGCCGTTCTGCTCGTCATCGCGATGGGCCTGTCAATCCTGGCGGTGCCCATCTTGCTGAAACTCTACGCGTATCAAATCGCATGGGCAGTGCAGGGAGCGGTATTTGTATACCTGGGCCTTCGGTACCGCCACGACCTCGCTGTCGGCGGGGGTACCGTGGCCTGGACGCTCGGCGCGGGGGCCCTTTTCCGAACACTGCCGCTGCACGAGGAAACATTCATCCCGGTGTTTAACCAGGCATTTGGTTCATGGGCCTGCGTGGTCGCGGCGGGGGCGGTCATCGCCCTGATCCTAAGCCGGCACCCCGGCGAGGAACCCCGCTGGCGGAGCCCCGCCATTGGTTTTGTGAGCCTGGCCGGACTGGGATTGGCCTGTTTACTGTTGACCTTCGAGACCGCCCTTTTCTGGACCACCCGAGGCTATGAAAACTACCACGTCTATCAACACAGCTCCCTGGCGGTTTTGTGGGCGATTGTTCCCTTGGCCGTGATGGCGTTCTTGTGTCAGAAACGGCTTTTCAATTGGCTGATCGTGGCGGTCGTCTGCTACTGCATCGCTCTCGTCTTCTGGTTCCTCGGACTTGTCCACTACAGGCTGTCCGACCCCTGGATGTTTCTCAACACATCGTTCTTCGCGCGGGTAATGCTCGTGGGCTCTCTTGCCGCAGCGGCTGCCGTGGTCTTCCGGATGAAAGGGGCGTCCGGCGACAGCGCCCCGATTCAATTCTCGTCGAGACAGCTCACCGGCGTTCTGGCGCTGGTGAGTTACCTTCTGGGCGCCTATTTGTTGACCCTCGAGGTGTGGACGTTCTGGGAGCTTCGCGCACACGTGCACGGAGAGATTCACCAGGCCGGCTCGCTGACCTTGCTCTGGGCGCTCATACCGTTTGCCACAACGTTTGTGATCTGCCGGAAACGGCTCGAGGATTGGATTCCCCTGGATCTGGGCGCTCATGCCTTTTCCATCATCGTGTTCCTCGCGCTCCTGGGCCGTTACCGTATGCCGGGCATGGCCCTTTTCTGGAACACATCGTTCGTGTTGCGGGCACCCATGGCCGCGTCACTCGCCGCCGGGGCCTGGTTTATGTATCGCGCACCTATGAAGGGACGCCTGTTCGGCAGACCGCCCTTCCCGCTCACGAAGCTCGCGGCTCTGTGCGCTATCGCCGCATACACGGCGGGTACGCTGCTCCTGACCGTGGACGTGTGGAGCTTCTGGGAGGTTCGCGAGGTCGCGCACCAATACAACCATCAATACGGGTCTCTGGTGCTGCTCTGGGCGTTCATTGCCATGGCAACCGCCGCGGCCGTCTACGTCAAACGGCTGCCCGCGTGGACACCGCTTCTCATCAGCGCATACGCCGTGGGCATATTCATATTCCTGATGTCTCTCGCGCGGTACCAGGTGCCCGACACGTATCTCGTAGTCAATACGACGTATCTTGCACGGCTCGCGCTTCCCCTGTCGTTGTGGCTGGGCGCGCATCTGTTGCGGAAACTCGACCGTATCACGTGGAGTGATGCCGTTACCGTCGCCGGACACGTCGTCTTCGCTATCTTGTCTGCGTTCGAACTGTGGTACTGGAGTGAACGCACGGAGCTGGTGTCGGAAAAGACCGCGCTGAGTTTCATCTCCACGGCGTGGGGTCTTCAGGCATTCTCGCTGATTGTCATTGGCATGATTCTGCGAAGCCGCACGCAGCGGCTCCTTGGATTGGCGTTCTTTGCCATAACCATTGGGAAAGTATGGCTCGTCGACCTCTCCTCCGTGGAACCCCTCTACCGCATCTTGTCGTTTATCGCGGTCGGGCTCCTGCTCCTGCCGGCATCCGTACTCTACCAGCGATTCAGCGACATGGTCCTGGGGGAAACCGAAGACGCCGGGGGAGACGAAAGGAACCCCGAGAAGAAGACTGGCGAAACCACCGAAATCTGAGGCGGTTCCCATATCAATGCCGGGCTGCCGCTCGGCGGTCCCGGGTGTGCTTCGGTTTCATCCCTCGTAGCGGTAGCCTGCACCGTGGACCGTGCGGATGAGCGTGGGATGTTTGGGGTCGGGTTCGAGCCGTTTCCGGAGTTGCGAGATGTGCTGATCGAGGGTGCGGCTGTTGGGTGCGAAATCGAGCCCCCAACAGGCATCGAAGAAGGCATCGCGGGTAACCACTTCGCCCTTATGGTCGTGGAGCAGGCTCAGGATGGCGATTTCGCGCAGGCTCAGGTCGATGGTTTCGTCGCCGCGCCGCGCCCGCAATTCCGCGGGGAAGACGGTAATCTCGCCAAACATGAAGGGATTCGCGCTCCCGTTGGCAGGGCGCTGGGCCATGTAACGCCGGGTGACCGCGCGAATGCGCGCCACCACTTCGCGCACGCCAAAGGGTTTCATGATGAAGTCGTCCGCGCCGAGCTCCAGCCCCACGACCCGATCGATCTCTTCCGATTTTGCGCTGATGAAGATCACCGGCACCGTCTCGCTGCGCTTCCGGATGGCTCGGCACACCTCGTAACCGTCCTTGCCCGGCATCATGATGTCGAGGCAGATAAAATCCGGCGATTCCCGCTGGAACAACTCGAGGGTTTCGACACCGTCCCGCGCAGTGAGGGTTTGATAGCCCTCGTCCTCGAGGATCTCGCGGAGTCCATCCCGGATGTTGTCATCGTCTTCAGCTATGAGGACTTTCATGATGTCTCCTTCGGTTCTATGCGAGGCGCGTGAAACGTGAAAGTGAAGCAGGCGCCGCTTTGGGAATCCTCGAGCCTGAGAGCGCCGCCGTGCAGCCGGGCCAAATCACGCGCGATGGCGAGGCCGATTCCGGTACCCGCGACGCCATCCGTGAGGCGGCTGCTCACCCGGTAGAACGGCTCGAAAACCCGCCGTCGTTCTCTCGCGGGAATGCCCGGGCCGTCATCCGCCACGCGCACGGTGACGGTGTCACCATCCTGGCTGCTGGAGATGCGCACGAACTTGCCGGAGGGCGCGTATTTCTCGACGTTACTCAGCAGGTTGCACACCACCTGCTCGACGACATCCGGATCGAAGGCGGCCTCGTGCGGCGCGTTGGGCTCGAAAACGACCTCCATGCCTTTGGCGCGCAACGGCACCGCGAAATGGTCAAGCGTATGGCGCAAGACATCATCCACAATGCCCGGAGTCCGGCGCAGCCGCAGCGCGCTGCGCTGTTTCCGGCTGAACGTGAGCACATTGCCGATCAGGCGGCTCAAGCGCTGGCTTTCCGAGGTGATGACGGCCAGGCGGCGGCGCGTTCGCTCATCCGCGCCATCGAGTTCGTCCTCCACCATTTCCGCGTACATGCGGATGTTCGTCAGGGGCGTTTTCAGCTCGTGGGAAACCTGGTTTACGAAACTGATGCGCTGGGAGGCCTCGCGCATCTCGCGGGCGTTTTCGCGATAGAAGTACCCGGCCAGGGCGATCACCGCCAGGGCGAGAACGACGGCCGCGGAGAATATGTTGAAGAACACGCTCCGGCCGAGCTGGGGCAAGGCCATCCGCTCGGAAGCGTAGTGATCGAGGCGCCAGGAACCCAGGGGCGGGCTGAGCGTCAACGATGCACGGGGCTCCTCGCCTTCAGATGGTTCGTAGAGTCCCCACTGATAAATGGGTTCGTGTTGGGCATCCCGCAGGACAATACGGCCGTCGGCCAGCGTGGGGTTGCGCGGGTCCGTATCCGGCAGGGCATTGATGATTTCGCTCAGCATCCGGCCGCGATTCAGCTCGGCTCCGACGATGTGGCCGTTGCCATCCCGCCACCAGTAGATCAGGCTGAGCCCGTTTCGCCAGAACCATGCATACCAGCCGTATTCATCGGAAACCGGCGCGCCTTTCGAGATATTGCCCGCATATACCTGGCCGCCCTTCGAGAACGTGGTCTTGGATGCCGCCTGTTGCTGGGCCAGCCCTTGCGGCGGAGCGGGCATCCGAGCCTGCGCCTGTGCGTCTTCGCCTGCGGGCGGAATCGCGTGATCGAGCCAGATATCGCGCGTACGCTCGAGGAAGGCCCGTTCACTAACCGACAGGGCCGAGTCGGGTGCGGGAAAGACAGGCATTCCGGCAGCATTCAACACGAACAATTGGGAAACGGCGGGGAGACTGGCGCTCAACTGGCGGAGTTCCTCGGGGGAGCGCTCCGAAAGGCCCTGCAGTTGGAGTAAGGCCCGGCCCTGCCTGGAAAGCACTTCCTGGATTTCGGCGTCGACGTCGCGCAGGCGGCTGACCAAAATCTCCTGGACGCGGAGCCGCAGCATCTCGCGCTCATTCCGGGCCATGCGCACCCCCAGCCAGACAACAAGGGCCAGCGGGAGCACGACGATCAATACCAATATGACGATCAGGCGCGGCTTCATTGGGAGCCCACTCCTCCTCCGGGGCAGATGCGGCGCCACGGATATGCGCTGTTCCATGGCGCCGCGTCGCTGCACGGATTTCCATCCACGGTACCCCGAACGAGGCCCCTGCCGCAATCCGTACGGGCTGCAGGCCGGTTATTCTGCGCAGGCCCACGGTACCCCCCCGGGTTCCCGGCGTGAGTCATGGCGCCTGTTGGGATCGTGGCGCCTCGGCCTGCTGCTTCATGACCTTGTACTGATTGAGACGCATGAGCTTGCGCTGGCGGTTCCACACCTCCGGGTCAAGGTTCTGGGCGTCCATCTCGTTCAGTTCCGCCTGGGCCTTGAGTTGTTCGTTGTCGAGCACGATGGCATTCGAGGAAAGGAACTCGCGGTTGCTCAATAGTGCTGCGCGCGCTTCGTCGATTTTCCCTTCGTCACGCAGGCGCAAGGCCCAGCGGTTCTTCTCGAGGGCGATTTGCTCGACCGTCGACGCCATGATTTCCTTGTCGAGCGATTGCTGGGCCTCGTCCGGCTCCGCGGTGAGCCTTACCGCCACCTGTTTGCGGATGTGGTCCGGCGACTCGGTATGCATGTTCGCGTAGGCCACCTCGACCGCCGCAACGGGCGTCGCGGACGAACGCAGGAGCGCTTCTGCTGCATAGGCAGGCAGCTCGACCTCGACCAGCACGTACTTCATCTGGCCGCCATAGAGCTGGTTGAGCCGCGCCGTCGCGCGCTGCCCGGCGATGTCGACTTCGCGTCCCAGCCCGCGAACGGGCCGCACATTCCCGTCGAAATCTATGGTCACCACGACGTCCTGTGCCACGACCGCCAGCACATCGCCGAATTCGGCGTCGAACACGCCCGCCAGCTCGGTCGGAGTTTCGGCAAACAGGTGGTTGCCGTCGCTACGCATGGCCAACTGGGTCATGAGGTCCTCGTTGTACCCGAGTCCGAGCCCGATGGTGGATACGCTAATGCCTTCGCGGCCGAGCGATTCTCCCAGTTCCGCGAGGTCCGAGGGGGCGCTGGGGCCCACGTTGGCCAGCCCGTCCGAGAGGAGGATCACCCGGTTCACGCGGTTCTTGGCCAGGAACTTCCGCACCTCGTTCGCACCCCGGCTCACACCCGCAAACAGGGCGGTGCTTCCACCGGCATTGATAGAACGAACGGTTTCGATTACCGATTCCTTGTTGGTAAGCCTCGTTGCCGGCACCAGGACGTTCACCGTCGTGTCGTAGACCACAAAGGAGACGATGTCGTCCTTGTGGAGGCGCTGGATGGCCATGATAGCGGCTTCTTTGGCGTGCTGGATCTTCTCACCAGTCATGGACCCGGATTTATCGAGCACAATCGCGACGTTGACGGGTGTCCGGCCGGCGTCTTCGACGTCAAAACCGGTCATGGCCACCCGCAGGTAGGCCGTCTGTTTTTCACCGGCCAGAAAGACCGATTGGTTCATCGCCGCATCCACGGCCACCTGCTGTGCCGGTGTGGCGAGAGCTCCGCATGCCAGAAGCAGGGCCACTGCGTACAGCACACGTTCTGTCTTCATTGTGGGCTCCTTTCCGGTTACTTGAATGCCTCTAGTGCAGACTGTAGCCCACAACCCAAAACCGGAGGTCACGAGGATGCAAAGCAATTGTAAAAAGAACGTAAACGCCTCAACTACGGCTGAAACGCGGCGTATTGGACAGCCGGCAGTTCAAATTCGCCCACTCCCGGAGGCAGAAGAAACCGCCCGGCAGAAATGGTATTGCCCCCGGCAAATTCCACCGGAAATGCGGTCCAATGGGCGCCATCATGTATTCGCACATAGGGCGTAAAGCCGCCGGGCAACGCGGGCCATCCCGCGGGAGAGGGTGCGCCGGTTGTTAAGGTCTCGGACGTCTGTGCCGCCACGGTTCCCTGCCAGGACGGAGCCTGTGCTGCGAAACCATGTTCGCCGGTGGTCAAAGTCGATGCCCCCAACGCGAACAGCCAGGGAGTTCCCTCGGAAGGTTTGCACACCGCACCGAAACGCCCGTGGAACAGCACATCTTCAATCTGGCCCGGATTCGCGAATTCGCTCAGGACCAGATATTCGCCCCACTCGCTCTGGATGCGCAGAGCGATGGCGTCGGAGCCCGCCGGCGCAGGAACAGCAAGCCGCTCGGCGCGCGTGACCGGCAGCGCTTCCTCTTTTGCGGCCGCTTCATGCACGGCCACGAAGACACTGTCGAGAGCCTCTCCAGTCCGGACGGCGTCGAGATACCGCATGCGGCGGCCCGCGTTGTTACGGTTGTACTGGCCGGGCCCGTTGGACGCCTCGACCCGGTCCACGGCACTGAGCATCCAGAGCCGGTATTGCGCATCCTTTTCGCGCCAAGTGGCCTGCCACAAGGGAGACGGACCGTCGGCTCCGCGCACGTCGCGCAGACCGTAGATGTCTTCCTCGGCCAGACTGTTTCCAACGTCCGGTAAAGGCGGTTCGGGCGGCAGTGCGATACCGGATACATCGAGCGCACTCTCGGGAGCATCGCTGGCCCCGACAGCACTGGCGACGCGAAACGCATGTTTAGCGCCGCCCGTGACACGGAAGACATCCACCAGGACGGTCTTCCCCGCCGGGCCTTTAAGGAGAACCAGGGTCCGCCGGTACTCGGAACACGCCTCATAAGCGTTTGACGAGGCCTCAACGACCGACACGACGGGCGATGTGACCCCGAAATGAAATGCGGGCACCCGTTCGCGGTGCCGCTGGTCCGCATCATCGACAATCACGAGATTGTGGCTGAGGGTGCTCTTGATCCAGCGATTGACCGGCATGTCCCCCATGTAGCCGAGGTCCTCGAGAATGACGCGGCCCCGTGTTTCGTAATAGAGCGCGAGGTTGTCGTAATGGCGATGGCCTCCGGGCGGGTTGAAGGGCAACACCGCAAGAGCCGCCCTGGGACCTTCCCCGTGGCGCAAGAAAGCCGTCATCCAGGCGGGGTAGATGAGTTCGGGTGGATTGCGCTCGATACGTTCCTCGATCTGTTTTGGCTCCAGGTGAAATACGGCATAATCGGTGGGGGGCTGGCCATCCGAAGCAGCGGGATGCATCCCGGCGAAATACTCGGGATAACGGCGGATTCCAAGTTCGTACATGAACGCGCTGGGCTTTGCGGACTTGTTGGTATCCGATAGGGGCGCGTGATAGCCATTCGGCCTGCGTTGATCTACAAAAGACCGGAACATGAGCCGGAGTTTCGGGTCGCCGCCGTACAGATCGAGCGTGCCGTCGCCATTGGGACGCTGGAATCCGTGCAGCGTTTCCACCAAGGGCAGGAGCGGTCCCAGGTACATGTTCGTATAAGCGGGACTTTCCTTGCTGAACCCATCATACAGAAACGACTGGTCGCGCAGGTTGCGATAGCCCGCAAGCGCGACATTGGCGTAATGATTCAGACCGAGTGCCTTGGCGACGGCCGCAAAGGCGTTGTAAATCCGCGGCGTCTTATTATCCACGCGGGTGGCCTTGCCGACGCCGCCCAGGTAAGGTTCCGCGCCCATGACCCATTCGAGCAACAGGTCGCGTTCGACGCGAGCACACTCGGACTGGCTCCAGAGCGGATTCCCCTCGGCTTCCTTCGCGTTTGCGACCAGATCGTAGGCCAGCGCGAAATCTCCCGCACTGCCGACGGTGTCCGTGCTCGGATGGAGGCGCCCCCCGCCCCAGTAGGATTGAAGCATGCCCGACTTCTCCAGCGAATCGCGCGCAAATGCATCCTCTGCCAGATGCTTCTTCCATTCCAGAGGCAACGATCGGTCGTGCCACGCCGCATACATGGG
>CAZFOG010000038.1:0-24649 GCA_964520685.1 uncultured Nitrospiraceae bacterium | reverse complement strand
TCATGCGCAAGATGCGCATGCCACCTCAATGCCGTCGCGCATCTCCCCCTTCGGAAGGCGTTCTAGGGTGGGGACGTTGTCGAGGGGTGCCGAAGCCGGCATTTCGCAAGGTGCGCTAGCTGGTTTCGTGTTCCTCGGTCCTGGCCAGCTGGCGATGTATCTGGGCAATCAGTTCGGCGGGTGAGAAGGGTTTAGTCAACAGGCTGTTGGCCCCCACCTGGCGGCACCGCGCCACAGCCTCCGAGGTGTGCGCCGAGGTGACGCAGATGATGGGGATGTTCTGCGTTTGCGGGTTCGCCTTCAGTTGTTCACAGACTTCATAGCCGCTCATCATGGGCATCATGATGTCGAGAAGGATGACAGCCGGCCCCTCCGACTCCGCGATATCGAGGGCGCTAATACCGTCATAAGCCGCCACGCTCTCGAACCCTTCGCCTTCCAGGGCGCGTTCGATCAGGGTCACCACATCGGGCTCGTCATCAACGATGAGGATTTTCGGCTTGGGCAACTCTTTACTCCCTTTCGCGCGGCTTGATCCCCGCGGAGCGCATGTGGCGCGTATGCATACGGGCGCGCCCATGCTGTCGCAACCGCGGTTTTCGCAACGGCGTGCGGAGCGGTTTGCTTTCCTCCCTGCGAATCGTTTCCTGAAGGACCTGAATGCCGTGTTCCACAAACCCGTCGTTCTGGAGAATGTTGCGCACGACCATGGCCGTCACCGGCTTGGCGAGGGGCTCGCGAAACTCGTCATCGCGCATGAGCTGCACCTGAATTTGCATCCCGGGCGGCAGCGCCTCCATCATGCGGATGAGCATCCCGTAAGCGTTAATGTCCAGTATCACGCCCCGTACATGCATATCCGGGGCATCTTCAGGCCAGACGAGGCAGGGACGGCAGGTTTCGGTACGGGGCGCAACCCGCTTCCCGCGCCGGAGCGACTTGCTATCGGCGGAGAAGAACATCTCATCTGCCATGAAAATCTCCCTGCCTCCCGGCCGGGGAAGCCCGTCTGGTGCCGGCACGTCACCCTGACGGGGTAATCCAGGTACTCGCTCACACGTTCTACACCCTTAAGATACCGCAAGTTGCCATGGTTTTCCAGTGCTCTGTGCTGGTTTCGCGATTTTCTCGATGGTGCGGTCGTCGTGGTGGCTCCGAAATGCCTAGGCAAATATCGCGTAAGACACGAAAACCAGGAATAACTCTTTGACACAACCGCAACCCCCAAGGTAAACTTATACTGTATATTGTGGTGTTTATTGTTTGGACAACCGGATGTTGATCTGTCTCGAGCGCGATACCGTGCCCGAGGCGCCATTCAGGGTGTTTGGTTCGCAGGGTGCGAGTGGGAGGAATCTGACGTGCATATGCCGGCAATTCTGATCACCGATGACGACGATTTTATCGTTCAGGTACTTTCACAATGGTTCGCAGGCCATGGGTTTGCGGTCGATGTGGCGCGTGACGGTCTCGAGGCGGTCGACAAGTGCCGGAAACGTGTTTACGATGTCGTGACCATGGATATCGAGATGCCGAACATGGGCGGGCTCGACGCCATTCGGCTCATCAGGGAATTCTGTCCGACCATGCCCATCATTGCGCTGACGGGCTATGTGAACGGTGCCGATTGGGCGGACCGGTGCCGCGCAGACAAGATACTTGCCAAACCGATGGCCCTGAGCGCGCTGGAACGCGAGGTGCGGTCGCTGTTGCGCCCGACGGCGGTTGGGGCGATGACGGCCTGATCGCGGAGAAACGGACCGATTATTGGCCATAAAACCAGGCCACGGGGACGCGCAACACCTGGGTTCGGTTGAGGTGCCCCACCGTGGGATCGCCTGCGCAATGGCCAACCAGAGCGGCGTCACCGGCAAACTCGAGCGCCGTGTAGCAATACCAGCCGTCGGGGTTGGTCTCGAGAAGGCGCACATTCTCCCAGGTTTGCCCCTCATCGCGCGAGATTGCCGCCGCAAAGGGGGTTCGCTTGCCCTTCAGCGAAGGCTCGATGTTGCTGTGGTCGTTCCAGAGCAGGAGGAGGTCTCCTGTGGAGGGAATCCGCTCGACGGTGGCGGGCGACACGGGGCTTGCAATCGTCGTTGTTTCGGGCGGCGTCCAGGTGATTCCCGCATCGCTCGAGAACGACCACATCTGGCAACCCTGGTCGGTGCGGCAGAGCATCATGAGACGCCCGTCTTTCAGTGCGACAACCGCGGGCTCCTGCAGCCCCGACTTGCTGGCCTCGGGGGCATCCAGGATCGACTGACTCGGGAACCAGGCCGCGCCGTTGTCGTCGGACAGAAAGCACATGGCCTGGCCGCGCCCCGTGAAGTCTTCGCCGGGCAGGCCATGCCGTGCGGCGGGGATGACCAGACGGCCGTTGTCAAGCTGCACAACCCGGTCGTTGTTCACCACGTAGTACGCAACGGCATCAATACACACCACGGGGTCGCCCCAGGTCCTGGCCTCGTCGGCCGAAATGCGCATGACGGGACGGCAGTCGCGGGTCGAGTTCTTACGCAGGTAGAAGAGTGCAAGTTGGCCCGACTGAAGCCGCAGTAACGACACCGACATAACATTCATGCCGCCCTCGTTGGGAAGAATGACGGTGTCCCCGGCGGTCCACGTCCTTCCGCCATCATTCGAGAAGCGCCCCGCGAGGAACGCGGCGCCATGGTCGCTTGCGCTGCCGGTGAAATGCGTATAGACGAAGAGGATGCGCCCATCGTTCAGCTGGATGAAATCGCCCTCTGAGTTGCGCGGATTGCCCTCGCCCGGAGGGAGCTCGAGGGTGACGCGGGGCTGTTCCGGCTCCGCGGCGGCGGCGGCAAGGCCTGCGAAACACGCCGTAACAAGCAGCAGGGCATTTTTCATGACGAAATCCTTTCCAGAAACGCAGTTGGCGGACGTGGGTCCGGCACGGCGATTTCAGCAACCCCGGCCGCCCTCGTTCTTGATGTGGCCGGCGGACGCAGGGACCGTTTCCAGCGGTGGAAGGGCCTCGGGCATCACGCCTCGGGCACTCCTCCACATGAGGGCGGCTTCCAGAACCATCCACGCTTCGAGCAGTAATACTGCGATGCCGATGGCCACCAGCAGCCACTTATCTTGTCCGTACCAGGTTACGATGTTGTGCACCATGGCCCATGCCGGCAGAACAACCATGACCGCCAGGGGCACCGCCAGTACGTATACCGGGCGGCTATGGCGAACGAGGTAAAACGCCACAACGAGGAAGGCGAGTCCTGCCAGGAGCTGATTGATGGCGCCGAACAGCGGCCACAGGATCAGGCCGCCCGAGCCGGGGCCGCTTGGGCCGGGAATCATGGCCAGCGCGCCGCCCGTTACCACCGCCACCGTGGTGGCAACATACTTGTTCCGGAGGGCGGGTACACGAATCACCCCCGCCAGCTCCTGGACGATGTATCGTTGGAGGCGCGTAGCGGTATCAAGGGTGGTTGCCGCGAAACAGGCAACCATAACGGCAATGATTCCAACGGCCATCGGAAGAGGCACGCCGGTTGCCGCGATCAGGTTCGCGCCGCCTTCGACAAATGCGCCGACCTGGCGTACCAGGACCATGCTCCCCCACGTCCCGCCATAATAGGCGGACCATGCCCCGGCGCCCGTGAGGGATTCGCCCTCGTGCGTGATGCCGAGGCCAATCCCTGCGCCGCACGCGAGAATCACGAGCACGGCCAGAGCAGCCTCCATGAGCATCGAACCGTAGCCCACAAACTGGGCATCCGATTCATTTCGCAGTTGTTTGGACGAGGTGCCCGAGGAAACCAGGCAATGGAAGCCCGAGATGGCGCCGCAGGCGATGGTAATGAACAGAAATGGAAGCATTGGGGGCGCGTCGTCCGGCACGTTCGCGTTGATGGCGGGGGCCACCATGGCCGGATGGGCGACTGCCAGGCCCAGCATCAGAAGTCCCAACGCCACCACAAGCTGGTGCGAGTTGATGTAGTCCCGCGGCTGGAGGAGCATCCAGACGGGAAGCACACTGGCGATGAAACAATACCCGAGGAGCAGAGCGGTCCAAATCACGACGACAGACCCCAATCCCTTGAAGAACCCCGCCTCGTTGCCCGCGAACAGGGGAAGACCGAGCACCGAGCCAAGATTGATGGGCAACAGGTAAACGCCGACGGCCACGGCCCCGTACAGGATAGCGAGCGCTCCGAGGGAAGGCAGCAACAGGTTGCCCCCGCGTTTGTAGATCCAGAAGCCGATGGCAACCGCGACGGGCATGGCCACCCACACCGACAGCACGCTCTCGGGATAAACCGAAAAGATAACGGCAATCACAAGGCCGAAAATGGCGATCACCACCATGAGCACAAAGAAAAGAATCACCAGAAACAACGCCCGTGCGCGCGGCGAAATCATGCGGCCTGCCACGTCGCCAATGCTCTGCCCTCGGGAACGCAGCGACACGACGAGGGCGCCGAAATCATGGACGGCGCCTATGAAGATCGAGCCGAACAGCACCCACAACAGCGCTGGCAACCAGCCCCAGAAGATCGCAATGGCAGGCCCCACGATTGGACCCGTCCCTGCAATCGAGGTGAAATGATGCCCGAACAGCACTTCCTTGCGCGTGGGGACATAGTCGACGCCGTCTTCCAGTTGTTTCGAGGGAACAACCGCCTCCGGGTTCAGGCAGAATATCTTACGCGCGAGAAACCGCCCGTATGTATGGTACGCAACGATGAATCCGACGCCTGAAAGGATCGCAATCAATACGCTCGTCATGTGGCCAACAACCTCCGGCAGCGATTCGGCATCCAGCATTCCACACAACGCAGAAAACCTGCCGCCGCTTACGCTTCAGTATACAACCTGACCGCCTGCATGTACTACTGTTTGCCCGGAACCCGGCTCGCTGGATCACTGGCACAGACACAGTGTATACCCGTTCGCTCAGGGAGCCGTGGAGATGTCTCATCCGGATCGCGTACATGGCCTGTGGCGCATGTGGTCGGAGTGGACCCCATGGACCGGGTGGACAGAATGGACAGCGAGGAGCCCATCGCAACAGCGCCACAACCAGATTCAACGCCTGAAAGAAAGGACTGCTCAATGGTTTGACCAAACTCTCTCGTGCCTTGCCCGTGATGGCCGCCGTTGCGATGTTGCGCGCCACGCCGACTATGCACGCGCGAATCGAACGCAAATCGTCCGCTCCATGTATACTATGGGGGGAGGACATCCGCGGGGATGCGGAATCGTGGATGTGTGAGGCATAATGATTGGGGGGTGGCTCGTTCAGCCCGGCGATGCAGTCCGGGACGGGTCTGCGATTTATACTATTGCTGTCCGAAGCGTGGGTTTGGCAAGCGGCTGAGGAAGACCGAGCGTGATCAGTCCAGTTAGCATCCCGGCAATACTCATGACAGGCGTGCTGGCATGCATATGCATGCACAACGTTCTTGCCTATTTGCGTCTGCGGGAACGGCGCGAGCATCTTGCGTTTGCCGTGACCTGTCTGTTTGCCGCATTGTATGCGGCGGCCACGGCGGGGTTGTACAGCGCCGAGAAATCGCTTGATGGGCAATTCTGGCAGCGTCTGCAAGTCACGGTGATCATCTACGCGGCGATCGCCTTTGTCTGGTTCATCTGGCTGTATACAGGACAGATGTCGACGTTTGTCCGCAACACGTTTTCCGTCTACTACGCATTGAGCAGCGTGATCCTCTGGTTTGACAGGAGCGGTTTTTCCTGGCCGGCCGACCGCCCTTCGGTCAAGCACATTGACTTGCCGTTTGGCTATCAGGTGGTCTATCAGGAAATGTCTCCGGGGCCGTTTGTCGAGATTACGAGCGCGATCGGCCTCGTGTTCCTGGCGTATATCCTGCGGGCGTGCCTGCGTTTCTATCGCAGCGGGGAGAAAGACAAGGGCCGCGTCTTGCTCTGGGCCATCTCGCTGTTTGTATTTGGTGTTGCGAACGACATGGCCGTCACCGTGGGCATGTACAAGTTCATCTACCTGATCGAGTATGCGTATTTCGGCATGATTCTGCTCATCGACAATGCCCTGACGCGCGAGACGCTCGAGGCGGCACGGTTGCGGCACGGGCGCATGGCGGAGGAGAGCCGTTACAAGCGCATGTTCGAGCACATGCTGGATGTCCATTTCGAGCTGACTCCGGATGGGCGCATTCTGGATGTGAGCCCGTCGTTGCAGCGCGTGACCGGTTTGTCGCGCGAGGAGGTCGTGGGGCATGTCGCGGATGAGTTTTATGTAAAGCCCGAGCAGCGCGCGGAATTGCGGCGCCGCATCCAGGAAACCGGCCGGGTGGATGACTTTGACATGAGCCTGCGGCTCGGCAATGGGCGAGTGGGAGATTTCGCCATTACGGCGACGATTGTTGCGGGGGAAGGAGACGCCCCGGTGCGGGTGGTGGGTTCGTTGCGCGACGTGACGAAACGCAGACAGGCGGAGATATCTGTAGCCCGTGCCGCGCGCTTGCACGAGCAATTACGCAATCTCGCCCAGGACATGGACGAGGCCGATTCGCTTGGAGCGGGCCTGGGGGCGGCGTTGCGGAAGGCTTTGGACTTATGTGGCTGCGAAGCCGGAGCCGCGTATGCGATTGAGGCAGGAACGCCGATCCTGCACGCGCGCCAGAACATGGCATACGAAACCGCCAAAGCGTTCGAGAAGTTGCCCGTGGAAGATGACGAAATGCGCGCGGTGCTTGCCACGGGGCGGCCCTTCACCCTGGGCTCGCTACCGTGGGATTTCCTGGCCACCTTCGCGATCAAGGATTGCCAGGGAGCGTGGGTGCTTCCCTGTGTTGCGGGGGACAAGGCGGTCGGCTATCTGGTGCTGGCGCCATTGAAGCCCGGCGAGAATCGTGAGGCATTCCAGCCTGCGGCGGCGGTGGCGACCGAGGCGGGCGCCTTTATTGCGCGGCGCCTGTATATCGAGATGGCGCGGCGGCGCGAGGAGCAATACCAGCGTGCCCAGCGATTTGCCCAGGTCGGAAGCTGGGAATATGACGTGCTCGATGGAGAGCTGCGCGGGTCGCGCGAAACGGGCCGGATCTTCGGGCTTCGCGAAAAGGTCCAAGCGTTGTCTTTGGCGGCCCTGAGCAACATTATTCATCCTGCCGACCGCGACCGGATCATGGGCGCCTTCGGTGACTTTGTCAGTGGCAAAGTGGCCACCTACGATGTTGAATACCGGGTCATTCGCCAGTCCGACGGCGTAGTGCGCACCGTGCACTCCGTCGCGGAGGCCGTTGAGGATGACGCGGGGCGGCTCACCAAAGTGCTGGGTACGGTGCAGGACATCACGGAACGCAAGCATTTGCAGCAGCAATTGTTGCTTGCACAGCGCATGGAGTCGGTAGGGCTGCTGGCGGGCGGCATCGCCCATGATTTCAATAATCTGTTGTCCGTGATTCTGTCCTATTCGGACCTGGCGCTTTCAGGCATGGACAGCGCTGATCCCAAATACGCCATGGTTCACGGAATAGGGCAGGCGGCGGATCGCGCGCGGCATCTCACTCAGCAATTGCTGGCTTTCAGCAGGCGCCAGGTCATGGAGATGCGGGTCATCGATCTGAACGGCGTGCTTCGGGAAATGGCGCCCATGTTGCGGCGGCTCATCGGCGAGGGGATCGTGCTCGAGACGCATCTCGATGAAACGGTGCCCGCCGTTACGGCAGATCCCGCCCAGATTCAGCAGATCATGATGAATCTGGCGGTAAATGCGCGAGACGCCATGCCGGATGGCGGAACGCTCACCATCACGACGGAATCTGTCACGATAAAGAGCACGAAAACAGGCCCACCCTCTCCAAGTCCTTCGCCCGGCGATTACACCGTCATTACCGTTTCGGACAGCGGCTGCGGCATGCCCGCCGAGGTGTTGGATCATGTCTTCGATCCGTTTTTCACAACCAAAGAGGTAGGCGCGGGAACGGGCCTGGGTCTGGCCACCGTGTACGGGATTGTGAAACAGCATGGGGGATTTATCTGGGCGGACAGCACTCCCGGGGAAGGGGCCCGTTTCCGGATATATCTTCCGGCCGTGGAGGGGGCGCCGGAAGCGCAGCCGCAGGGCGACCTGCCCCGCGAGAGCACACGGGGCACGGAGACCATACTCGTGGTCGAGGACGAGGAGATGGTCAGGGAACTCACGAGCAGCGTCCTCCGCCGCCACGGCTACGAGGTGCTGACCGCACAGGATGGGGAAGACGCGTTGGACGTGGCGGAACACTTCGGCCAATCCATCGACCTGCTCCTTACCGACGTGGTCATGCCGCGCATGAATGGCCGCGAGTTGTACGAACAACTTGCGCCGCGTGAACCGGGCATGAAGGTGCTTTTCATGTCGGGTTACGCCAACGAACTCGTTTCGGACTGTTCGAATCTCGGCCCCGAACCGATGCTGCTGCAGAAACCCTTCACCGTTCAATCGCTGACCGAAAGTGTGCGCACCATTCTGGATGGATAGGATAACGGGCGTGTTTGCCCGTCATACCTGAAGAAATGCAGGGACCTCGCGAATGGATGCCAGCACCGGGGCACCTGTAGCGCGCAAACGTCTCTCCGACTGATGCCCCTGGGCCACAAGAAGGCACCGGACACCCAGCTCGTTCGCGACTTCGAAATCGTGGAGGGTGTCGCCAACCATGAGCACGGCCTCGCGCGGCGGGTTCATCTCGGCAAGCCATTGCTTTCCCAGATCGACCTTGCTCTCGGCATAGTGGTCGCGCAGGCCGCGGATGGTATCGAAATACTCGAACACGCCGAAATGCCTGACCGCGGCCAGGAGCATGTCGTGCTGGTGAGCGGACACGAGGCACTGGCGCACACCCGCGTCGCGCAATCGCCCGAGAGTATCGAGAGCGCCGTCGTATAGCCACGTTTCGGAATAGACATTGTCGGCATACATCTTGACCCATTCACGAGCCGCCTCCTCGAACGCCTCCGGGGACGGGTCGAAGCCCAAGGCCTTGTAGTACTCGACGACCGGAAACGTGAATGCTTCGCGATAGGTCTCGAGCTCGACGAGGGGGATGCCGCGGGGCTTGCTCAATTCATGCAAGGCGGAAAGGCACAAATCAAGATCGTCGAGCAGTGTCCCGTTCCAATCCCAGACAACGTGTTGAATGCGCGGTGGGTTCTGCATGCCGTGACTACTCTTCCTGGGTTCGCGGTGTAATGGCTGCGCCCTCCGAGCGCGATACCACGATGGCGCCGACACTGTCGCCAGTAATGTTCACCACGGTACGGCACATATCGAGGAACCGGTCCACCCCGATAACAATTCCGACGTATTCGGCGCCAATGCCGGCCTGTTTCAGCACCAGAGGCATTAACGCGATACTGCCGCCCGGTATGCCCGCCGTGCCGATAGAAACCATGGTCGCCGACACGAACACGCCGAATTGCTGGGCCAGGGTGAGATCCTTGTTGAGGACCTGCGCAATGAACAATACCGCCACGGCCTGGTACAGGGCCGTGCCGTCCATATTCACCGTGGCGCCTATGGGGAGCATGAAGCTGGTGACGTTTTCGTCCGCGCCAATGCGCCGGGAGGTGCAGTCGATGGTGACGGGAAGAGTCGCCGAACTTGAGGAGGTGCTGAAAGACAACTCGAGTGCCGGCGCAATACCTTTAATGAACCGCACCGGAGATACGCGCGCCACGAGCGGCAGCACAATGCACACCAGAAACGCGAAATGCAGGCCAAGCCCCGCCACCACGGTCACGACGTACCAGGCCAGGGAAACGATGTAGTCGATACCGAGTTCGGCGATGGCCTTGCTCATCAGGGTGAAAACGCCGATCGGAGCGAGGTACATGATCCAGAGCACCAGCTGAATCAGGGCCTTGTCGAAGACCTGGAAAACCTCGATGGCGGGTTTCGCGCGCGCGCCTAGGGAGGCAATGGCGCCGCCCAGGAGGATGGCGAAGAATATGATCGCCAGGGGATTCTGGCCTGCCATGATGGGATTCTGGATTATGGCCGGCAAGGCGGTGTCTTGAATGGCGCGCCCGGTCGACATGGCTTGCCCGCTCGCTTCCGCCGAGGCTGGGGTGGCGTCCCTGGAAATCTGCAGGTCGGTCCTGCCGGTTCCGGGACGGATCGCGTTTACGCAGAGAAAACCGATAAGGACCGCCACACCTGTGGTGCACAGGTAGTACGCGATGGCTTTGAATCCCACCGTTCCCAGCTTGCGCGGATCCCCGATTCCCGATACGCCGCAGATGATTGACACAAAGATGAGGGGCGTGATGACCAGCTTCAGGAGGAGGATGAAAGCGGCGCCGAAAATATTGAGGTAATCCACCGCGAAGGATTCGGCATGCATGAGTTTGAAGCACCATCCCGCAAGCACGCCCCCGAGCATGGCCAGGAAGATCTGCGTGGGGAGTCTGAACCGTCGCGGCAGCACCAGAACGAACATCACCAGGACGCCAATCGTGATAGCCGCGCGCACCGCAGCGGTCAGCCAGTCCAGGGGAACGCCGGGGGTTCTCACGGAAGCGATTCCGAAGAAGGCGCCCAGCAAGAAGATAGGGGCGAGCCTGAAGGCGGTGCGTCTCATTCGGATACCCAGCTCCTCAATCGTGTTCCCCCCGCGCTGAGCGTGTCATCGGCGGGGATGGCCCCTTACAAGGTGTGTCCCGACGGGGGAGGCATTATCGGGATAATTTGACGGCAAGAACCACTACTGCGAGTGGAATCAGCGCCACCAACCACCATTTGTTCGCCAGAACGAAACCGTAGATTTCCGCAATCCATGTCATCGTGGTGCTCGTGACTAGCGATACCGGTTCAGGATGCCTTCGCGCCAATCGGCCAGTTCCTCGGCATCCATGACGTCGCGTGTTCTAACGGCGATTTCGGTTTGATGTTCTACGTGTCGAACGGGGTCGGTGAACCAGGAGCCGAACAGCATGACGATGGCCAGAATGCCGAGGCCGGTGCTCACGAGACATTTCTCGCGGTCCTCCCAGAATTTCGCATAGGTGAGACCGATGAATGCCCACGCAAAGGCCAAAAGGGGCAGGAAGACAACTATGTACGCCATGGGGAAGTACGAACCGTCGCCGAGCGTGATCCCGCGGAACGACGGAAAGATAATAATCAGGGTGGCCCCGATCACGCCGAATACAGCCAGCAACATGCTGAATTGCCACGGCTGCCATTTCTGATACCCGCTGCGGGCCAGCGCCTCGTCCTCTACCACGTCTTCCTCATCGGCCAACTCTCCGGGAGGGGGCGGCTCGTTCTCGAGTGCGGCCAGACTGGTATCGCCTCCCGCGTGTGAGGAGGCGGGTTCACGTTCGCGTTGATGATGCTTCTTATGTTTCTCGGACTTGCGTGCGGCGCGCTCTTCCTGACACTTCGGGCAGAGTTTCACGCCCTTGCTGGTCTCATAGATGTGTTCCGCGCCCACGAACATGCCGCACTGGTCGCAATGGATGCCGCACTCCTCGCACAGGAGCTGGTGGGTGACGCCGCAGTAGCCGATGGCGCTTCGAAATTTGCAGCTCGAACATTCCATGGCGCATTCCTTCCCAATCCCAGATGCTCGATTGAGTCTATCACGATGCCTCCGAATTGTCCAAAGGGGGCACAATGGGTCAAGGGCGGCCCGACCACAGAGGACATGCGGCTCTTATGCGATGTACAGGCCGTATGCCAGACGATTCACGCCCCCGCCCTGCTTGCGTCGCGCGGATTGGGCGCTTATGATTAGGGCTCGACAACGCAGAGGGGGAGGAAGCGCCGTATGATTCAGCAGGCTCAGGCCCATGGCCGCATTCCGACGTTGCACGTTGTGGCGGATACGATTCCGCAGGCCCATTACCGCGCGATGAAGGCGGTGTGGGAGCAGGGACTTCCGATTCGCACGGAATACGATCGCAAGGACGCGAAGGGGGAATACATCGACCCGCCCAGCCGCGATGCCCGCGTGCTGATCGAGGTGAGGGAGCCCTTCGGCGAGCCGCGGTTTCCACCCCTGTCGTTCTGCGAGATCGGGACCTATATCGCCGAGATCATGGGGATCAAGGACCACATGGTGGTCCCGATGGAGCAACTGAAAGAGGCCCTTTCCGGCGAATTATCGGCGAAGGAATGGCCCTACACGTACCATCAGCGGCTGTTCGCGCACCCGGACGTGAATGGTGATACCGTTGACCAGATGGCCCTGGCTATCGAGCGCATTGCCCAGACGCCCTATTCGCGGCGGGCGGTTGCGACGACATCGGTGCCCAATATCGATCCGTTCCTGAAGGAAGACGTGCCGTGCCTGCGCGAAGTCCAGTTGCGGTGCCCCGAGGGCGCGGACGGCAGCCTGGTGCTCAACATGAATACGATGTGGCGGTCGCGCGATTTGTACAAAGCCTGGCCGGACAACGTCATCGGCATCACCTTCCTGCAACAGGTCGTGGCGAAGCAGATCGCCGCGAAGTCTGGACGCGCCGTGCATGTGGGCAGTTACGCGGATTACAGCTCCGCCATGCACATTTACGGGCAGGATTTCGGTGCGGTCGGCGGCGATACGGAGCGGGGCTTGCAGAGTTTCTTCGACACGTTCGATGAGGATTCGTATCTGGCGCGGTCGCTGTCGAGCGAACAGGCGGCCGAGATGCTCGTGTTGCCGCAACTGCGTGAACTGGTATCCGAGCGGCTTGTCGCGCAATGGCGTTTTCCCGCGGAAGCGGTCGCCTTGGGCAACCATATCATCGCGGACATCGAGTCCGGCGCGCTCTCGGCATAGACACAAAACGGCCGCCGGCATGTTGCGCGTCAGAATTTGGTGCCCTTCTTGACCTCAGACACGACTTTCATGACGTTCAGGGCTTCGTCGAGGGTAATCGGGAATCGTTTTCGTTCCCGAATGGCTTTGTAGAGTTCGTCCCAGATGTCGTAGGTCTTTTGGGGCTTCACCGTGAGGGTCTTCTCGACCCAGGGGAGTTTCTCCGGCGTGCCGAAGCTCTGGTCCGGGGTGCCGGGCTTCGGCCGGCGGGGTTTCAGTTTCTTCCTGGGATTGAGGTAGCGGAGCCGGATGGTGTCGCCTTCCAGCACCAGCGCCCCGTTCGTGCCCCACACCACGTACTCGGGCAACGACGAGGCCGTGCCGCCGCTGATCTCGAGGTCCACGATACGCCCGTTCTTGCCCCGCACGATCACCTTCACGTGGTCTTCGGCATCGCCCACGGCCGCGACGCATTTCAGGTCGCCCCACGCCGATGCGAGGGGGGATTCGAGAAACTGCAGGGCGTGGTCGATGATGTGGGGACCCCAGTTCAGAAGCTGGCCGCCGCCGCATTTCTTGAGGGTCTGCCAGTCGTCGCGGCGGCTGTAGCCCAGGCGCGCCAGTTTGATCTGGTACACGTCGCCCAGAATGCCCGACGCGATGAGCTCACGGACATGCAGAAAGCCCGGCTCGAAACGGCGGTTGTGGCGAATGAAAAGTTTGCCCTTGGATTTCGCGGCAGCGGGCTTCAGTTTCTTTGCCTCGGCGTAGGAGGTGGCGATGGGCTTTTCCAGGAAGACGTGCTTGCCCGCCTTGAGGGCCTGAATGGCGTGGGGGACGTGGTCCGGCGAGCGGGTCGCGATGCTCACCAATTCGATGTTCGGGTCTTCGAGCATTTTGGCGTAATCGCGGTAGACCGGGCATCCGAACTTCTCCGCGAACCGGTCGCAACGCTCCTTGATGACGTCGCAACCCGCGACAATGGCGAACATCGAATCCTTGCCCTCGAGTTCCCGCGGGTGCATGCCCCACCCGGCGCGGCCGAGTCCGGCAATGGCAATCTTGATCGGGGTGTGTTTTGGCATGAAGTGATTCCCCTTGTTTGCTGGAGCGAGGCTTCATTGTACTGAATGATTGGTTCGAGGCGGACCGATCAAACCAATCGGCCCGCGTTTTGAGCGAGACCGATTGTTTTGACGTTCGGAGTCAGTTCCGTTGGCTATTCCTTATCCAGCGGCTTGATCCGGATATTCCGCCAGGCAACCTCGTAGGGGCCCCGGTCGCCAACGCCATGGACCTGGAGGCCGATAAACCCTTTCGGGTGCGACTCGAATTTCGCGTTATCGACCAGGTCTTCGATCTCCTGCCCGTTGATCCAAGTCTGAATACGGGGACCCTTGGCGACTATGCGGTACTTATTCCATTCCCCATCCTTGAAATGCTTGTGGGGGATCAATTCGGCTTCCGGGGTCATCCATCCGCCGGCGGCTTCGCCGTAGAGGTACCCGGATTCGGCGCCGTTCTCGCCGGTCGCCTCGATCTCGACCTGAGGGCCGTTCACACGCCCGAATTTGTCCTCGCCTTTGGGCTCAGCCGTCTTGGAGCGGATCTGCACGCCGGAATTGAGTTCGTTGTTGAGCAGTTTCACCTCGAACTCCAACTCGAAATCGCCGAATTCTTTCTTGGTGCACAGGAAGGAGTTGGGGCTTCCCGGAGTAGTCTGCCCGATGATGGTGCCCTCTTCTACGCGATACGTGGCGGTCCCGTTCTTCTGAATCCAGCCCTTCAAGGACTTGCCGTCGAACAGGCTCTCCCATCCATCTTCTTCCGCGGCCGCGGCGGCCAGCGAAAAACCAACGGCCACCAGTGCAGCCAATGCTACGAAACGGTTCCTCGACATGATGCTCTCCTTTCATCGTCTTTCTTCGCCAAGCCCTCGGAGCGCGGCCGCCGCAACCGGCCGCGGCGTAAATACCTCGCAAAACGCGCCTCAATAATACCACTGATACTCAACCGCTGCCACACGGAGAAATCCCGGCGACATCCCGGACGAGGCCCCTCGGCTAATGGTTCGCTACCCCCCTACGTACCCGATGGCGCTCAATCAAAGACCAGACCGCACTCCGCGGGAAAAATCTCGCGGCGGATACGCTCGTATGTCGCATGGTAGTCCCACTCGGTAGAAAGGGGCTGCCACCCGTACCCATCGGCCAGCATGTGGCAATTCGTGAAGATCGCCTCATAGGGATCTTGGAAACGCAGGTGATCCAGCGGCGCGCCGCTCATGATGGCGGCAATACCGCCGTCGGCGATGGTCCAGAACCCGAAAGTTACTGCTTCGGGGGTTTGGCCGGGCTGCAACTCGAGATCCCCGCAGTCCACCGCATCCCGGACCAGGCCAATCACGATCCGCAACATGGCAACGTCCAGCGCCTTGAGGTCGGGTTGCCGGTCGTCCGGGATTTTTTCGATGATCGATTCGGCGTTCATGATCTCCCAGATGCGCACGTCATCCGGATATAGCCGCGCATGAATTTCGGCGGCCACACCCACTCCCATCATGCGTTCGCGCGGGCGGCCCGAGAAGGCGGCTCCGCGGGCAATGAACTCGAGACGCTGCTTGCGGGACCGCTTGCCGAGTTCAAGTATCAGCTCCTCTTTACAGCCGAAATGAAGATAAATTGTGCCTTTGGAGTATTCCGTTTCCTCCGCGATCCGGTCCATGGTCAGACCGTGGAACCCCTTTTCGATGAACAATCGGCGGGCTACTTTGAGGAAAAGCTCCTCGCGTTCGTGCAATTCCCGTTGTTTACGCGACTGTACACTCATAGCCCCTCCAGTATATGACGCAACGTCAGAAATTATCCATGCATCAAGGCGCGCGGCGGTTCCGGCATGTTACCAGGCTCCCCTGCTGGATCGACGGCAGAAGTATAGCAAAGTGCTTGCATAGGTGCCACGGGTGTGCGGCGTGCCGTGCCACGGACCCGCAACGCGGCCTCGCATCGCATTGTCCTGCCGCAGATCAACGTCAGGTTACCCGGCGCATCGGGCGGGCCGCTCCCGAGGCGGCTTCGCTACCATCGCGCCAGAGCCGCAAGGGGTTCTCATCGCTGTTCAATCGCCCAGTTGAATCTGGGCATACACGATGGCGCTGCCTGGGCCGCTCCCGACAAGGTCGATGGTATTCGATGGGGCATTTCCTGCGCGTGTATTGGCGAGCAGGAACGTCCCGACGGGCTGCTGTAAAGGCACCGGCACCAGGTCGCGCTGCCCGAGTGGCGGTGTGATGGGCATCAAATAATTGCCCGGGGCGCCGTCGATCGCCGCATATAGGAGGGCATTGACGGTTCCATCTGCCGCGGCATGGAAACGCGCGGTACCCGGCTGCCGGGAGTCCGTTCCCTCGAAAAGCACCTCCCGCGACACGACTGCGCCGTCACGCACGACCGCGAGATACAACGAGTCCAGCGTCGAGAGTCCGGGGAAGAACTTGTCGCGCATAAGGGTACTGCTGACCGCCCGTTGGGTGTACAGGATGTAGGCGTCGCCGTTGGGGGCAATCCAGAGGTCCTGGTTGGTGATATGGCCGGCCGTGGCGTCTACGTTGGCTATCTCGACGGGTTCGGCGAATGCTTTCGACCGAATCCCGGGTGTCCACGTGAAATAGAGTATCCGGAAGACATAGTCCCATGTGCGCTGGGTCTGCTCGAGTTTGTAATCGGCCCACTCTTTGACCGGCTCCTGGATATCGCCTATGGCGAGGACATAGGCGGCGCCGTCTTTCAGGGCAACCTGGGGGTAGCACGAGCGAATGGGGAATACGATCTTCCCGTTCCCAATGGTTTCGCCGTCCGCGGTCAAGTGACACCAGTTCTGCTCGCTTGTTTTGGCGTCGATGTTGAGCATAAGCAGTTCTTTCGCCTGCCGGTCCGCGGCGAACCCCCGGTACGAATGGTCCGTGTAATACGGTTCACTTTCCCAGACCGGACTGAGCTTCCGGGGGTTCTCGGGGTTTTCCGCGCCGAATTTGAGCAGATACGGGGTGCATGGTCCGTATTGGGTTCCCGGGGGCTCGGTCGAGTCGTTGACGTTGAGGTAGAACGCATCCGGACCGGTTGTAGCGAGCACGGCGGGCTCGCGCTGACGGTAGTCCTCGGCTTCGGCAAACAGGCGCCAACCCTCGTGCGTCCGTTTGTGCAGGCGCCAGCGGGTGTTGCACAACGGAGGCACGTCTTTGCCGGTCTCCATTTCCGCGACAAAGACCGCGTCGCCGGTACGCGCGATGGTGCTGCACCCAAAACTCCAGAATGGCCCCGACCCGTTGTTGGGCGGAATATGGGTATAGAGGGTTTCCTCGTGCCGGACTTCGAGTTTCGGCGGCATCGACATGGTCACCAGGATTTCCGCGATGGCCGGCCCGACTGCGTTATGGCCCAGGCGCGAGAGGTGCACCTCGTCGGCGAAACCCAGGTCCCAGTCGGGCAAGGTCACGCGCTCGCCCACGCGTTCATACGGCACGCCGGCATCCTGCAACGCCTGCTCGAGCTCTTCGTCTCCGGCGCACGCGCGTGTGGGCGCCAGAAGCAGCCTGGCCCTCCCGCCGCTCGAGCGGGCCAGACGCTGATACGCGGCGATGTTGTCACGCAGCGCCTCGCGCTCGTCGTATTGCCCCGGCCCGGGACGAGTGATCGGGCCACCGTCGAGCCATCCCCACCCCAGGCGGTTGTGAAGCGTGACGCGCGCCAGGTCGAGGGCAACGGGCAGGGCGAAACCGGGCCGGCGCATGGGGAACGCTACGCTGTTTCGCACGAGCTCAACCCTTGGCGGGCGCAGGAAATCGCGTGGAATCGCATAGACGAGGATGAGCTCGGGTTCGAGAGCGGCCAGATGCGTTTCGTACAGGGCGGCCATCTGGGAGACCGAATACCCGTTTACGCCGGCATTCAAGACCTCGACGCTGTGGCCGAGGGTACGGAGCTCATGCTCGAGCCTGGCCGTGAACAGGTCCGCCTGGTCGATACCCATGCCGCCCCACGTGACGGAGTCGCCCAGCACCAATATGCGTCGCGTACCCGGCGGCGGAGGCCCGTCAAACTCGCGCGGGTCGCGGATGCCCCACGGGTTGATCGTGATGTCCGTGCTCAGATACGACACGTGCTGACGGGGCTGGAGGCGGTACCCGGCCCCGGCGTCGGCCTCGTACAAGACCGGATCAGTGAGTCCAAAGATGCGGAGGACAATCTCGAAGAGGATGAGCGTGGTCACGATGAGGATTCCTCCCTGCAGCAGCCACCGCCGCCATCGAGACGGCTTATTCGATGCCTGGTGTGATGGGCGCGCGGTCATGGGCGCATTCTGTAAGACCAGCGAAGGGATTTCAAGAATCCCGGCGTAGACCTCGGCTTGGTATTGCGCCTCAGGAAGGCGCAACCGTGATGCCCACGTTCAGCGGTTGTCTTCGCGGTAATTCTCGCGGTGTTTCTTAAGCTTCTCGGCCACGCCCGCGAGCTCGGGATCGAGGCGATGGGCCCGTTCCCATTCTCCCAGCGCCTTCTCGACCGCTCCTTGCAGGAGGTAGGCATCGCCCAGGTGATCCCGCACAATCGCGTCATCCCGCTCGAGCCGCAGGATGGACCGCCGGATATACTCGACCGCCAGGTCGGCCTGGCCCTGCCGGTAGTACACCCAGCCCAGGCTGTCCAGATAGAAACCATTTTCCGGCGATATCTCGAGGGCGCGCTCGATAAGTGCTTTGGCCCTTTCGAGATTCTTGTCGTGGTCCGCGAGGAAGTATCCCAGGAAATTCAGGACGTCCGGATCGTCCGGGTCCAGTTCGTGGCATGCTTCGAGGTGCTCTTCGGTGCTGTGCAGGTCATTTGATTCCTCGTAGATGACAGCCAGGTAATAGTGGACCCACTTATCGGGGCCATACCGCTCCAGAGTTTCGCGCAGAATCCGCTCGGCATCCCGATTGCGGTCCTGTGCCATGAGCATGCGCGCCTGCAGGATGGCGAACCGCTGCGACTGGAAACCCTCCCCGGCAATGGCCCTCATACTGTCGAGGAGGAACTCCCCGGCCTGTTCCGGCCCGTACAGATAAAGAATCTCCTGGAGATACGCGCGGCTTTCGTAATCGATGTCGCCATCGGTTTCGTCGAGCGATTCGAGCAATGGAAGGTAGGGCTCGCCGGCAAGCCTGCGTGCCATTGCCCTGAAGAGCGTCCCGGTAATGGGCGCATCGTTTGGAGGGACCACCCGGCCGGCCGCACCGGGGTCTCCTTTGCGCATCAAGAGGAACATGCGCTCCAGATGATGGCGGGTTTCGGCGCCGGCATGCTCGCAGAGGGCGTTAACCTCTTCGAGGGCCTCGTCATACCGCCCCAATCGGACCAGCGCTGCGGCGAAGTGCTCGCGCGCGCCCACGTCGTCCGGCGAAGAGACAAGGTAGCGCCGGAATTGGGCAGCGGCGGACTCATTCTCGTCCATTTGCAGGTGAATCAGGCCGAGAAGATTGCGCGCAGCCGTCAGTTCCGAATCCAGCTCCAGGGCCTCTTGCAGATAAACCTTCGCCTCGTCGTTCTTGTCAATTTGGGCAAGGCTGAGCCCAAGGCGTTCGTGCAGCAGGGCCGAATCGGGGTGAATCTGCACAAGTTTCATGTAGATATCGACGACGGAGACATAATCATTGGATTCTTCTTCGGCCTTCAGCAGTTCGTCGTATATGAAGACATTGAAGGAAGTCAGGTCGAGCGCCTTCCGGAACGCCTCCGTCGCCTCCTCGTACTGTTCCTGTTCGCGATAGATCCGGCCAAGCATGAACCACGCGGCGGGGTCGTCGGGATAGTCGTCGGCCAACTTTTCCGCATGGGTGCGCGCGTTCTCGAAGTCGTGAATCATAAGGTAGCCGCGAATGACGTGCTTGGCCAGGAACGAGTCATCCGGCGCATACCGGTACGCTTGCAGAAACTCGTCTACGGCTTCCTCGAAGCGGCCGTTTCTGCGATGGATGTCGCCCATCAAATAATGATTGAATGCCTGAGCCCGGGGACTGGCGGTCTCGAGGCTGGGCGGCGGTGTTGTTCGGCATCCGAAAGCGGCCGCCAGACAGAGCGCTATCATCACATGGCGCATGAATGCGAATCCTCGTCGGGTTCCGAAAACAAGTAACCCGTCTGGACGGGGCGCGCAAGCGGCGCGAAGGAGCGGCGGTGACAGGGGCACGGCCCCCACCGCTCAATCGCCTCGAGATGGTCACTCGTGGCGTAGCCCTTGTGCCGCGCAAACCCGTATTGGGGGAACTGGCCGTCCAGCTCATCCATGATGCGGTCGCGCGTGACTTTTGCGACGATGCTCGCTGCGGCGATCGATTGCGAGCGGCAATCCCCCTTGATGATGCGGCACTGGGGAATGGGGCATCCCGCGATCTCGAAACCGTCCACCAGAAGGTAATCCGGGGCGGGCGTAAGCCGGGTCACGGCGCGGTACATCGCGGCGTAGTTGGCTGGCTGGATACCGGTTTGGTCAATTTCCCCGGAGGACACGACGGCAATGCCAATGGCGTGCCGCCCACGGTGCAGCAGATCGAAAAGGCGGGTGCGCTGTTCGGGCGTCAATTGCTTCGAGTCGTTCAGGTCCGGGATGGGATGCTCGAGAACGACCGCGGCGGCGACAATCGGCCCTGCCAGCGGGCCCCGGCCCGCTTCATCGACTCCCGCGACGCGGCGGAATCCCTGTTCCGCGGCGGTCCGCTCGAAGGTGTACGCTCTCCGTTCGTCCTGCCATTGGGTCGACCGTATGCGCATCCGGCGCAGGCACACGGCATAAAGTTTTTGGGCGCCGGTTCGCGGATCGAGGCGCAGTGACGCAAGAAAATCCTGCGCGTAAGGCGGCCCGGCGTCGACACGGGCGCGCAATTCGTTCAGGGTGTGTTTCTGCATCGATCCAATCCCACAAGAGGCCGTTTCGAGAATCTGCCAGATACCGCGACACCCGTAGAATAGCCCGCATGCGCACCAACCGCAAGGTTGGGGAATGCGGGCCTCGCAAATCAGGAGAAACAGTCGCAAACAGCCGCTTTTATTGGCTTTCTTTGGTGGCGGCTGCG
The DNA here is from genome assembly GCA_964520685.1 of uncultured Nitrospiraceae bacterium. Taxonomy (GTDB): domain Bacteria; phylum Hydrogenedentota; class Hydrogenedentia; order Hydrogenedentales; family SLHB01; genus UBA2224. Next base: position 3,811 of record CAZFOG010000038.1, on the reverse strand, counting down.
CGGCCTTTGGCTTTCACGCGCGCTGCTTTACCGGCGCGTTCACGCAGGTAGTACAATTTCGCCCGGCGCACGCTGCCTTCCCGAATCACCTCGACTTTTTCGACGCGGGGCGAATGGAGCGGGAACACACGCTCGACGCCTTCACCGAAGGCCACGCGGCGCACGGTGAACTTGGCATTGGGGCTTTCGCCGCCCTTGCGTCCAATCACGACCCCTTCAAACACCTGAACGCGCTCTTTCTCGCCTTCGACAATCCGGAAATGGACGCGGACGGTGTCGCCGGTCTTGAATTGCGGGACGTTTTCCACGGCCTTCTTCTGTTCCTGGCTGAGTTCTTCAACGGCCTTCGCGAATTTCACGGCTGTTCTCCTCGCTTCCGTTCTGCTTCTTCCCGGTCGATCTCCGCCAGGAGCAGACGGTCTTCTTCACTGCAGTGGTTCAACAACTCCGGACGCCGCTCGCGTGTTGCCCGCAAGGCCTCCTTGCGCCGCCAGCGCTCGATGGCGGCGTGATGGCCTTCACGGAGGATCGCGGGCACCTCGATGCCTCGGAAAACCGGCGGGCGCGTATACTGGGGCGGCCCCAACAGGCCGTCGTAGAACGAATCCGTCGTGACAGATTCCCAGTCGCCCACCACTCCGGGCAACATCCGGCTAATCGCTTCAATTATCACGAGCGCAGGCAACTCGCCTCCGCTGAGCACGTAATCGCCAATCGATATCTCTTCCGTACAGAGCGCCGTGCTGACACGCTCATCCACACCTTCATAGCGCGCGCACACCAGGACCAGGTCCTGCTCGCCCGCCAACTCACGCACGAGCGCCTGATCGAGCCTTCGGCCCCGCGGCGACATCAGCGCAACGCGCCGGAGCGAATTCCGGCCGGCCAGGCTTTCCAGGGCCGCCGCGATGGGTTCACAGCGCATCACCATACCGGGGCCGCCGCCGTACGGGGCGTCGTCCACGGTCCGGTGTCGATCGGTGGCGAAATCCCGCACATTCGTGACCGCCACCTCGAGGACGCCCTGTTCGATGGCTTTGCCCAGCAGGCTGGCCTTCAGGGGCGCCTCGAAGAACTCCGGGAACAACGAGAGGACATCAATGCGCATCGTCCACCGCGAAGGGGGCGATATCTCCCACGAAGATAGCCCCGGATTCCCAATCTATGCGTTGTACCACTTCCCGAACCACCGGCAGCAGCAGGCTGCGGCCATCCGGGCACTTCACTTCCACTACGGCGTGGGCCGGCGTCTCGAGCACGCCCACCACCTCACCGATCCCGACCTGCTCAGGGCCGATTAGCTGCATGCCGACGAGGGCATCCACTTCGAGCTGCCCCATCCGGGCAAGAGCGGCCTCATCCGCTTCCCAGAGGACCTCCGCTCCTCGCATCGCCGCCACGCTGTCGCGCGGTGTGCCGGGCGTGAACTCGACCACCACCGCGCCTTGGGGCCGGCGTAACGCGGCCACGAGGGGCCGCACTTCACGCCCGTCCGTCAAACGCAACCGCAGCCGGCCCAGAAACGCCTCATCGGGCACGTCCTCACCTGCTGCCTGTATGCGCACCTGCCGTTTACCCGGGTTTACGGAATGAACCTTGCCCGCTACGGCCGTGCGCCTGGTCATCATCGTTCGGGCGCGCGTTTCACTCCACGATCTGGAGCGTCGCCCGCGTGTCCTGTTTGTTTGCAGCCGTGTTCAGGATGGTGCGGATGGCTTTCGCCGTGCGACCGTCCCGACCAATGACCTTGCCCATGTCGTCCGCGTTTACGCGCAATTCATAGCACTGGCCATCTTCGTTTTCGATGACCGTCACCTGCACGTCCTCGGGGTGATCGACAAGTTTCTTCGCGATAAACTCGATGAGTTGTTTCACGTTGCGAATCCTCATAGGCGGCGGTTTCTACCGGGCGGTCCACAACCGCGCCGCGCCGCTCAGCCCCCGGTTCAGGCGGAGGGCTCGGCGGTCTCGGCCGCCCCTGGTTCTTCCGACGTCTCCGCGACCGCAGCCGATTCCGTGGCGGGCGCCGTATCGGGCAAATCTTCCGGCTTCGTCCCTTTGGCGTACATATCCATGATGCCATTTCTGGTAAGCACGGACCGTACGGTGTCAGAGGGTTGGGCGCCGTCGCACAACCATCTGAGGGCGCGCTTGGCGTCAATTTCCACGCGCGGCTCGGGCCGGGCGCAGGGATGATAGAAGCCGATTTCATCGATCACGCGGCCCCGCGTGCGGTTCCGCCCGTCCATGACGACCACCCGGTAGTAGGGGGCGTGGGTGCGGCCACCTCGCTTCAGACGTATTACAGTTGCCATTGTTCCTTTCTCTCCCGGCCGCGCTCTCAGTGCGGCCCTGCTCGTGTCCTGTATCTATCCGGGCGCCTTATCCCTTGAAAACGCCGTAATCTAAAATCCAGGCATCATCGGCGGCATGCCCCGCCGGCCCTTCTTCCCGCCTTTCATCATCTTCTTCATCATCTTGCGCATCTGCTCGAAATCCTTGAGCAGGCGGTTGACCTCCTGCACAGTGGTCCCGCTCCCGTCGGCAATGCGCCGCCGCCGGCTCCCGTTGATGAGCTTCGGCTTATGCCGTTCTTCGGGCGTCATCGAATAGATGATAGCCTCGACGTACTTCATCTCGTCGTCGTCGACATCCGGCATCCCCTTGCCCATCATCTGCTTCATGCCGGGGATCTTCTGAACCAGTTCGCCGAGGGAGCCCATCTTCTTGACCTGCTGCATTAGCTGCAGGAAATCCTCGAGGTCCCACGTCGCCTTGCGGGCCTTCTCCTGGAATTTGAGCGCCTGATCCTTGTCGACCACCTCCTGGGCTTTTTCGACGAGCGATACGATGTCGCCCATACCCAGGATCTGGTCGGCCATGCGTTTCGGATGGAACGGATCGAGGGCGTCGAGCTTCTCACCGGTACCGACGAACTTGATCGGGCACCCGGTGACGCTGATCAGGCTGATGGCCGCGCCGCCGCGCGCATCACCGTCCAATTGCGTCAACACCACGCCCGTCAACGGCAACGCTTCATGGAACTGCTTCGCGCTGTTGACGGCGTCCTGGCCGGTCATGGCGTTGGCCACAAACAGGATCTCGTGGGGCGCTACCTGGCTCTGGATGCGCCGCACCTCGCCCATCATCTGCTCGTCGACGTGCAGGCGCCCTGCCGTGTCCATGATGATCACGTCGCACTGGCGCATCTGGGCCTCGCCCCGGGCCATGACACAGGTGTCGACCGGGTCGGCGTGTTCGCCGAGGCTGAAACTCTCGACGCCGGCCTGTTGGGCCACGATTTCGAGCTGTTTGATGGCCGCGGGCCGGTACACATCCGCCCCGACCAGGAGGGGCTTGTGGCCCTTCTTCTTCAAATGCAGGGCGATCTTGCCTGCCGAGGTCGTTTTGCCTTGCCCCTGCAACCCGACCATCATGATAAGGGTCGGCGGGTGCTCGGCCAGTTTCAGGGGTTCGTTCGAACCGCCCATGATCTTCACAAGTTCATCGTGAACGATCTTGACAATCTGCTGGCCCGGCTGGATGCTCTCGAGCACTTTCTGCCCGAGGGCTTGCTCCTGGACGTCCGCAATGAACTGCTTGACAACCTTATAGTTAACGTCGGCCTCGAGCAGCGCGCGGCGGATTTCCTGGAGGCTGTCCTTCATGTTCTTCTCGGTCAGTTTTCCCTGACCGCGAATGTTTTTGAAGGCGGTTTCCAGCCGTTTTGTCAGCGATTCAAACATGGTTTTTGTACTTCGTAACGCCTCACATGGACCTGAAAAAGGGCAGATCTCGCCCCAAGTCGAGG
>CAZFOG010000037.1:16931-24658 GCA_964520685.1 uncultured Nitrospiraceae bacterium | reverse complement strand
CCGAGGGTTTGGCGCGGATTGGACGCATAGAAGTACGGGAGGCCCGCGATCTCCCCCATGCCCGCCCGGTTGCCGATCACGGCCACGGCGCCGCGGCTTGCAGCTTCGCCGGCATGGTCATGTCCGTCGCTGTGCTCACCCTGAACCGCGACGAAAACCGCGCCGGGAACAACCCGGCGCGAATCTTGAACCGCCGACGTGATCTCGATATGCGATTCGAGCGTTTGGTCAGCGTTGAGCCACTGTGACAATTCCCGGAGATTCATCTTCGGCCTTCTTGCTTTCATTGGAGAATCTGAGGCGGCAGACAGTCACCTCGGATAAAGGGGTTCCCGGCGGCGGGTCCTGTTCGGCAACCCAGCCGCTGCCCTGTGCGTCCCACGCCAAACCAAGCGCAGCGATGCGCTCACGAGCCTCTCGCTTGGTCATCCCGCGAAAATCCGGCAGCGTGGGCCCTTCGCTATCAGGATCCACGGGCAGCGCGATAAGTTCCAAACCGTCGAGATCGGCAAGCACACCATCCATGTCCGGCTCGATAATCGCCAGTTCTTCCTGCGGCATGACGGTATCCGGGTCGTCGTGTTGCTCAGCGAAATGGTCGACCCCTTCCTGAACGGGGTCTTGGGGGCAATTCATCCGTATCAGCGCATCGCGCACAACTTCCCGGAACACAGGGCCGCAGACGAACCCGCCCCAGTGTTCCCGGATTTCCGGCTCGCGCACTACAATCACGGACACCACTCGAGGGTGGGAAATTGGAGCGAACCCGGCAAAGACCGTGTTGTACTTGCCCGGTGCGTAACCGCGGCCGTCCGTGCGGGCCACTTGGGCCGTACCCGTCTTGCCCCCGACACGGTATTCGGGAATGTTGGCCCGATCACCCGTGCCATGCAGGACGACCTCGTGGCAGAGATTTTTCATAATCTCGGCCGTACGCGCGGAGATGACACGCTCCCGCAGGGTCTGGCGGTGCTCGCGCACGATGGCGCCGTCGGGGTTGGTAACTCGCGATACGAGATAGGGCTCGACCAGATAACCCCCATTTGCAATCACGGCAAAAGCCCGTGCCATCTGGGGAAGGGTGACCGATATCTCCTGCCCCATGGGAAGGGACCCCATCGAAAGACGCGACCACGACTGCTGCCCCCGGAATATACCCGCGCTCTCCGCACTGCCGAAATCACGACTGGTTGTCTGGCCAAACCCGAAACGCCGAATCCATTCCTCCATGCGCTCTGGTCCAAGCATGGCCGCTACCTTGATCATGGCGATATTGCTTGATTCAGCGAAGCAGACACGGAACGGCTCCACCCCAAGCGCGTGGTAATCCCGTATGCGATGCCCGTAAGGATTGAAGGCGCCGCCCTCACAGTCAATCATCGTCTTGGGAGTCACCAGTCCCAGTTCTATCGCGGCCGACGCGGTCACGATCTTGAATGACGAGCCCGGCTCGAATACATCCGTAACAGCTGCGTTCTTGCGTTCTTCGTCGGAGTACTCGGTAAAGTGGTTGGGATCGAAGGTAGGCAGACAGGCCAGCGCGAGAATCGCCCCGGTGTGGGGGTCCATCACAATGCCCATTCCCTTCTGAGCCTTGCAGCGCTCGAGAACAGCGGCTAATTCCTGTTCGAGCTTGTGCTGGATCGCGCTGTCAAGGGTGAGCGTCACGTCGGCCCCGCCTTCGGGCGGAATATACTGCAGGGTACGGGACAGGATCATGTTCCGTACCGAGTCAACCCGCGCAACGAGCTTGCCCGGCTCGACTCCCAGTTCGCGGTCGTACAGCATTTCAATCCCGCCAGAACCCACGCGTTCACGATTGACGAAGCCCATCACGTGCGCGGCCAAGGTGCCTTCGGGATAGTAGCGCACCGGCTCATACTTAAAGCACAAACCCGGCCTGGCGGCTTCCACGAATGGCTCCAGCCGGTTGACGTATTCCGCGCTCAGCCACCGCTTGACAGGAACATCCTTCCTGGGCTTTCCGTCCTCGCCGAGGCGTGTCAACCTTGCAAATACCTCGCCCTCGGGTTCGTCGAGAAGTTCCGACAGGGCGACAGCGGCCTGATGGGGATTCTGGATTTTCGACGGGTCGGCATACAATGACCGTGCACGGCGATCCGTGGCGAGCAATCTGCCAGTACGGTCGTAGATATCGCCGCGCGGAAGATTCAGCTCGATGGTGCCCTCGTGGAACCCTTCTTCACGCACATACCTGTCGTCGGGAAAAGCCTGAAGATGAATAAGACGGGCGGCTACGGCGCAGAACACCGTCAGCAGCGCCCAGAGAACGAGACGCACGCGAATGCGGTGACTTTGAATGACCGGGGCAGACCCTCCCGAGGTCTGCTTCTTGCCCGGTTGCCTGTTGTTCTGCATGTCGACCCTCTCGAAGCATCAATTCTGCATGCCATCCCTGATACGCGCTATTCTGCCGTTGGCAACATCGAACCCCTGGCTGGCATCCCAGGCGCTCTCCGCCGACCAGTGGTTTACTGTGATCACCTGGCTGGGTTCGGGCATGACCAGCCCAAGCTCGAGGGCTTCGACATCAATACGGTCCATACGCCCGAGTTCAGCGATGCGCGCGTGCAGTTCCTCGACATGGGCTTGTGTCCGCTCCAATTCGACCGACAAGGCCCGCCCCTGGTAGTCGAAGGTCAGAATGCCAAGATGCAGCCACGCCTCGAACAGCAATGCGCAGGCAGGGATAAGAATGATGGGAAATGCCTTGAGAAAACCCAAAAAAACGTTTGCCGGTTTGTAGGAGCGTCTTCTGATTGCCATTGGTCTCTATCCCAGACGTTCTGCCGCCCGCAATCGGGCACTGTGGGCGCGCGGATTGGCGCGCACCTCCCCTTCCTCCGGCACCACGGGCTTCTTGGTCAACACGCGCAAGACCGGAGGATAGATCTCTTTCAGGCGCCCATCGGGATGCAATACCCGCTGGGGGCGCGAATGCTCCTGAAGAATCCGCTTAACGATGCGATCTTCACCCGAATGAAACGAAATCACGACAATCCGTCCCCCCTCACGGAGCATGTGGAGGGCCGCACGGATACCCCGTTCCAGGGACCGCAATTCGTCGTTTACGGCGATGCGAACCGCTTGGAATACACGCCGTACTTCGTCGTCCGCCGGTGCCTTCCTTGGAACGGCCCCGCGAACGGCCTCCGCGAGTTCGCGCGTACTATTCAACGTGCCCCGCGCACACATCTCGGCGATAACGCGGGCAATCCGCCCTGGAAACTTCACGTCGCCATAGAGTCGCAAGAACGTGCCAATGCTCTCGCGTGTCTGAGAAGCCAGCCACGCTGCCGCCGTGACCTGCGAGGTGGTATCCATGCGCATATCGAGGGGGCCATCCGTTTGGAATGAAAAACCGCGCTCTGCCGTGTCAATCTGCATGCTCGAGACCCCTGCATCAATCAGAACGCCATCTACCTCCTCGATTCCCCGGGCATTCAGCAGTTCAGCCAGGTCCGCATAATTGCCGTGGACGACTTCGACCCGGCCACTGCTTCCCAGGCGCTTTCGGGCAGCAGCCACGGCCACGGGATCGCGGTCGATTGCGAAAAGCCGGCCGCTTCCGAGACGTGCGGCGATTCGTTCCGAATGGCCGCCGGCGCCGGCGGTGCAGTCAACGTAGCTCCCGCCTTCGCGCACATTGAGCCAGGCAATTGCCGGGCCCGCAAGGACGGGCTCATGCAACTTATGCGGCTTCCTGGAACACCCCGACCGCCTGGGCTTCGCTGTCGTACGTCTTGAACAGAGACGTCACCCCGACCATTCGGAAAAGGCGTTCCGTGTAGAGATTGATTCCCACGAGTCTGATATCGCCCCCAAGATCGCGAAGCTTACGCAGCCGCTCCACCATGACTCCGACACCCAGGTAACTGATGAATCCGACCTCGCGCAAGCCCAGCACGACCTTGAACCGGCCCTGAGTAAGGCATTCGTACAAGGCGGTGCGCAATGCATCCACACCGTGCTCATCCAGGTCGCCGGCAAGTCGCAACACCGTTACTGCGCCCAAGTCCACGCGCTCAATCTGCATCCGTCGTCCCACCTTTCTCCGTATTGGTTTCCCGGCCTCCTGCGTTCAGAGGCATCATCGCCGCCTGCCCAAGACCCTGCATTCCCTCGCCCATGGAAATAAGGGTCCCCATTTCCTTGTATGCCGCCTCGTTACCACTCTGGAAACCGCGCCAGCGTTCCCGGTTCCATATCTCGAGGTGGTCGTCGACGCCTATTAAGATGGCCTCTTCCTCGGTGCCGATTCCTCCAAGGTCGCGCAAATGGGGAGGAATGGCCATGCGGCCCTGACCGTCAATCTTCGCTTCGCCCATGCTACTGAAGAACAACCGCCGGAAATCCAGAGCTTTCCCGTTCATCGAAGAATACCGGCTGACCTGGGCGCGGATGCGCCGCCATTCATCGCGCGGATATACCGAAACGCACCCATCGAAGCCCCGGGTCATGTACCATACCGCGTCCCCGGCGACATCCATGACCTGCCGAAGGCGACTGGGCACAGTGAGGCGGCCCTTGTCGTCCACCTTCACTGGGTATTCGCCAAAATACATCACCATGCTCCCCGGCTACGGCACCTTCCGCCAATGTCCTCCACCAGCAACCAGAATCTACCACCAATTCCCCCCACTGTCAACCCTTTTCAACCACTTTTCCCCTTGGGATTCAATGGTTTAGGACGGCTTCAAGACCCGTAACCACAACATATTGTGTGAATGTGCCTGGCAGGGCACAATCAACCACAAAATAAAGAATGTGTGAGAATCCCAGGATGAACAATTCGAGGGGGAGGAGCTGAATCAGACTGGTAGAGAACGGAAGATGAGTGGCACAAACAGAGCTTTAACGACGGGACAAACGACTATATGGGAGGCGTGGCGTCCGGCAGAGACAATGTCCAGTGGTAGGGGCCTGCAGACTGCTCAAAATCCGGACGCCACGCTGCGGGGGCGTTTTCAGACTGCCGCTGGCCGCCAAAAAAGAGGGCCGAGCGAGATCAACAGGTTTCGCACCCAAGACAGCTCGCGCTATTACGGCTCAATGCGAAGGCTCCTGTTGCATGCGATTGCAAACCGCCTTCGGGCGGCTTCGCGGCAGGTATAAAGCTTCAACTGTTGATGCGACGTTCAGTCGGTGAATGGGGGTTTGAAGTCCCCGCGTTCAGTGCTTCCGTCACTTACAATCTAACCACATTATGATGGGGTCTGGCATCAGGACGCTCCTATTTTTGGCATCAGTGAAACCCTGATAATCTTGTAGGGGTTCGCCTGAAGGGCGGGATTTCCGACGGAACGTCGGGTGCCGGGGGGCACTTGAGAAACCCATTGCCCCTCACGTCAGCTCGAGGGGAATTCGCTCGACTTGTGGATGGCGTACCGGATCAGCTCGTTGCTGTTGTCCAGATTGAGTTTACGTTTGAGACTCTCGCGGTAGGTCTCGATGGTCTTGACACTCAAATTGAGTTGGGCGGCAATCTGCCGGGTACTCATGCCCTTGCCCAGCATCTGAAGGGTCTGAAGTTCCCGGTTGGTGAGACGGTCCAAGGGGGATTCAGTCTCGGAATTGCCGCCACTCACGATGCGATGGAGCAGGCGGTCGGCAATCTTCGCGCTAACATAGACCTCGCCACGCAAGACGCACCGAATAGCCATTACCACCCTCTCGGTGGCTTCTTGTTTCATGACATAACCCCGCGCGCCGGCACGGAGAGCGCGCTCGGCAAAGAGCCACTCGTCGTGCATCGAAAGCACAAGGGCGGGAATGCCCGGATACCGGTCTCGCATTGTGTCGAGGAGCTCGATCCCGTTGGCGCCTCTCAACGTGATATCGACGATGACAATATGGGGACGGAGCGTCTCGATGGCCGCCAGCGCATCTGCCATGTTCTCGGCTTCGCCCCGGACCTCGAGGTCGTCCGCCTGATTGATGAGCATCTTGAGGCCCTGCCGGACAATGGGGTGATCATCAACTATCAAAACTGAGGATTTCATATTCGTTCTCTCTCCGCCTGTGACGCGCGGATGTGCGGCCCCCTCCGTACCGATTCACCTACCATAGCACAACCACTCGACCGGCCTGAATCATCGGCCCATATTCAACCCCGATGCACCAGGCAGTCCGATTCCTCCCCATCATGCGCGCCTCAAGAGCGGTAGCGAGCAGATGATTCGCGAACCCTGGCCGGGCTCGGAGTCGATCTCGAGGCTCGCGGAAACTACCCTGGCACGGTAGCGCATGATGTGAAGCCCCATCCCGTCACCGGAGTTTTGGAAAAGGTCAAATCCACGGCCGTCATCCTCGATGGTCAGGCGGACACGGCGCTCGTTCTGGAACAGGCTCACCGCGATGCCGTTTGCGCGTGCATGCCTGACGGCATTTGTGACAGCCTCCTGGGCGATTCGATACAACTGGTTTGCCTCTTCAGCGGGAAGCCGTATGGCTCCCCGGCACACCAGCTTGCAGTCCACTTCATAGACCGACCGCGTACGATTGACCAGTTCCTCGAGAGCGACCGCCAATCCGTCTTCTTCGAGGCCGGTGATGTGCAGCCCCCTCGCCAGGGACCGGCTCTGCTCCATGGCCTCAGCGACGAGGGCGGCGATATTGCGTACATTCTCGACCAGGGGCGAATTGATGCGGTCCAATTCCGTAGCCACGGCGTCGACCAGGAAGCTGATACCCACCAGCTGTTGTCCCAGGCCGTCGTGGAGGTCCTGGCCGATTCGCTCCCGCTCGCGCTCACTGACATCGAGAATCTCGAGTTCGAGACGGTGGTGCTCGGAGACGTCACGAATGATCAGCATGGCCTCCGACTCGTCTGTGGGCACGGTACGCGCCTCGAACGCGCGTGCGCTTCCGCCAACATCGGTACGGAACTCGAATACCTGGACCTGATTCTGGTCGAGGGCGCGATGAATATGGTGCATTGCCTGCTCCGCAACCACTTCAGGGAACACGTCGAAGAGCCGCTTTCCGAGCGTCGTCCGCGACATGTCGGCAAGGGGCGCCTGATCGAAGGCATGTACGTCGAGGACTTCGCCATCGCGCCGAACGCGGAGCAGGGTATCCGGGATGGCCTGGAGAAGGGCGTGGTGCCGGGCATCGCGCCATTGCAGCGCGCTTTCTATCCGCTTTCGGTCCGAGATGTCGGTGTGGGTTCCGACTAGACGCTTGGGGCGTCCTCCCTCCCATTCGACAACCTTGCCCCGGCTGAGCACCCATTGGTATTCGCCGTCTTTGTTGCGGAGCCGGAATTCCGTCTGATAATGGGGTTTCTGGCCCGAGACATGCTCATCGAACGCCTGGCGAATCAGCGCTGCGTCGTCTGGGTGCACCAGGGCGAAGCACGCCTCGATCATGGGCGCGACCTCGTGCGGCTCATAGCCGAGCATTCGCGACCAGTTTTCGCCGTAGTACGCCCGGCCCGTGGAAAAATCGATGTCATAAACGCCGTTGGAAGCTGCGTCAAGAATCATACGCAAATGGTGTTCGCTCCCTTCCAGCAAACGGGCGGTCCTGGCGCGCCGGACCGCGCCCAGAATGATCTGCCCCGCCGATTTCAGCAGTTCCACGTCTTCGGCGGCCCAGGATCGACACCGGGTCGTGGTGTGCAGGCCCTGGACTCCCGCCAGCCGGCCTTCATCCTCGATCGGCACCAACAGCATGCTTCGGATGCCCAGCTCGCGGCACCGGGC
>CAZFOG010000037.1:0-16831 GCA_964520685.1 uncultured Nitrospiraceae bacterium | reverse complement strand
CATCCTCGATCGGCACCAACAGCATGCTTCGGATGCCCAGCTCGCGGCACCGGGCTAGTTCGCCCGCCGGCACCGCGGTGTCCCGCTCTTCGGGGCAGAGCATGACCGGGGTCCCGCGCTCGAGTTCCTGGCGGCACCAGGAACCGGGTGAGAAGAGCAACTCGTCGAGCGCGTCCCTTCGCGGATAAGCCTGTCCGCGGGCGTGCCACTCGAACCGCCCCTGGGACGACCCGTCCTGTTCAAAGAGGATGCAGAAGCTGCTCTCGATTTTAAGGAATTCGCTGATTCTCGCCCATGCACGCTGGACAAGCGAATCGACGCTGTGTCCGGAGAGATTAAAAAACTCCCGTATCGCCGAAGAGAGGATCGCTTCGAACCCCAAACGGTATCGCAGGTCCTCGAGGGCCTTGTTGCGCTCGGCTCGAGTCCGGACGGTCTCGATGCCATTGCGCAGATGCTCGGCAAGCTTTTCGAGCATCTCGAGTTCCTGGGGTTCGCAGATCCCTGGCACGCCCGTGGCCAGAAACAATGCCCCGGCTACCTGCCCGGCACAATTGATGGGGAGCGAAACGAAACAGACGGGGCCTTCACAGACATCCCGGATCCAGGAAGATAGCCTGGGCAACTCATCGGCGCAAAACCGGGCGATACGGATGCGCGCCTCGGCGGCGGCGCCCGGGGCGGGCCATTCCAGCACATCGGCGAGAATGGGCAAGTCGGCCTCCTGAATAGCGCGTCCATCATGGCCCGACTGGGCGACGATAGCCGGGCCGTCTTCGTGGAAACACACGAGAGCAGCGATGTGGCAGACATCCGCTTTGACCAGTAATTCGGTGATGCGCGCCTGGAGTTCGCTTTCGCCGCTGGCTACGAGAATGGCCTCGTCGCAAGCGCTAATCGCCATGAGAATACGGTTCAGACGCCGCAATTCTTCTTTTGCAGCGCGTCGCTCGGTGGTATCCCGGAATATGCAAACCACGAGCTTGCGTCCGTTCATTTCGCAAACGCTGCCGTTTGTCTCGACCCAGAACGATTCGCCATTGGCATGGAGGAGCTGAGATTCAACGGCCGAGGTCGTGCGGCCCGCCGCCACCAGTTCGAAATCACGGGCGTATTGTTCGCGCAATTCCGCTGGATACAGGACGGTGTGATGCGCGCCGACGATGCGGTCGCGCGAGCTTCCCAAGAGAAGCAACGCTGCTTCGTTGCAGTCGGTAACCTCGCCGGTTTCGGCGTCGGTCACAAAGATAGCGTCGCCGGAACTCTCCATCAACGCTCTGAGCTGGACATCCATCGATTCGGCCCTTCAAGAGATGGTCGGACGCGAATCACCCGATTGGCGTCCTCGAGCTAATGATCGCACATATTGACGCCCGTGGCCAATGTGCCGGCGAGGTATTGCGCCACAAGGACCTCGGGCTCCGCGACGGGGGCGCCGACAACGACCTGAACGCCATTTTGCTCGAACAAATCGCGTGCGCGCTGGCCCATACCGCCTGCGATGACGAGGTCGGCGCCTTTGTCCGCAAGCCAGCGCGGGAGCAGGCCGGGGGCATGTGGCGGGGCGGATTCCGTCTTGACGAGCTGCGGCGCGGCATCGGTGCCCTCTGCCGAATAGAACACAAAGGCTTCACAGTGTCCGAAATGGGCGGAAAGGCGTCCGCCGGTGACAGGTACAGCAATGGTCATGATTAACTCCTCTTCAGTCGGCGTTATCGTCCATGGTATCTGGGAAAAACATGGCCATGGCGAATTCAGTTTGAAACTCGACATCGCAGGAAAGGTCGAAATGGGCGGTGGCGCGCGAAATGGCCTCGGCTCTTGCCCGCGCGCCGAGGGACAGGGCCGCGGCCCGGGCCCCTTCGAGCGAAGTGTTCCCCACGAAGCTGAACTGGTCTTCGCGGAGGGCCTCGGGAAGCAGGCCGATGCGCTGGGCATTCACCAGCCGAATGTAGTTTCCGAACCCGCCGGCAACGTAAACGCGGTCCAATTGGGCGGGTTCGAGACTGGCGCGTTTCAGCAGGATGGAAATCCCCGCTCGGATGGCGCCGGTTGCGAGCTGCAATTCACGGACGTCGCGCTGCGTGAGGAGTAGTGGACGGCCCGAGCGCGTCTCCTCTGGGCGGGCCAACACGAAAGCGGTTCCGGCTTCCTCCTCGATGACGCGCTCGCGCAGGGCCGGCGCGAGGGTGCCGGGTAAAGCACCGGGCGTCACGAACAATCCCTGGCTCAGGAGAATGCCTTTGCGCAGCAGTTCGGCCGCCAGGTCAATCAGACCGGAGCCGCACAATCCGATGGGCGCACCACCGCCGATGGTGGTGACTCGCACGTCTTGGTCGAGTACGACCGCCTCGATTGCGCCGGCGGCAGCACGCATCCCGCACGAAATCCGAGCGCCTTCGAAGGCGGGCCCCGCAGCGCAGGAGGTTGCGGTCAGGCGGCCGTTATGGACAAGCGCCAGTTCCCCGTTGGTGCCGATGTCGATGAGGAGGGCCGGGCGCTGCGCTTCCTCGAGCCCGGTCGCGGCAATGCCCGCCACGGTATCACCGCCCACGAACCCGCCGATGACGGGCAGGACATAGACCCGGCCGCGGGGGTTCATATCGATGCCGACCCGGTCGGGCTCGAGGGTCAGCCCCCGGCGCGCAACGGGCACGAACGGCACCATGCCCAGGGCGTTCGGGCTCAACCCGGCGAAAAGATGCTCCATGGTGGTATTGCCCGATACCGTGACCTCGTAGACGCTCCTGGGTTGGATAGCGGCTTGGGCAGCCATCTCGGCCAGCATCTCGTTCATGGCCGTGAGAACGGTGTCGTGCACCTCGCGTAGCGCTTCGGGACCGTGCGAGGCATGGGTGATGCGCGAGAGCACGTCGTCACCGAAAACGGCCTGGGGGTTCATACGCGACGCGAACCCTCGTATGGCGCCCGTCCTCACATCGAGCAGTTCTCCCACCAGGGTGGTGGTGCCGATATCGAAGGCCGCGGCCATACACGGGGCTTCCTCCGTACCGCCCACGAAATCCAGCAGGCGCCCCGAGGCCACCACCGCGGTGCCGTGAAAATTGCTGTCGCGGAGCAGCGAGGGCAGTTCGTAGAGAAGGGCCGGCTCGATGGATTCGGCATGGGCGGCGTCCAGGAGACGCTCCGCGTCGGGACGGTCATCGGCCAGCGTCGGCACGGGCATGTCGACAAAAGCGGCACGGACTGGCGGGTCGGCGGCGGCAGATGCCGAGGCGGACCGGCCTGCGAGAATCTGGTTTTTGCCCTGCGGCAGGCCGGACTCGGGAATCTCGATGCTGGCATCCTTGCCGAGACGAGTTTGGCATGCCAGTCGGAACCCGGCACTCAGCTCTTCCTTGGAGAACAGGGACGTCTCGGCTGGTCCGGGCTGCCCGTTCGTTCCTGCCACCTTGACACGGCATTTCCCGCAGGTGCCCTGCCCCCCGCAGGGATATTCGAGGGGAATGCCAGCCAGCGAGGCCGCTTCACGCACGGTGGTTCCGACGGGCACCCGCACGGTCTTGCCATACGGTTGAAAGATGACTTTTGCCTTATCCTGGTCCATGGGCGGTCCTTATTCGAGCCTGAGTTGGGGCGGGCAACAGCTCGACAATACGGTCCCAGATTTCGTCGATAGCCTGAGCCGCACTGCCACCGTGCTCGACGATGCTCTTGCGGGCTATCATAGCCTCAACAACCGCATCGTCATACGGGATTCGGCCGGCCATATGCAACCCTTCCGAGGCGCAGAATGCCAGAATTTCGCCGGTAACGCCGGCATTGATGTCCCATTTATTGATCACGACCGCCAAAGGGATGGCGAAATGGCGGGCCAATTCGGCCACGCGCCGGAGGTCGTGGAGTCCCGAGCAGGTGGGTTCACAGACCGCCACAGCCAGCGAAGCGCCCGTGATCGAGGCGATTACGGGGCATCCCACTCCGGGCGAGCCGTCTACGAGAATGAGCGGACACCCGGAGGCGGCGGCTTCTTTGCGAGCGGCATCGCGCACCACGCTGACCAGCTTTCCGGAGTTTTCCTCGGCGATGCCCAATCGCGCATGGACCATCGTGCCCACCCGCGTATCGGACACGAACCATTCGCCGTTGACCACCTCCTCAAGCGCGATGGCGCTTTCGGGGCAGAACCAGGCACACACGCCGCAGCCCTCGCAGGCCACGGGGTCGACTTCAAAGACGGGCCGCATGGCGCCTTCGGTGTCGAGCATTTTCATGTGGACGGCGCCAAAACGGCAATACCCCTGGCACGTACTGCACGCGATGCAACCTTCGGGGTCGATGCGGGCCTGTTTGCCGCCCGAGAATTCGTAGCGGCGCCGAATCTCCGGGTCGAGAATGAGATGCAGGTCCGCGGCGTCGACATCACAATCAGCCACGATGACGGCGCCGGCGATGGTGGCAAACGCGGCGGTGATGCTGGTTTTGCCCGTACCGCCTTTGCCGCTGATGATGACGATTTCCTGTATACGCCCGGTATCTTGGTTTCTGTTCGCCATTCGTCCTCACTATATAATCTAAAACCGTATTCAGTGCGGTGCCGCCGCATCGCAGACGGCAGCGATTTGTCTCCAAACCTTCGCGAGTTCGGCGCGAAGGGCCGCCATGCTGGGGGCATCGAGGTCTCCGCGCGAGTACGCCTCCGCGACCTTGCGGTCATTGGGGATTTCCGCAAGAATGGGCACTCCCCGCTGGCGGCAGAACTCGCGGCCGGTTTCCAGCGTTCGCGGCAGGCAGCGGTTCATCACCACACCGTGGGGCAATCCGAGGGTCTGCACCGTATCAATGGCCAGCCCGAGGTCGTGCAGTCCGAACGGCGTCGCTTCGGCGGCCAGGATGACAAAATCCGTGTCGCGTATGGCCGCAATGGCCGGACATGACGTGCCGGGAGGCGCATCGAGAATGACAATGTCAGCGCATGCTTCGGCACGAACCGCGCGGATGAGGGGCGGGCTCATGGCTTCGCCGATGTTGAGGCGGCCGTGATAGAACCGCACGCCGCGCGCACTCCCCGACTCGAGCACACCGACCGGGCGCTCGACTTCGCGAATGGCGCCGTCCCTGCAGACCCGCATGCATCCGCCGCAGGCGTGGCACATTTTGGGGAAGGTCAACACCCGGCCGTTGACACAGACGAGCGCGCTGAATTCGCAGATCTGGGCGCAGCGTCCGCATCCCGTGCATTTCGCGGGATCGACCTCGGGAACGGCCACGCAGAAGTCGCGGGAAGCGTCGATGCGGGGTCTCAGAAAGAGGTGGCCGTTCGGTTCCTCGACGTCACAGTCGGCATACGCGACGTCCTGCCCCTCGGAAGTGAGGAGACGGGCAAGATTTGTGGCGACGGTGGTTTTTCCCGTGCCGCCTTTTCCGCTGGCAACAGCAATCTTCATATTCTGAGGCCGCCGCGTGGCCCGGTGAACCGCAAGGGCTTACTCGACGCGCGCGCGGTAGTACGTTCCTTTCTCGATGCGGTGTTCTTCGATTTCTCCGGAGTCCAGCAGGGATTCGATGCACTCGCGGGCGTTTTGTTCCGTAATCGACAAGTTGATGGCCGTCTCTGCCACGGATGCCGGGTGCCTGCGCAGCATGTTCAGTACTTCCTCGTGCGTGGCGGTCCGGGTCGCGGCATCACCGGCTGGCGCCACATCGGCCACGACCTCCGCGTGCTCGCCCAGCATGGCGGCAATGCGGTCCAGGGCTTCGGCGGTCAGGGGCCGGGCCGTGGAAAACGTGGGCGGCCGCACAGCGGTATTGAGTTGAATGCGGTCAGGCCGAATGCGGTCCGCAAGGGCCTTAATCCGGGCCACTTGCTCATCGGTCACGTCAGCCAGGAGCAGCACCTCGAGCCAGATCAGGCCAGTGAACTCATGGCGGAACGCCACGAGCCCCTCGACCATGCGGTCGAAGACGATGGCGTCATCGGGCCGGTTGACCTCGTGGAACATGGCCTCATCGCCGGCATCCAGGGATGGAATGACGAGATCCGCCTGCATGAGTTCCGAGCGGACCATGGGCTGCCAGAGCAGCGAGCCGTTGGTGATGACGGCGACCGGCACATCGGTCATGGCCTTTACGGCGGCGATGAAATCGCCCAGACGGCTGTAGAGCGTGGGTTCACCCGAACCGACCAGGGTGATGTAGTCGATACCGCTGTCCTCGTCGAGTTTCCGGCGCACCTCATTCAAGACGTCGTCCAGGGGCACGAATTCACCGCGCTGGGCGGTTTTGCGGGTCGTACGTCCCAACTGGCAATAAATGCAATCGTAGGTGCAGGTCTTGGGTGGCAGCACGTCTATTCCGAGGCTGCGCCCGATCCGACGGGACATTACGGGGCCGAATACATAACGGTAGTCTTCACTCATTCTTTTGATACCCGTTCATTGGGGAATAGGTCCTTCCCACCGCGCTGTACCCTCACGGGAGCACCGCGTACCCCCACAATGGGGGATTGAAGAATTCGCCGGCACTCGCTTTGAGAGGCGAAAAACCTTGGGACAGCCAAGCATGAGGCGGTCGGCTCAGCCCTGGTTGCTGGAAATGCGGGCCATCATGTTCAAAAACCTCGGGACAGTCCCGTCTCGCCCGCCTGCGGCGGACTCGCTTGGGACAGTCCCGGTTTTTGAAATTCCCGAGGCAGTCCCGGCCTTTTGCGAATTCTCGACGCCCTCCGAATCGGGACGCGAGGATGCGCCATGGTACCACGAATCGCTAGCGTGCTTCCGCCCGCAGGCCGGAGCGTAAACCGGACCGCAAACCTAGGCATTCGCGCGATCCGCCAGGAATTGGCGGTAGGCCTCCTGGACGGTCCCGGTTACGCCGGTGATGATCTCGATGCCGGCGGCTTCGAGGGTCCTCGTGGCCTTTGGACCGCAATCACCGGTAAGCACCACAGAGACACCAAACCCGGCAACCGTGGAACCGGCCTGGATGCCTGCGCCGTGGGCGGCTTCGACGTTCTGATTGTTGTCCTTGAACTCGACGGTGTCCGTCTCGGAATCGAAGACGGCGAAGTATGCCGCGCGCCCGAACCGCGGGTCGACTTCGGCATCCACACGGGGTTCACGGGCCGTAATCGCTATTCTCATGAAAGACTCCCGGCGCGGCCGGCGCAGTGATGCGCCGGTCCGCTCCTATTCGCTTAGAGTGTCCAGACGTTTCTTGAGAGCCTCGAGGCGCTGTTCCATAACGCGGAGTTGTTCCTCGAGAAACGACCGTTCATCGGCCGGGACGGTAGCTGGTTCGGCTGCGTAGCCCGGTCCAGCGCCCCAGAAGGCCCATCCGGGCACGCCGGTGGCCCAGAAGCGGTGGCGCCATCCGCGACCGCCGCCGAAACCGCCACGTCCGCGTCCGAATCCGAAGCCCCTTCCGAAACCGGCGTTCATGTAACCTGGTACAGTGTATCCTGCGCAGAAACCCGCTGCGCGCCCGGTCATGGGGCCTTGCCCCATCGGTCCAGTTCCATCTCCACCTGGCATGACCTTATCCTCCTGATTGGTTTGGTTAAATGCAGTGACTCTGGCTGTGTGGGCGAAACCCTCGCACATGGACCCACATGGACCCACACGGACGGGGAAACACCCGGTTTTTGAATTTTTAAGGCAGACCCCGGTTTGCGGCGCAAACCGCTTGGGTCAGTCCCGGGTTTTTGCTCAGCCGCGCCCGCCGCCCTTGCGGCCCTGGCCTTTGCCGACGCCACGTCCGGCACCCTGGCCGCGACCGATTCCTTGTCCTTTCCCTTGGCCCTGTCCTTGGCCTCGTCCCTGGCCTTTGCCTATTCCGGCACCACGGCCGCCGCCGCAGGGGCCGCGTCCGCGCCCGGTTCCGGGGCCTTGTCCTGCCGGTCCTGTTCCATCGCCTTGTGGCATGTTGGGATCCTCCATTCGGGTTGGTTGTAGCTGATCGTCCTGAGTCATCCACCACGGCCGCAGCGGCGCGGCATGGATGCGCCACCGTCCACGGCATCGTCCACGCACGCCCAGCATCATGCGGGGCTCGAGAGTGCCGTTGAAAAACGAGGCCAGCGCATCGTCGACCGTGCCTGTAATCCAGGGGCAAACCTGGATGCCGTGCATCTCGAAATGGGACGCACAGAGAGTGTCGAGGCCGCCGCAGATGACGAAATCGACGCCTTGGGCTGCGAGCCGCTCGACCCGTTCACGGGGCGAGACGCCGACCATGTCCATTTCCCAGCGGTCCTGGACCTGGCCGTCGGCCGCATCGATGACAATCACGTGTTGCGTGCAATCGAAGCGCGGCGAGACCTGGTTTTCGAAGCTGGGAATGGCGATGCGCACGAATCGTCTCCTTTTGGACAATAAGGGAGCAATTGCGATGCCAATCCGCGGAACGAGGGGTCTTAGGCAATTAAGTGGTTGTTTTAGAATGGTTTATGGGAGCAAGAAACCTTTCGGAAGACAGCAATTCTGCAACATTGGACTGCAACGAATTGCGTTTCTGCAGCACAAATGCAACGTTTTTGGGAGCAACCGGTTTTTGGTCATCTGGCGGGGGCGCGCGGGATTGCTCCGCGGGGCATTCCAGGCACGGGGACGGTTGAAACTGCCTGGTGCGGGGGTATACGGTGAGGGTTGTTGGGCGATACGGGCGGGGTGGACCCACACCGACCCACACGGACAGACACGGACGGGGTGGATGGAGTGGACGGGGTGGACGGGGTGGATGGAGTGGACGGGGTGGACGGAGTGGACAGGGAGAAGCCTGTGGCAGCAAAGCCGGGGCAACATGCACGGGCTGGGAAAACCGGAAAGGGAAATCATGAGGCAGGCGCGATTTAGGTATGAGTTGACGCGGCGGGACTTCTTGAGGGTATCGAGTGCGGGCCTGGCGGGCTGGGCGGTTGCGGGTTCGCGGTGGGCAGATGCGGTGCCCGAAAGGGGCATTCGATTCGGTCTCGTCACGGACAGCCACTTCGCCGAGCGGGAACCCGCGGGAATCCGGTTTTACCGCGAGTCCCTGCGGAAGATGAACGAATGCGTGGCGCAGATGACGGAGAAGAAGGCCGATTTCCTCGTCGAACTGGGGGATTTCAAGGATCAGGGAGACCCGCCAGCAGAAACGCAGACGCTGGAATTCCTCGGGCGTATCGAAAGCGCATTCGCGAAGTTCGAGGGTCCGCGCTACCACGTGCTGGGCAACCACGACATGGACAGCATCTCGAAGGCGCAGTTTCTGGGGGCGGTTCAGAATACGGGCATTGCGAGGGAGCGCTCGTATTACTCCTTCGACAGGAAGGGGGTCCACTTTGTGGTGCTGGATGCCAATTTCCGGGATGACGGGTCGGACTATGACCATGGAAATTTCAAGTGGACCGAGCCGAACGTGCCTCGGGCGGAACTCGACTGGTTGACGCAGGACCTGGCGGGCGCGGAAGGGCCGGTTGTCGTATTCGTACACCAGCGCCTCGATGGTGAAGGCGACGTGTTCGTAACGAACGCGGAACAGGTGCGCGCGGTGCTCGAGGGGAGCGGCAAGGTGCTTGCCGTGTTTCAGGGGCACCATCATTCGGGCGCAATCACGGAGGTCAACGGCATCCACTACTATACGCTGAAGGCCATGGTTGAGGGCGCGGAAGCGAACGATAATGCCTATGCCATCGCGGACCTTGACGCCGAGGGCGCCATCACGGTGACGGGTTATAGGCGGGCGGTGAGTTCGGAGTTTTCTGCTGGCCTTCAGCCTGTGCAATCCGTCTAGCAGCACCGGGAGTCAGCGGCGGGCTTTGTGGCCGGTTGGCGGGGAAGGGACCAGCCTCGCAAGCGGGGCAACACGCGGGACGGAGAATTCAGGGCAGCTGGATGCCGTATTTCTTCATTTTGCGCCAGAGAGTGGTCTTGTGGATGCGGAGGGCGGAGGTCCCAGGATGGTCTCGACTCGTTCGACCAGTGCGCGCACCTCGTTTAGCAACGCTTCGCGCTCGAGAGGCTCGCCTTCATCTGGCAGGGTATCGTAGCGAAACTGAACTGCATACCCGCTGAGGTCCAGAAAGGCCCAATACGATTCCACATCGTGTCCCAGATCTTTGAGGGTGCCAAGCAAAAGGCTAAGGTCATGCGTGAAGGGATGGGATTTCTGCACAGAATTCAGCCAGGCCTTGAGCGCCTTTTCGACGGCTTGCTGAGCGTGAAAACCGAAAACGCGGTCGTCGAAGGCCTCCGAATCGGTCATGTTGGAGAGCGCTTTGAGGTCGCTCTTGGCCGTTTCGAGCAACTGGTGCGCGAGGTCATGGCCGGGCATACAACTGCTTCCCCTCGTTAAGCCCAGTCGATATTACGTGCCCGGGCACGCTGCGCCACCGTTCCACCTCGCTGCGCGAATAGACCAGGATATCCTTGGGTACTGGGAAAGAAGCCAGGCGCCGGTAGAGTCGACCCGTAATGCGGCGTCGAGATTGGCGGACCTCTTGATCATCCGGCATGACCACGAGGATATCCACGTCTGAACGGCCGCCTCCCCTTCCCTGGGCATGGGAGCCGAACAGAATCACTTCGTCCGGATGGACCTCGTCGACGATATCTGCCGTCATCGACTGGAGCAAGGCGTCGTCCACCGTAGCGACAGAATTGCTCATGGCTTAGCGCCTCCCTTCTGCCTGAATATTGTGGCATTCAGTGTAGCCGCTGTGGAATACCAAGGCAACTCGGCTCGGGGTCCCTGGACCACAACCCCGCCTCCGCGGATTCAGGGAATCTGGATGCCGTATTTCTTCATTTTGCGCCAGAGAGTGGTCTTGTGGATGCCGAGGGCGGCGGCGGTTTGTTCGCGGTTGCCGTTGTGGGCATGAAGGGCTTCGAGGAGGGCTGTGGCCTCGGCGTGGCGTAGGGGATTGAACTCGCGGGTTTCGGGTTGCGGGGCGGAGGCGTGGGGCGCGCCGTGGACCTCGGCGAGGACTTCGCCGGGCAGGTGCCAGGGGAAGATGAGGGGCTCGCGGCAGAGGACGAATGCGTGTTCGATGATGTTCTCGAGTTCGCGGATGTTTCCGGGGAACTCGTAGTGCATGAGGACTTCGAGGGCTTCGTCGGAGAGGCCCCGGATGGGTTTGCCGCGCTCGGCGGCAAGGCGCTGGACGAAATGGCCAACGAGCAGGGGAATGTCTTCGCGGCGTTCGCGCAGGGGTGGAAGGTGCAGCCGGACGACATTGAGACGGTAGTAGAGGTCTTCGCGGAAGGTTTTTTGGGCGACGAGGTCCTGGAGGGACCGGTTCGTGGCGGCGATGATGCGGACGTTGGCCTGGACAGGTTCGGTGGCGCCGAGGGGCTCGTATTCGCGTTCCTGGAGGACGCGGAGCAGCTTAACCTGGAGGGCGTGGGGCATGTCGCCGATTTCGTCGAGAAAGAGGGTGCCGCGTTCGGCGACGGCGTGGGCGTCGGTGAAGGCGCCCTTCTTGTAGCCGAACAGCTCAGATTCGAGAAGGGTTTCGGGCAGGGCGCCGCAGTTGACGGCGACGAAACGGCGGTCTTTGCGGGGACTGAGTTCGTGGAGGGCCCGCGCGATGAGTTCCTTGCCGGTGCCGCTGGCGCCCTCGACGAGGACGGTGCTGCCGCTCTCGGCGATGTCGGGGAGGATGTCGAAGATGCGGTGCATTACGTGGTTTTTGCTGATGATGCCCTGGAGGGCGTAGCTGTCGCGGAGCTGTTGGCGCAGGGTTTCGATGGCGGTGAGATCGCGGAAGGTTTCGACGCCGCCGGTCAGGTTGCCGTGGGCATCCCGCAGGACGGCCGTGCTGATGCTGATGGGTACTTCTTCGCCGCGGCTGTTGAGGATGGTGACGCGCTGGCCGACAATCTCCTGTCCGGTTTCGATGGTGCGGCGCAGGGTGCACATGGTCTGGCAGACGTCCGCGCGGAAGACGTTGAAACACTTTTCGCCGATGGCCTGATCGCGGGGCACGCCGGTGATTTCCTCGGCGGCGCGGTTGAAGGACGTGATGTTCCAGTCGGTATCGACGCTGAACACGCCGTCGGCGATGGAATCGAGAATGATGCGCTGGGTATCGGGCGTTTCCATGGAGGCATTATAGGGGGAAAGGGTTGCAGAATTGCAATGGAGGGAGGGTATGGTTGGCGGGAGGACAGAGGGACGGGGTGGACCCACACGGACTGACACAGACCCACACGGACACACACGGACTGAATGGATGGAATGGATGGAATGGATGGAATGGACGGAATGGACGGGGTGGACAGGGTGTGGGCGGGCGGTATGGCAAAGGTGCATGTAGTATGCTTGGGATGTTTGAGTGAGACTGCGAAGTAAGGGGGCGTGTGATGCGTGTTGTTGTGATGGCGGGAATGGCGGGGCTGCTTTGCGGGATTGCGGCGGCGGGAGCACTTGAGAATGCAGTGCGGAACGGGGGGTTCGAGGCGGAACTCGGACGCGATGGTCAACCGCCGGGGTTTCGGGTGGGGCCTATCGATGCGCAGACAACAGCGGCCGGAACGTGGTCGTTGATGGATGACGCCTACGAAGGGCAGCGCGCCCTGAAGATTGTCCGCACCAACAAGGCTATTGGCTTTGCGCTGACGGTGATGATTCCCGAGTTCGAGGCGCGGGAAAAGCCACGCCGGTTTGCGGCGGTGTGCCGGGTGAAGCCGTTTGGAGAACGCCAGGGAGGCCAGGCGCCCCATCTGCAGTATCAAGCGTTCAGCCCGGAATGGACGGGGGCATGCACGCTAATCCGCGAGACGGAGCCGGATCCTTACAGCCCGCAGTGGGGCAAGTACGCGGTGCTGCTCGAGCAGCGTCCGGGGGTCGCGCTCACCTATTTCCGGTACCTGGTCGAGGTAAGCGAAGCAGACCACGGGGTGATTGTAGATGATGTGCGGTTTTACGACGTGACCGAGGCCTCGGCAGAGGACGTGAGCGCCCTGCTGGCGGAGGAGCAGGCGGCGCCACCGGATACGGTTATCGACGCGGAGCCGCCACGCTTGGGCAATGTTTTGGAGAACAGCAGTTTCGAGCTGGGCTTATCGCGTGGCTGGAGCATTCTCGGATTGCTACCGGACGAACAGCGCGCGGCGGTTGCGGAAGACGATGCCCATCACGGCGGGCATTGCGTGGCGTTGCGCTTCGATGGGGGCGGCTCGGAGACCCTGACGGGGCGTTTCCGCACGCTGCGGCCATACCAGACCCATACGCTGTCGGCGTGGGTGCGGGCTACGGGCGGCACGGCGTGGGTGCACCTGGCGCTGGAGAACGGCTATGTGCCCGGGGACGGGTCGCCGCACCGCATCGAAACGCGGACCGAGCTGACGGCCGGTCAATGGACGCGGGTGCATGCCACGGGGGTGACCGTGCCGGGACCCGAGAACGCGTACGCGGTGCGGATTTCAGCGGGTGGCGCTCAGGCGGGCTCGGTGCTGGTGGATGCAGTGCAGCTCGAGGAGGGTGAAAGCACGGCGTATCAACCGTGTGCCGTCTTGGAGGCTGGCCTCTCCCCCGCTTCTCCAACAGGGATCAGCGGCTGGGACGAGTCTCTCCGCTATGAAGTGCGGCTGGTCAACGATTCCGCGGCCCAGAGGACGGCGGTGTTGCGCATCGAGGTGTCGGATTTCTGGGGGCGGCTGGTGGATACGGAGACTATGGAGTGTCTGGCGCCGCCCGGAGTGTCAACTATACCGCTCGTACGGCCTCCGAAAGCGCGGGGCAGCCTGCGGATGCGGGTGTGGGTGGATGAGCGCGAGAATTTCGAGGATGAGATTACGCTGACGGTGGTGCCGGAGCCGCGCTACCCGGGATTGCATGGCGATTCGCGGTTTGGACAGCACGTGCGGCTGGAACCGTGGCAGTTGGGCGTCGCAAAACGGCTCGGTGCGGGGTGGATACGGTTGCACGACGCCTCGACCCATCTGTCGTGGGACTCGGTCGAACCCGAGCCCGGAAAATGGGTGTGGGCGGATGCAGAGGTCGATATGGTGCGCGAGTCGGGGCTCGAGATCCTGGCTGTGCTGGGTCGCGTGCCGGCATGGGCGGTGACGGATGCGGATGGAAATCATCCGAGCCGGGGCGGATGGCTCTACCCGACGGATTTGGATGCCTGGGAGCGGTATGTCGAGGCGGTGGTGGGGCATTTCCGGGGGAGGGTCGATCACTGGGAGATTTGGAACGAGCCGTGGGGGTTTGGTGTCGGGGATGGAACGAAATACGCGGAACTGGCAAAACGGGCCTATCGCGCGGCGAAACGGGGGAACCCGGAGTGCCACGTGATCGGGTTCTGCACGTGGGGAGGGGCAAGAGAGTTCAACAACGCGGCGTTGGCGGGGGGCGTCATGGATATGTGTGACGTTGTGAGCTGGCACTACTACTCGCCCCTCGGTGTGGATGCCTACGCACGGGGACGCAGCGTCTGGGACGCCCTTGCAATCGAGGCGGCGGGGAAACCCGTATGGATGACCGAGGGCATGGGCGGCTACACGTACTCGTGGCATTCGTATCTGGTGGATGCGGTGGATGATCCCTATGCGCGGCGCCCTGGCGCTCCGAAGTTCAAGGCGGAAGATGCGGCGGTCGCGGGAGCAATTGCGATCGCCAACATCTTGGCGTCGAGCGCGGAAAAGACGTTCTGGTACTGGTCGCCGTGGGAAGGCTCGGGGAGCATTCGCCCCGACCGGTACACATGGTTCGAGTATGACGGACAGATGAAACCCCATGCGGCGATGTTCGCGGTGAGCGCACACTTCCTGGACGGCACGTGCACGGCGGGCCGAATCGAAGGTGAGGATGGCCTGGTGGCGTGTTTGTTCGAGCGGGACGGCGAGGCCGTGGCGGTGGTGTGGGACCAGAGAGGGGAGACGTCACCTCTCAAGATAGCGAATGATGAGCGGCTGCATATCGAGCTGTTCGATTTGATGGGGAATCCGGTGGCTACCGGCCTGGATGCCGTGGCAGTTGGGAGGGAGCCGTTCTATGCGATTGGTGATGGCATGAGCGCTGAACAATTGGCAGAAGTAATAAGACCGCGCTGAAGGAAGCAGTACCATGGCGGAAACGACGCCCCCGAGAGGCATCATTACCGTATTGAACACGCCGTTTACCCGAGACAACGCCATCGACGTGGATGGGCTTGCCAGAAATGCCGAAAACGCCATTACGGCGGGGGTAGCGGGGTTTCTTGTACCGGCCATGGCGAGCGAGGTGGACAAGCTGACCGATGATGAACGGTCCTTGATGGTGCGGACGGTGGTCGAGGTGTCAGGCGGGCGGGTTCCGGTCATCGGGGGCGCGTCGGCGCCAACACAGGCCGAACGGATACGGTGGACGAGGGCTCTGACGGAGCTGGGATGCGACGGGGTATTGGTGAGCGTGCCGTTTGCGGAAGAAGAAGTGTATGAACGGGCTATTCGCGAAATCGCGGCGTGCGAGCCGCCGTTCTTGATGGTCCAGGACTGGGATGCGCGGGGGTACGGGGTGCCGGTGCCGGTTGTAGCGCGCCTGTTCGAAGAGCTCGAGTGTTTCCGGTCGCTGAAGATCGAGGTGGTGCCCGCGGGGGTAAAGTACAGCGAGGTGCTGCATGCGACGGGCGGACGGTTGCACGTGGCGGGCGGCTGGGCGGTGATGCAGATGCTCGAGGCGCTCGAGCGCGGCTTGGATTCGTTCATGCCGACGGGAATGCACGGAATCTACACGCGAATCTACGCGCTGTATGTGTCGGGCAGGCGGGCCGAAGCACGCGAGTTGTTCGACCGGGTTTTGCCGGTGTTGGCGTTTTCGAATCAGCATCTGGATATTTCGATTCATTTCTTCAAACGGCTGTTGCATGCGCAGGGGGTGTACGCGACGGCGCGGGTTCGGGAGCCGATACTGCCGTTCGACGCGGTGCATGAGCGGATTGCGGACGAGTTGATCGAGCGGGTGATGGTCATCGAGGCGAAGTTGTGAAAACCCGCCTTCGCTCCTGCGGAGCTACGGCGTGAAAAGGGATGCGAAGAGTGCACGGACACAGACGGACGCGAGCAGTGTGCTCATGGCCCCTCGAAATGCGGTGGGGATAGCGAAGCATGTGCCGGCCGGCTCACGTGTGGGCGATGACAATGGGCTAGAGCAAAAACCTTGGGACAGACCCGTCTCGCTCCTTCGTCGCTCGCTTGGGTCAGTCCCGGTTTTTGGAGGTTGCTGGGTTTGCCGCCAGTCTCGCCCGAACCGGGCCTGGCGTAGTAGAATCCGCGTGAATGCCGCGCACGACTGTGCGCGTAACCCATTCGAGGAGTGCATCCATGACAAGTCCAGCGCCAGAGAAGTTTGAGAATGTAACGGCCGTGTGCAAGGCCAACGTGTTTTTCGACGGGAAGGTTGTGAGCCATACTCTGTTTTTTCCCGACGGATCGAAAAAGACCCTTGGGGTGATTTTTCCGGGCTCCTACACGTTCGATACGGGCGCGCCGGAGCGCATGGAGCTTGTCGCGGGAGTCTGCCGTGTGCGGCTTGCCGGCAGCGACAAGTGGAACACGTATGCGGCCGGCTCGTTCTTTGATGTGCCCGGGAACTCGGCGTTCGACATTGCGGTCAACGAGGGTATCCTGGAGTACGTGTGCTCGTTTCTATAATTCGAGGAGAAGAGCGATGATTCAGCGGTACTGCATGTTCGCGTTGGTCGCGGGCATGCTCATGGTGGCTGGAAACGCGGGGGCTGCGGAGACCGGGGCCGTGGAGGACGCCGCTCCGGCCGGGATTTACATTCGGAGCCTCCTTCCGGTTCAACCCATCAGCCGGGCGGAGCGTCCGGCGGCCGTGGCTGCTCTGATTGAGAATACGGGGCTGGACGATGTCGTGGTCAAAGCGCGGCTCGTGTTGCCGGAGG
>CAZFOG010000036.1:0-24685 GCA_964520685.1 uncultured Nitrospiraceae bacterium | reverse complement strand
CGTTCCACGCGGGAGGAACAATAACCTGTAACCCCTTTCATAACAGCATAATAGGGATGCCGTTGCAGGCTGAATCATATTCGAATACTACTTATTCAGAATTGAACACACACTTTTCGTGAATACATGGCACGCTCTTTGCGTCATATCTGTTGACAGGTAGCTGCGGAAATCGTCTCGCTGATTAGGTGCGCAGACTTTCCAGGCACAACAGTTTACTCCGCCTACGCGGCGGTTTCATTGAGCAAATGAAGCCCTCCATTCCGCTTCCTCCTGGAAGCGTTGGCCCTGGTTCTCCCCGCCAGGGCCATTCTTTTTGAAAGAGCTGCTCACTCTTCTATGACATGCTCGTCGGAGGGGTCGAAGGGCGGGCATACAATGTTGATGATCTCGAACTCGCCGTCCAGGGCATGCCGCGTGCCGGGAGGGATCATCACCACGTCATTGGGACCGATTACCACACGCTCCTCGTTCAACCGGATTTCGCCCGAGCCTTCGAGGATGACGTAAAACTCCGTAAGCCTTTCGTGATAGTGGACTTTGGCCGCTCCCGATATGGTGACACGGTGCACGCTCAACTGGTCATTGTCGCTGTCGGTGATGATACGGCGCGCCTGACCACATGGACAGGCCACGGGCGCCACATCCTGGAGTTTCCGGAACACGTACGGTGGTGCCATGGGCTGACTCTCCTGTCAGGTGTACTGGAAATTGAACTCGGCATCCTTCAGTAACGGCGCTTGCGCGTCCTTTGGGGAGAGCAGCTTCGGCGCCACAGGCAACTGAATTCCGAGGGCCGGGTCGTCATAGCGAATCGACCGTTCGGCTTCGGGGGTGTGAATCTGCGTGCACTTGTAGTGGAACAGGGTGTTGTTTTCGAGCGTGAGGAAACCATGGGCGAACCCTGGTGGCACCCACAGGGCGAGATGGTTTTCCTCGGTAAGCGTCACACCCTTCCACAGGCCGAAGGTTGGCGAGCCCCTGCGAAGATCGACAACGACGTCGTACACCGCCCCCCGGATCGCCCGCACCAGCTTCCCCATCGCATACGGTTCGAGCTGGTAATGAAGTCCGCGAAATATCCCCTCGGCAGACAGGCTGAGATTGTCCTGAACAAAATCGGCATCAATTCCCGCTTCGGCAAAGGTCTTTTTCGAATAAACTTCGGAGAAGTAGCCGCGGTCATCGCGCGCAATCCCCGCCTTCACAACAAGCACCCCCGGAAGCCCGGCTTCTTCCACGCTGACCTGCATCGGCATTGCAATGTTCCCCTTGGCCCGGGCGCCGTGCGCGCCCACCGCCCGATACTGGAGTTTGATTTCGGGCATTCTAACAAAGACAGGCCGGCCGCCGCATGCATGGCGGGCCCCCGAGACAGCAAACACCCCGATCCACAGGGGAACATAAGGAAGGAGCCGTTCATTCCGAAATTCGCGGCGCGAATAATCCTGCATGAACGGATGTTTTCGTTCAGATACGCATACACGAAAATGGCTCAAAACCCTTTGACAATGGGAAGGAGAGAGCGATGGAGAATACACGACGCGATTTTCTGAAGAGCGCCGCAGGGGTAACGGTAGCGAGCGCGGCAATTACCGGCGGATTGACGGCTTCGACCCGGGCTGCTGCCCAGGCCTCGGGGGCTGGCAAGCTCACCGAGCACCAGCTTCCCCCGCTTCCCTACGCGTACGATGCGCTCGAGCCTGTCATCAGCGCCGAGATCATGACCCTGCACCATGACAAGCATCATGCGGGCTATGTGCGCGGACTGAACGCGGCAGAGGCGGCACTCGCTCAGGCGCGCGCCGCGGGCGATTACGCCATGGTCCAGCACTGGTCGCGCCAGGCTGCCTTCAACGGGGGGGGCCACTATCTCCACGCCATGTTCTGGAAGGTGATGGCCCCGCCAGACAAAGGCGGTGGCGGCGAACCCACGGGCGCCCTGGCAGACAAGATCAATGAAGACTTCGGAAACTTTGGCAACTTCAAGGCCCATTTTTCCGCGGCAGCGAAGGGCGTCGAAGGAAGCGGCTGGGGCTTGTTGCACTACCGCCCCGACGATGACCGCCTGCTGGTATTGCAGGCCGAGAACCAGCAGAAGCTGTCGCCCTGGGGCACAACGCCAATCCTCGGGATCGACGTATGGGAACACGCCTACTACCTCGACTACAAGAACGACCGCGGCGCCTACGTCGACGCCTGGTGGAACGTCGTCAATTGGAACGAAGTGGCTGCCAATCTTGAAAAACTGCGGAAGAACGCCTGAGCAAAAGGCCACAACAACCGTATCGAAATGTAAAAACGCCGTCCGGACTCCATCATCCGGACGGCGTTGCCTTATCGCCCTCAAAAAACGCTAAAACTGAACGCTCATTTCCGCGGCAATGTAGTCGGCGTCTTTGTCGTCAACACCGCCGCTGAACATTAGACCGTTGTTGTAAATGAACGCGCCGTCCGCAACTCCCTCGCCTACCCAGAAGCGTGAATACTGGAGCCGGCAGGTAATGTCTTCGCTGTAGTGATAGACAATGAACAAAGACGTATCCCACCCGAGTTCGTCGCTGTTCTCCTCCGTCCAGAAACTGAGCATGGGCGCGATGGGCACGCGGTAGCGCCCAATCTTGAAGTGGACCGGCGCATCGAAGGGTTCGATGATCTTGAAATACGTCGCGGCCAGAATGATATCGATGCTCTCCGTGGGATGAGCAACCACGCCGGCCCGTGCAAGCCAGCAGTTCGAGAGATCGTTGAACGCATCGATGGCGCCGCAATACATCGAGTTCGAGAAGAGGCGGTTGAAACTCACGCTCGCCTCGGGACGATCAAAGGGGTTGAGCCAGTCCCAGAACGAGATGTCGCGGTTGTCTTCGCCGCCGAAATAGGCGCCGCCAATGAACGGCCGGGGCATCCAGGGGACATCAAAGGTGTACCCGATGTCGAAATGCCCGCCCCATGCGTCAAATTCAGCGCCATCATCGCCGTAGAGAAACGGTTTGAACGTTGTGCCGACTTGTCCCGCATCGCCAAACTGATAGGCCAGTTCCACTTCATAGTCAAAGGCGCCAATCAGACCCGCCGCACGGAAACCGGCCGTGTGCAGGCTGGTGGGATCATAGTCGTCGACCCCGAAAGCGTTCTCCATCCACTCGCCAAACCAGGTCAGATTCGTGTCCGAAACGCGGCGGGCGTCGCGCAACCAAAGCCAGTATAGATCGAACGTGTGATTCTCGACCGCGGTGCACGTCGTGTACAGCCCGTAGAACCAGACGTCCTCATCTTCCTCGAAAGGCCCGCCCTCGGCCAGTTCCGCGGCGAACGCATCCACGCTGAAGGAATCCGCCTTGTAGGTCAGGCGTGCGCCGTCAAAAGAGCGGCCATAGAAGAAATAGACAAAATCCTTGGGCCCCACCAGCCATTCGCTGCCAAAGCTCAACTCCTGGCGGCCCAGGCGCAGCCGCAACGGCATATCAAACATGTTATCGGCTTCGATGTACGACTGGTAAATCTCGATGTCGTCCGACGTGTTCGGGGCGGAATCCGCACCCGTGATGTAATCCGAGCGGAAGTCCTGTCCCCAGATATCGTAGCTGTCGACTTCGATAAACGCACTGACGTCGTTCGTGAAAATTGCATTTACATTGAGGCGGGTACGATGCTCGAAGAGGCCGAAATCCCCGCCGTTGCTCCCGTACCACTTGACCGTGCTGAGGGCGCCCAACCCATTGAACCCGCCCGCGGCGCCCGGTCCGCCTATTGGACGGCCCGTGAGAAAGGCCGCCGGCCAGCGAACCTCCGGGATCCCCTGAAGGGCCGTGCGCACAAGTCCATTCGTGATGTAATTCCACCGGATGCGGATTTCACCACCGACCTGTACATTTTCCAATTCGGCCAGAGCCGTGCCTGTACACACCACCAGCAGCGCAAGACACACCACCATCCTAACGCGAGCGAACTGCATTGGTCCTCTCCCTCCGAAAAGTTTCCAATCCCCCTGTTCAGCGGCTCGACCCCCTGATTCGCGAGCCTGAATCCCGCTTACGATACGTCACGCCGCCCGGCAACGCAAGTCCGAATTGCGCGGTCCCCCGAGCGGAGCGCAGGGCTGTTGTAAGCAGAAAAAGATATATGGCCTTTAGGGCTTACATGCCTTATAAGCCCCATACAATCTGGCGTCGAAGGCCGACCTGCCGCAGAAAGCTGCATGCCTCGTTCGCGTGGCAGAATTGCGTGCGGTTATATGACGCCCTTTTCGCGCAGTTTTGCGCGCTCTGCCTCATCAATCCCCACAGACTCCAGCACCTCGTCCGTGTGCGCCCCCAAAGCGGGCGGAGCATTGCGATGCTGTACAGGCGTCCGGGAAAGCTTGACCGGCGCAGCCGTCGCCTTGATCTCGCCGCCGGATGGCTGCCGGACACTCTCGATGGTACTGCGTGCTTGCACATGGGGATCAAGGCATGCTTCCTGCGGTGTCAGAACGGGGGCAATGGGGAGTTTGCTGTCCACAAGTTCCTGGACGATCTGGTCGCGCGTCCGGGAGGCACACCATTCCGCCAACATTTTGTCTACGTCGTCCCGGTGGCCCAACCGCGAAAGCAAGTTGCCGTATCTCGGATCATCCGCAGCCTCCGGCTTGCCCATCACTCTTGCCAGGGTTTTCCAATGAGAATCCAGCAACACGCCAGCGTA
This sequence comes from uncultured Nitrospiraceae bacterium, assembly GCA_964520685.1. Lineage (GTDB taxonomy): Bacteria > Hydrogenedentota > Hydrogenedentia > Hydrogenedentales > SLHB01 > UBA2224. The sequence continues at coordinate 19,999 of CAZFOG010000036.1, read as the reverse complement.
CACATAGCCATCCTTGCACGCATAAACCCCCGTTGGCGCCGCATAGGGAACGCTATTGCCATAGCGCGGGGTTGCCAGGCCATGGGCCGCCATCACATGCAACCCCGTGCATGAATCCATGGTCGCATCCAGAAGCGAGATGTCCAAGTGCTGTCCTTCCCCCGTTTTGTCACGGTACCGCAGCGCAGTAAGACAGCCGATGGCCGAATGCAGAGCAGTCAATTCATCGCAAATGTACACCGGCACCCGGATGGGGACCGTCTCGTCGTCCGGTGCGTTCATCCACAGCAGCCCGGCCATGGCCTGAATGCCCGGATCGTAACCGGCGCGCTCGGAATAGGGCCCATACTGGCCAAACCCCGTAATAGAAGCATAGACGATATCCGGTTTCACCTCCCGAACATCTTCGTATCCGCATCCGACGCTTGTCAAATACCCTTTTTTGAAATTCTCGACGATTACGTCAACCGTTCGGGCAATCTTGAGAAACACGTCGCGTGCCCCCGGCTGCCGCAAGTCAAGAGTGATGCTGCGCTTGTCGCGGTGAAGAGCCGCGTGCTGGAAGCTCTCGGGTGGATCGGTGTCGGGAAGCATCGGGGGGATCATGCGCGTGACATCCGGCGAACGGGCCAGCTCCACGCGAATCACATCCGCCCCGTAATCGGCAAATATCCCCCCGCACCGGGGACCCGCAATGGTCGTGGTCACCTCGAGCACCCGTATGCCTTCCAAAGGGCCGCGGATATCCGTGCGCGCTTCTCGATAAAATGCTTCCTTTTCCCGGTTATCGGTTTCCATCTGTGCCTCTCCTGTGAATCGAGCCAAAGCTTCCCCTCACCAAGCGTCTTCCCGCATAATGTATATAGGACATGCGGCATGCGCGTCAACGTGCTGCTCATAATACATAAGACAATAGAGGGTTGTAAATGCACACCGATGCACCGCCCCAGCCAGCAAAGGGCACAGACGATACATACGGAGGTATTCATAAACCCCATGCTATTCTCAACGACACGCGCCCGGGCGGCTGGTTGAAACGGCACGTGGGGCTGGTAACCGGTCTATTCACGATTATCGCGTTAGTATCTATTTGGTTCTGCCACACTGCCGAGAACCAAAATCTCATACGGTCCCTCGAGGCACAGGCAGCCTCCGTGGCCGACGCGTATGCTGCTTTGGATAATGGCGCGCCGTCCACCAGCGTATCGGTAGCGCTCGACGCTGGAAGAACCGTTCCGCTTTTCGGCTCTATCTATGGAAAGGTTACCGTGTACACCCGGACCGAAAGCCCCTCAGGAGAAACGGTCTACCGCGCGATTGAACACTATTACGCGTATGCGAACGGCCAATGGCGCCTGACCGAGAGCGGTGGCTGCACCGGACCCGAGTGCCGGATTCGTGCGGAGAGGGCTTTTCAGGCGGATGCAGTGCGCGCGATGAAGGAGTAGAATGGGGCATGCAGTGGCATGACCTGATACCTGGAATCTTGGGACTTATCCGGCGAAGGAGCGGTCGCGCTCTGCTACTGGTACTCACCTTCGTCGCCCTGATTCCAGTGGCCGCGGCGGTCTTCACGAGCTGCACCGCAATCGAAGGCCTCGAGGTGCGCCGGCTGACGCTAGACGGTGAAGAACGCTCCTACTACCTGCATATACCTGGAGACATGGACCCGTCGAACCCGGCGCCGCTCGTTATCGCGCTCCACCGGTTCACGGGAACCGGCGCGAGGATGGCAAAACTCACCGGTTTCAACGCGGTTGCGGACGCCAACGGCTTCCTCGTGGCTTATCCGAACGGCAAGAACCGGCGATTCAACGTCGACACGGATTCAGGACCCGATGATGTTGCGTTCATCCTCGCTGTGATCGAAGACATCGCCGGCGGCCGGGCACTCGACCGCTCACGCGTCTGCCTGGCCGGCGCATCGAATGGCGGCTTTCTTGTATACAAGCTCGTGTGCGAGCATCCCGAGACGTTCGCGGCCGCGGCGCCCGTAATGGCTACGTTTCTCGACGATATCGCACGGGCATGCGGAAACGGCGTGCAGATACCCATGATGATTATTCATGGAGATGCCGATCCGATCGTTCCCTACGACACAAACCGGGTCTTCGCGGGGCCCGGGATGACCCTCGATGTGCGGTCCGTTCCCGATACGGTGGCATTCTGGGCGATGCAAAACGGATGTATACCCGAACCCGTTGTAGAAGAACTCCCGGATACCCAACCGAGCGATGGTACGGCCGCGGTGCGCGAAACATACCTCGACGAAAACGGCCTGCCAAAGGTTGTTCATATCAACGTGCGGGAAGGCGGCCACACCTGGCCAGGAGGCGCCGAACCGCTCCCGGAGTTCATCGTCGGCAAACAGAGCCAGGATTTCGATGCATCAGCGATGATATGGGATTTCTTCGCGCTGCACAGCCGCGAGATTGCGCCCGAGAAGCAAGAAAACCTCCCTTAGCCGCGGTCCAGCTCATACCTGGGGCGCCACCCGAGGCGGTCTTTCGCCAGCGAGCAGTCCACAAACGCGCCATATCCCCCGCACGCTTCGAGCTTCGCTTCGTCCATCGGCACCCCCGGAAAATAGCGCCGGGCCAAATCAAGGCTCGGAGTGGTCGTGAACTGGTCGTCCGCGTGAATCAGAAACGATTCCATGCCATCCCGCGGGTCGTATTCGAGGGCCCCTGCGATAGCCTCGACAAAATCCGTGGTCGCGACGTATTGGACCAGCGAGGGCGTCGCCGGCGCCTCCTGCGCTGTGAAGCCGGCCTCCAGGGACTGCGCCAGAATGTAGGACGGCCGAAACGCCACGACCGGCTTGTGAAACCGCTTCACGTACATCCGGCACCAGTGCTCGGCCTGGAGTTTTCCGCCCCCGTAGTATTCGACAGTCAGGAAGGGATGGCTCTCATCGAACGGCAGGAACCGGGGCATGAACTCAGGCCGCACCTCCTCGAGCACGCCGTGCACCCGGATGGTCGAGATAAACACAAACCGCTCGCATGTCCTTCGGGTACCCGCTTCCTCGAGAAGGTTGATGGTTCCTCCCACATTTACGTTCATCAATTCGTCGAACGGCGGCGCATTGCGCGGAATCGCCCCGCAATGAACGACGCCATGGACCCCCTCCATCGCGTGGGAGACCGCCCCGCGATCGGTCACCGATGCGACATGAAACTCGCCTGCCTCCCGTTGCTCCGGTGCTGTGGGTGGAAGACAGTCCAGTTGGACCACTTCATAGTCACGTGCCAGCCGTTCCGCCACGGCCGAGCCCAGTCTCCCCGCGGCGCCGGTCACTAATATTCGCTCTCGCGGCATCGTTCCCCCCTGAAATCAGTCGGCAATCGTACTGCTCCCGTCACGAAACCTGCGGCTTCCTTCACCACCGCTCGGCCACCACATCGAAGGTCTCGGCGACGCGCTTGGCAACGCTGGGCTGGCCGTCTCTGGATTCTCCGAGGACGGCACGGGCAAAATCACCCGCGCCGCACCACGTCGTGCACATGTACCCAACCATGCGGTCTCCCTGCGCTTGCCGTTCGGCGCTTTCCATGAGAGCCAATGCGGCCGAGGGGGATTTCCACGTCGCCGGCCACACCCGAAAACCCTCTTCCTGGAAGAACCCGATGGACGGGTAATCGGGCATGCGGTTGTAATGCCAGTCGCAGATGATGATGTCCTTCGGGATCATATCGACGGCAGGAGCCGTGCCATTGCTGCTGCTCTCCATCCAGTTATAGCGGATTTTCGAGCGGTCAATGAGCCGGTCGCCCCACATCAGCATAGTGAGGCCTTTCTTCTTCACGAGATAGTCGTGATAGTCGTTAGCGGCTTTGGCGAATACTTCCGCGGGGCTTTCCCCGTTGTAATGCGGTGTGGTCTCATCGGGAAACAGCATGACCTCGTCCATTCCCACGTGGAAATAGCGGGGCTCGAACGCCTCTATCAGTTCATCGAACAGGGGAAAGATGATTTCGTTCACCCTCGGGTCCAGCGGATTCCAGCTCACGTGATAGTGGTTTGGGTCGCTGTAGTCCGGCTTGGGCGGCGCCATCAACTCGGGATAGGTGCTCAAAAAGATGTTCGGACTGCTCCCCTGGTGCCCGAAACACTGGAATTGCGGTATCAACTCGATTCCATGCCGGCGGCACGCCGCGAGAAGCTGTTTCACATCGTCCTTGTTCATGCCATTCTTCGAGGCCAGCTCGGGATGGGATTCATACTGGAAGTGAAAATCGACCTCGATAATGAGCGCATTCAACCCTTTCGGAGCCAGTTGTTCCTCGATAGCGCGGATCAGGATCGGCACGTCCTCGCGGCCGCTGAGATAAACATGCAGCCCGCGCCACGCATCCGCCGACAACGGCCCGGGGCCGGTCCTGGTCGCACAACCGGCAACGGTCAAAACCACCAAACACACAAACAACGCAAGGCTGGTCAATCGCACGGACATTGCGCACTCCTCATCTACGTTAGCTCGTTCAGATCTACGATAGCTCGTCCAGATTCGCCATCACCTTCCGTACCGCCGCAGCCATCTGCAGCAGGAACTCCTCGGAGACATCGACGAACGCATAGCACCCGAAAAGCCGGGTGCACACATCCTCGGTGACCGGCAGCGATGGCGGCACGACCGGAGGCCCCTGGTACGACACGGGATCGTAGAAGCAGCCGCCCAGCGTCCGGCGATCGAAACTCGTGAACAGGGGCGAACGGTGAATCAGCCCGTAGGTGAAATTGGTCGTCGAATACCGGTCGCGCGTGATGGGCGCGCCCTCAGCCTGGAAGGCTTCCTCGAGCCGGTCCATGTCGAGCCGGTCTGCCACGCCGCGCGCCACCTTGAACTTGAATTCCAGATACCCGCCGCGCTGCGTGCCCTCCCGGGGCTCAATGACCTCGATGCCTTCGATGTCCCGAAGACCATCGTTGAGAATCGCGTAGCACCGGCTTCTGCCTTCGTTCAGCTTCGGCAGAAGATTCAACGTCTCGAGCGCCAGCGCAATGGCAAACGGATGGACCCGGTATTTCGTACCCAGCCCCATGTCGCCTAAGTTATCGAAGGTGCGCTTTCCCTCGCCATTCGTGATCCGGCCAAAATGCCCGAGCAGAAGCATGCGGTCCAGCAGTTCGGGCTCATTTGTGACGGCCACGCCCGCCTCCCCCCCGGTCACGGCCTTTTGCCCTTGCAGGCTGAAGCATCCGATATGACCGATACCTCCAACCGGACGGCCCTTGTACTTCGCCCCGTGCGCGTGCGACGCATCTTCGATAACGAGCAACCCTCGCTCTTTCGCGATGGCCATAATCGGGTCCATATCCACCACGTTGCCCCAAGTATGGACGACACAGATGGCGCGGGTCCGGTCTGTCACCTTGCGCGCAACATCGGCGGGCTCGATAACCAGCGTCTCCTCCTCGATGTCGCAGAACACCGGCGTCGCCGCACAATGCAGAACGGGTGTGACGGTCGCGTGCCACGTATAACTCGGCAGCAAGACCTCCGTGCCCGGGCCGACTCCTGCCGCGACGTACGCGCTGTGCAGGGTGGCCGTCCCGCTGTTCATGCACAAGGCATACCTGGTGCCGACCATCTGCCGAAAGGCCCGCTCAAATTCCCCGACAACCCCGCCCCCGTTCGAGATGGTGATGATCCCCTGCTCGAGCAATTCGCCAATCCTGCGCTTAGCCGCCTCGACGGGAATCCGCTCCCACCTGTCCTGGCCATCCGCCGTAACCGCGGGGGGGCCTCCATGAAGGGCAAGTTCGCTTCGCATCTGCCTGGTATCCATAACAAAACCTCGTGCGGGGTGATGACGGGAAAAAGACGCCCCTGGTCACCTCTCATATGAGGCGGCAGTATACTCGAACGCACTGTTTCAGGAAAGCAATCCTGTTCTCATTGCCCCGCCTGCTCTTCGCGGCGGAAGGGCTCGAGGGCCGCAGCGATCTGTCTGTACAGTCCCTCTGCCCACGCCACCGGCAACCCCTCGGGTAACTTCCGGCCCTCGCGCAAATCGCACGGCGCGATGATAACCTCGATATTCCCGAGGCCCGCCTCGGCACACAGCACAAACAGCTCCTCGATGGCCTCGTCACCCATCGCCAGGCATCCAATCGACGCCCTGCCGCCATGGACAAAGATATCGCCGCCGAGGTTGCTCCGGCCGTCCGCCGCCGCCTGTTGCCGGTCAAAAGCGTTAGGATAGTCCACCCTCAGCGACAGGTGAAACGCGCTGTTGGGATTTAACGCATCGATCGCGTAGATGCCTTCCGGGACCTGCAGGTCCCCCTCGCGCAGTTTTGGCCCCGGCCCGCCACTCGCTCCGACAATTGGATACTCGCGCACGAACACAGGACCGTCCTCGCCGTGCGCCCACACCTCGAGCACCCGTTCTTCCTTGAATGCCAGTAATACGAGTTTGCCGGGAGGATATGCGACACCCGCGGACTCAAAATGGGGCAAAAGACGCGCCCTCGCATCGTCGCCAAGCCCGCTGAGAACACTCTGGATGGTTTCTTTGCCCCGTAATCTCAACATCACCTCATTGCGCCAGGAAGGATTCAGAAGCATCAGGCTGGCCGTCACGAGCAGCACGACCATCACCACCCCGGCTGCTGCGGTTCGCTTCATTGCTCAAATCCCCGCTTCAGAGAAAATGTTCCGAGCCCAGGCCTGCCCTGTTCGTGGCGGTACCGCGAAGTACATCGCGGGTACTGCCTCCTGCCTCGAAAATTCAGAAACCGGGTGTTTCCCCGCCCGTGTAGGTCCGCGTTTGTCCGTGTGGGTCCATGTGCGAGGGTTTTGCCCTCCGCCCCCCATTTTCATCGCCTGCGGGTGAGCGGACTGCCTCACGACTCCCTGTCACGTCAGTTGCACACAAAATCCAGTATCCGCACCGCGTGTCCCGTACTCTGCTCATTCCGCTCCCCGGCGATGCGCAGCACGAGGACATGCTCGCCCGACGAAAGCGCGTCGCCAAGCATGTGGCAGAACGGACGGTGAAACTGGGTGCAGTAGTGGTCGAACAGGTCCTTTTTCTGAAACGGACCGCCATCGATGCTGTATTCAACGGTCCCCGCGTCCATACCCACGATATCGGAAATACCCACGAGCGAGCCCGTGAACGTCAACCGTAACTCAGCCCCGGGTTCGAGACCGGCCAGCACGTCGACGGCCCCTCCGTAATTGCAGGTCTTTTCCGCCTGCCACGCAGGGTCCCGCTGCCAGCCCGACACGAGCTCGGCCTCGGAGGGATTGATCATGCGCCCGTTCTCGTAATTCAAGGGGTCCTGGGCCGGGGGCATGGCGTAAGGGGTGAGTTGCGCGCCAGCGGGCAATTCCGTACCCCACGCTTCCGCCAGCAACCCTGCCACAAACGTGCCATACAACTCGTGACCAAACGCGTTCGGGTGGCAGGTATCCCCCGAAAACCCCTCCCAGGCAAACTCGCCCCGCTTGATTCGATGTGCAATTTCCTTGGCGTTGTAGATCACCGGCAGATTGTAATGGCGGGTCACAACGTCGTGGTCGGCGATGGCCGGCGGCACCCCGCCCCCATCAATCACGGCCACTTTCTCCGTATCCGCCAAATACTGCACGACAATATCGATATTCGGATTCAGACGGCGGGCATGGCGCACAATGCCCTCCATGGCCCGTATCCGCCGCACGTTGCCGGGCTCCCCGCCGCCGTCGTTCACCGCGAATTCCAGGAACAGCAGGTCGACGGCCCCGTTCTTGAACACATCCCGCTCGAGACGCATGGCCCCGAACGTCGAATCCGTTCCGCCAATTCCCGCATTGATGAAATTGAATCGTGTCTCAGGGAAGAGTCTCTTAAGCGTCTCGTACGTGTGCTCGCGCCAGCCGGGCTGCGTCGTGATGGAACCGCCCAGAAAAGCAACCCGGCCTTCCTTGTTGCGTTCGAAACAGATGCGCGAATTGACCAGGCCGCCCCGCAAATCCACGTACGTTTCGCTGTGGGCATCCAACACGTTACCCCCGGCATTTGTCCCCGGTCCGGATTCGGCCGCCCGCGAAGCCGTCCCACCCAGCACCGTTATACAAAGACACCCCGTCAGGCACATCATTACATTGCGCATTCTCAAGGCCCCTTTCACACGTGAACTATTCCTGGACAAACCGTTCCACAGCCACGCTTCCCGCCAATACTGTCGAGCCGGGCGCCGACGCCACCCGTGCCGAAAGGGTATGCAATCCGCCGCCGAGGTTGACCGGTTCGGTAAACACGACCCGGTCCTCATTGCGATTCGCGCCCGCGGGGACCGATTTGGTGGACGCCGTGGCAACAACTTGACCATCGCACAGCAGCTCTACTTCAACGGGCTCCGAATCCACCGCGCCGAGATTGCTCAGGGCCGCGGTGACACGATAGCCCACGGATGCATCGCCCTCGAGCCAGATACTGTGCGGTAGAAAAGTCAGGCAGGGCTTGATCCAATACTCGAAACACAGGCGATCGGCGTTGCGCTGGACGGCCTCGTGATGGCGATCCATTTCTTCCGCGCGTTCCAAGCCATACTGCTGGCTGCCATACCCGCCGTTATACCATCCGATCCCGCGCATCTCGGGAAACCGCTGGCGAATAAACCGGATCACTTCCTCCTGCTCCCCGAGCGTGGTCCGGTCGGGACGCTCCGAAGTGTCAAGGGCGATCAAGGTATAGCAATCATTGCCGTAAGCGGGCTGGAACATATCCGTGTTGCCGATATACGGAAACACCCGGCCCTCGAGGGCCGAATAAATATCTTCCACGCCCAGTTCGTCGGGCAGAGCGCGCCACAGATACGTTTCCAGCAGAAACAGGTCCGCCCCCTGCCGTACCACGTTGGCGAGTTCAGGCCGCGGCCCGCCCCCGTTCCAAACCGCGAAGAACCGCCGCGGTTTTTCGCGTTTGGCTAACGCAAGCGCCTCCATCGAGGCAATCGAGGCCTCCAGTTTGAACGAATCGGGGTATCCCCCAACCTCGTCGATACCGAACCCCCGGATCTCATCCCCGCCCCGCACAAATTTCTCGTAAAACGTCTGCTTGATCTCGGCAAGCACGGCCTCGGGCTCTGTCTGGGCCTTTTCTTTGTCGTAGTAAGTCCAGCTCATCCCGCCGTATTCCCAGTGCAGCGGGATCACGCCGCGCTCTTCGAGCCGCGTGAAGTTCTCCTCGCCCGAGCCCGTCGAAGTGACCACCGTTGTCCACCGCGCAAACGGCACTTCCCGGTACCATGGAAAATGCAGTTTGAAATTGCGCCCCTTCACGATAAAGGGCACAATGATCTCGGCGGCGTTGTCCGTCTCGTCGGATTCCGCGAGCCGGTTCGCCGGATCCACCTCCGCCCGCACGGTGAACAGACCATTCCGCTCGGAAGACCATGAGACCGAACCTTCGGCCACCGAGTCCTTTCTCGCGAGGTCAAGGGTTTGCGAGAAAACCTCCGTCCCTTCATCGTCCTTTATGGTTACCTGCGCGGGTATTTTCGATGCACCCACTCCGTCGCACTGAACACGCACGGTAATGGTCGCCGGGCTCCCTTCTGCGGGCAACACGGGGCTGGCGAACAACCCGCCTTCCAAGTAAGGTTCCGCCGACAAACTCATATTTGCGCCCTGCGCGCTGAGACAAAAAGCAAGTAATCCAAGTATCCAAGGCGTTCTCGTCATTGTGCACTCCCTAATGTTCCTTCGGTTCGCGTTTGAGGCGGAACCGGCGCATTCGCCCCCGCCGCCTCCGGCACGTACATTTCGGGCTCGTCGAGCCAGTACGTGTTTGGTTCGGTTGCCACGGCGATTCCCACGCGATCGATGCAACCGTCGGACATATCAAAGCCCTCGGCAAGAGAGCGTTCATAGCAGTATTTGAGAAAGTCGTCTTCCAGAGTGAGCGCCGTCCACTGCTCATCCGCCAATTCCGCACTGGTGTACAGATAGGTCTCCTCACGCTTCGCCCGCGGGAACCAGAAGCGGACCGCCATCGAGACCGGAACCGGCTTCTCCGCCCGCACCCTCACGCGGAATCCAAGCGCCCCCGAAGCCAAGTCCACCATCGCCGGAATCCCAAAACAGGCCCGGCCTTCACCGGACGACACCGATACGCGCGCCCAATACTCCGCCCCCTCTCCCACCGGTTCGATTTGGGTCTCATGCGCCACGTCGCGGGCCGCCCCGAAGAACACCGGCGGCGCCGCATCCGCGGCTCCCCAATGGCACAGGACGATATAGGGCGCCTCCGGCCAGAGCGCTCCCCGCGTTGCGGCATCCAGCCTGGCGTGATATTCCCGCAGTGCACTGAACGGCCGCCCAGACGCCCGCGCCCCGGCCGAAAGAAACCGCAATGCCTGTTGCGCATCGCCCTTCTCGAGTGACAACAGTGTCAGTTGCTTGCCGAAAAGACGGCCCCGGTGCCGGTTCTCTTCCGGCACGGTCCACGGGCGCGCCTCCCACTCCGCCACGCTCTGCTCGAAGGCCACCAGCGCTCCCGCATTGTCGCCCACCCGCGCCAGCTCGCTCGCGCGCGCAAACAACGCCATCCCCGCCGGCCTCGCACCGGTCGTATCGAGCCCTGCAACCGGAGAGGGCTCGGAAACGTTAGGTTCATCCCCCGCATCAACGGCCCCGGTCTTCCCGCGCTGTGAAAGGACGAACGCCACCGAGGCCAGCACCAGCGCCGCGACCAGAAAACCGCTGGCCGCGAATACAAACGTTCTTGCAGTTCGTGCTCGCATAATCGGGGGGGTGCTCTTGTTGAGACCTGACAATGCCCAAGCATATCGCACCCCCGCGGCAGGCCGCAAGCTCGCGGTGGGTCGCGGTGGGTTGCTGTAGGAAGAAACCTGAACACAGGCTCCCCCGCCAAGCCTCATATACCCCCTTCACGGTCTTCGCACCTTCACACCTCCATCCCGTCCATACTGTCCATACTGTCCATCATGTGCGTGCGCCCGCGCGGCCCCACTCCTCCCACTTGATCGCGAAAGCCATGTTTGGGATGATGCTGCGAATCCGATGGGGAGGCCTGCGCGCGTATCCAGCTCAGGCCGCCATTGCAGTGTACGAACAGTGGAAACAATGACTCAGTCAACGTCGCAGCAAAACGCCAATTCCACGCTGTTTCTTCCGGACCTCAGGCAGACCGCGATTCTTGCCCTGGCACTCGCGGGCGCCATCATTGCATCGATGGTGCTGATCGAATGGGTGCAGCGCACCGTGGCCCGGTACCACCCGCTTGCCTTCGAAGAGGCGGCCCGGCAGGCCATCGACAATGGCGAGCACGGCCTCGCCGTCAACATCTGCACGGGCAATCTCCTTTACGCTAAGAACCGTTTTCCAAGCTACGGACTGGCCCGTCTTCTGCGCGCCAAGGCCCATTTCGGCCTTGGCGATCTCGAGAAAGCAGAAGCAGACCTCGCAGCGGCCGAAGGATATTGGAGAAAATTCTTCCGCCACGCAGACGCAGCAGGACGCACGGAGCTGAAAGACCTCGCTATGGAAATGGGGATGGCATCCCTGGGCTCCGGCGATGCCCCGAGAGCGCTCCAGCTATTCTCCCTTGCCGCCACCGGCTCCGGAGAGCCCGTCGCCTATGCCGCGGAACTGCGCGAAAGTCTCAGCGTCCAGATGCGCACCCATTTCTGGCCGGATGAGGACTACCTGCTCGTCGAGGACTTCCACCGCCCCGACGCAGCTCTCTTCGAAACCTGGACTGATGCAACCGGCCGCTCCATCGAGATAAGCCGCATTGCCGTATCTCCTGCAAAACCGGGGGACTCGACCCAGGCCATGCGAATGGCGGCCGGCCCCGCTTCCAGAAACGGCATGAGCTGGTATGGCGTTCCTTTCTACATGCAGCTTCCCGAAAAACCCTGCAGATTCCGGGCCCGGTTGCTCTGCAAGAAGGGGCCGCTGCCCAAACTCATCCTCGGGCATTACTATCCCGACACCGGCAGCAGTGACGTTACCATCGGGAGCACGCCCGTCCAGCTAACGGGGGATTCCTATGTCGCCGAAGCCGTTTTGCCCGCCCAAAGACCCGGCCAATCACCCGGCTGCCTGGTGCGCATTGGCCTAATTCTCCCGATGGAGGAAGCGGAATACATCGTAACGCGCATCGAGCTGCTCCCTGGGAACGGGAAAGACTTCGAAAACCATGGGCAAGACTAAGCGCAAGAAGAAAGAGGGCGTTTCCGCCGCCCCGCCGGCTCCCCGGAAACCGCGCGCCCTGCTTCGCATGGACGCCGTATTGCGGGCCTGTTTTGCGCTCGCGCTCCTGGCGATTATTCTGGCCTTGTACCCGTACACCCAGGACGCCACGGGGCCCATCAAATACCTCCTCATCGCCTGGGCCGCTTTTGTTGTGGCGCTTGTCCTGGCGATCCTGGGAACCCGGCAGAAGATTCCGTGGCGCACGCCCCGGCTCCTGTTTCCCATGCTCACGGCATTCGTGGGCATCACCCTCATTGCCGCGCTCGCTTCAGCTCACCCAAGCCATGCCATGGTCACGTGGCGGCGGTTTGCCGCGCTGTTCATCGTGTATCTGGCCGCAACGCGCGTCTACCGCAAGCCGCGGCATATCTCCGGTCTGATGCTGGTGGCCTGCATCGGCGTCACCCTCTCGACCCTATACGCTATCTTTCAGTACTGGGGCATCGACCCCTTCCCCTGGGAAAGCAAAGAGGTGCCGATCTATCGCGAGCTTCCCGGCACCTTCGGAAACCCCAACTACGCCGCGCACACCATGATTCTGTGCATCGTCATGGCCGTGTTTCTCGCCACTCGCCGCAAAACGCGCTGGGCGGGTGCATTTGCCGTCCTCTTTCTTATACACATGTACTTCACGGGACAGCGCGGCGGCCTGGTTGGTCTTGCCATGGCCGCGATACTGCTGCTTGTCGCCAACACCGTCCGGAAACACATCGCGGCCCCGCGCCGCGCCGTGGTGGCCGCCCTGATTGTCACGGCGTTGCTCGTGCCCGCGGGGGCCGGACTCACCATGGCCATCACCAAGGCCCGCACCGGCATTGCCCTGCCCCTCGAACGGCAGCTCATGCTCCGTTACCACGCCTACGACGGCGCTGCCCGCATGATACTCGCGAACCCGGTCCTCGGATACGGTCCCGGCAATTACCAAATCGAGAACCCATTCTTCTGGACCCTCGAAGAACAGGAATGGTTTGCCGTGCTGCGCAAGATGAATCAGCACGTACACAACGACATTCTCGAAGCGGGAGTTGACGCCGGCTTCCCCGGCGCCATCGTGTATCTCCTCTTTCTGGTCGCCGCCATGGGCCAGGGCCTCATGCTCGCCCTTACGTCGGCCACTCCGGACCGGCGCCGCCTCGGATGGGCCTTCGCGGCCCTGTTCTGCGCATTTCTCGTCGACGGCGCGCTCGGTTTCAACCTGCGTGTCCCCGTATCGGCGTTTCTTCTCTTCCTTATGGCGGGCGCCCTTGACGGACTTTATCTGGACGCGACAGCCGGCCCGCCAGTACCAGCCAGGTCGCGAAAGGTCCTCGCCGTTCGATTCGGTCTTGCGGCCCTGGCCCTGGTGCTAGCCATCTGCGAGACGCGCACGTTCTTTGCCGAAAAACACATGCAATTCGGCCGCGGGGCCTTTCTGTCCAACGCGTTCACGCGGGCCGACAACCATTTCGAGCGGGCCGAGAAGCTGTGCCCCTGGCAATGGTCGGCCCCGTTCGAACGCGCCAAGTGCGCCTTGCGCATCTCGCAGTACCTGGAATCTGAAAACCATCCCGATAAAGCCTTTGCAATGCGCAACAAGGCCGTCGAATACTTTGAGCGCTCCATCCAGCGCAATCCCTCCTATGTGTTGAGCCTGCTGGGCACCGCCGAGACGAATCTGAGCCTCGGGTATACCCGGACCGAATACAACCAGGATACCCGTGACGCGTATCTCGAACGGGCAAGCATTGCAGCGGAAAAAGCCAACGAGCTATGCCCCCTCATGCCCGAAAGTCACGACATTCTCGGCCGCGTAGAGTCGCTCCGCGCCATGGAGATGCACGCCGCCCTGTCCGAGGGCGAGGGAGGGATGGAACAGATCCGGCAGCAGTGGCATTCGGCTATCGGGCACCTCAAACGCGCCCTCGACCTCGGCTCGACGAACCAGGGCGCCCTGTATCTCATGCTGGCACAGGCCCACATCGGGTTGCAGGAACTCGAGGCCGCGGAGGACGCTCTCCGCATGGCTCTCGAAACGGACCCCGCAAACAAAGACATCCTGCCGGTTGTCTATCGCTTTGGAACGCAACACAACCGCTATGATTTCCTGCGGCAGATCCTTCCGCAATACATCGAGCGCCTCCGCCATATGGCTCCGGAAGAGCGGGAGATTATTGCCCAGACCGCCCTGTATATGGCGGCCACTGAGCACCGGATCTTCAAGAACGATGAAACGGCCGAACGGTTTTACCAGACGGCCGCCGATTCGGTTCCCGAACGCGCCGAGACATGGGCGGCTTTCGCCCAGTTCTCGAAACTGAGCAACCGCCCGAAAGCCTTCCAACAGGCCGTGCTCGACGCCTATCGAGACCGTGTGGAGGCGGGAAAAGAGCCTCTGCCCCAGATTCAGGCCGTCGTCTCGATCTGGCAGGAGGGAAGCCAGAAGCTGCCGGAGGCCACCGGTACGCTGGCGCGAACGCTTCGCAAAGCGCTCGATGCCGGGCTCACCCCGAACGAGGCCCGCAATCAATTCGGCTGGCCCGCGGAAGTATTGCTCGTCGAAACCCAGAAGCCCGGAGTCGCCCCGGCGAATCGCGGCATTGCATTGCTCAACATTGGCTCGATGCTCAATGGCATGGACCAGCTTCCCCTCGCGGCAACGGTCTTGAAGGCAGCCATCCACGAGCTGCCTCCAAAGCAGGCTGCCCTGGCCGCACGTGAAGCGTCGCAGGTCCTCGCCAGGCAGAACCAGGAAAAAGAGGCTTTCGAAATGCTTCAGAAAGCCGTGGCCCTCGATCCCGAGAATCCGGAAATCCGCATGGCTTACGCCAGAACCCTCGTGAAGCGGGGGCTAAATGCGGAAGCCCGCGAAGAGTACGGCAAGCTCCTCCAGATGCCCGGCCTCGGCAAAGAAGCCCGCGAACTCATCGAAAAGGAAATGCGCGCCCTGCAATGACGCAGTGCGCAAGGGAGACGTTTGATGCGCATGATGTCCCGCTGTGGCATTGACTCAGGGTACGCAACCCCGCTTGTGTTGATGCTCGGTATGTTCGCGGGCTGCTTCGCCGCATTCGGGCAGACTGCTGAGGCCGTTCTCCCCGAATCCCTCGAGGGCTGCAACCTCATCTTCATCAATATCGACGCACTGCGCGCCGACCATATGGGCTGTTACGGCTACAATCGCAATACCTCTCCCTTTATCGACTCCCTCGCCAAGCAGGGACTGCTCTTCGAGGAAACCCGGTCGAACGGGACGTTCACCCGTGAATCCGTTTCGGTTCTGTTCTCGGGCATGCTTCCCTGCTCCAGTGGCGCCATGGGATGGTTTGCCCAGCTCCCCGAAAGTGTGCCGACCCTGGCAGAACGGTTCGCCCAAGCCGGCTACGAAACCGCATTCCTCACCAGTACCGTCGTACTTGCCGGTCTGACCAAAGGCTTCAACACGGTCCACCACCTGCCTCTGAATTGGCTGGAGAGCGCCGAAGGGCCCAAGCTCAGTGCAATTGCCATGGAACACGCAAAAAAGCTGCGCGGGAAGCCTTTTTTCATGTACCTGCATTATTTCGATCCCCACGGGCCCTACGAACCCCCCGATGACCTGTACCTCCGCTTCGCCGACAAGTTCTTCCCCCGGCCCTTGCACATCTTCGAGGATGTCCGAGCCGATCTGAATCAACTTCGCAACGAGGGCTTCGGCCCCGGCGAGCCGCGCTTCGAAGACATCCTGATTCGTTACGATGCCGAAATCGCCGACTCGGACCGCTCCATCGAGATGCTGTTCCACGCCCTGAGCGCCTTTGGCATGCTCGACAATACCCTGGTAATCATCTCGTCCGACCATGGGGAGGAATTCCTGGACCACGATTGGGTTGAGCACGGCTGGACTCTTCACGAGGAAGTGCTCCGTGTTCCGCTCATCTTGTGGGCACCCGGCAAAGTCCCCCCCGGCCGTGTGAAAGCGCCCGTTTCGGTGGTCGATTTCTACCCCACGATTGCGCGCCTGTTCGGCTTGGCAACGGACGGTTCAGACTTCGACGGGGAAGCCTTCTTTCAGCCGGCCGAATCGGGGTTGCGTCTCGCCCCTCCCCAACACCCGTTTATCGCCGAGTTGATGCTGCAGGAGCGGGGAATGATGCGTTGCGTCATCGCCGATGGCTGGAAATACCTCGCCGCGCCAAAATGGTTCACCCCGGCCGAACGCCCTGGCGAAGTGCGGCGGCTCGAAGTGGTGCAACTCGGCCTCCAGGCGGGAACCATTCCCATGACCGACATTTGGGGGCCACCCGTTCACGAGGCGCTCTACAACCTTGAAAAAGATCCCCTCGAAAAGAACAACGTGCTCCCGCAACACACCGCCGTGCGGAACCGGCTCCGGGCCATCCTTACAGAACGCGAGAACTATTGCCGGAACCGCGGCATCACAACTCCGCGGCGCCAGGAGGTGCCTCCATTGGCACCGGCCGAGTTGGAACTGCTCCATAACATGGGCTATTTCTAAGCCAGGCGCCCGGCGCGCAGTGCTGCACCGGTCTCCGCGCGCTTGCGAGCCCCTTCTGGCCTGAACGCCGGCCCCTATCGCCGCGGCTCACGGTCTCTCAAGCCAGCACCGCTCCCGCGGGTCTATCTCGAGCACAAGCCGCCCTTCCGACACCTGCACGTCCTTACCTGAAAAACGCTCTCGGTAAACAAGGCCGTCGCGGCCCTCGGGCGCGCTTATCGAAACCCTCACCGGCTCCTCGTTGTAGTTCTGAACAAACAGGGCGCTGTCACCAAGAGGTTGAACGGTCACGCGCGCAGGCGCTTCAATTTCTAGACCCAGAGGCTCAGTAAAGACAGCTCGCAGCCGGTCAACGGCGGCCTGCGGCAATTCGAGCAACCCCAGTGGACGCGGCGAGAGCAGCACCTCCCCCACCGCATCGAAGTCTTCTAGCGAGAAAGTATGGCAATTGAGCACAAACACCTCGCCGGAACGCGCTTCGTGCCGGGTAAGGAACGGGACCTGACCCGAGTCGTCCCGTGCTTCGAGCAGTACTTCGGCCCCCGCGAGTTGCAGACGCGCCGCGAGTTCGAGGCCGTGCTCCACGTCGTGCACTTCACCATCGACCACAATGGCCGGGGCAGACACGCGCTCGAGCTTTACGGGTTCAACGCCGGCAAGTTCCGCCAACCCGGGCGCGCGCGCCAGAAACCCCGCCGTGACGATGGCGCGCCCAGCACCCTCAAGACAGGCCAGCAGTTTCTCGCGGATGGCCCCATCGGCCGCCGCCTGCGTGGGCAAGAACACCGCCTTCGCATCAGCGGGAAACGTTGCCGTAGGCACTAGCGGCACACCCAGCATGCCCACAAAATCCATCAAATACAGATCGCCGCCGGGTTCACTGCCGACCGGTTTATAGCCCGCTATGCCCCCAACGGGATTGTCCCGCACGGTGGCTGCGAGGTCCGCCAGTTGCTCAAAATGCTCCGCGAGAAGCGTATCTCCCGGATGACCCCGCGCCACGTCCGAGAAATTGAACACACTCAGCATGCGCGCCCCCGCAAGCACGGACTGATACGCCTGGTCCAGAAAGTCCAGCGCATCGCAATCGCCGTGATCGAACCAGGCGCATTCCGTCTTGCCCGGCGCAACAGAGGCTATCCACCGGTAATTGACGAAACCTTCGTAGGGCTGCACGAATCCGAACCGCTGGGTCCAGGCGCCGCGCGTCTCCGTTCCAACCCACACCCGATCAAACCGGGCCGCGTGCTCCGAAACCGGGTAGCCGAACAGGTGAAACCGGTCATACCATTGCGGAAACTTCACGATCATCGTGATGTCCGGGTTCTCTTCCTTAGCCGGAACGATAAAAACCTCACGGGCCACACGTGCCATCAATTCGCACCGGTATTGGTCCCAGGGACGGTCCCCTTTTGCGAGCCGTGACTCCTCGCTCACGTCGCCCGTGCAGAGGAAATCGTCGATCACAAACACGTCAAAAAGGGGGGCGGCTGACCGCATGATCTGCTCGAGATCCGACCGGGTCTTCGGATTCTGCCAGTTGTACCATCCCAACGGGCCTTCCTGATGGACTCCCGTGTCCCCCCCGGGGGTGGTCGCGATACCCCCGATGACCTCGAACCCCCTCTCCCAGAAATAATCGCGGACGCGCAGCAGATGTGCCGGCGAGACGATGTGCCCGCTACGATAGACCTCGATTGTCACAAAGGTGAACCCATGCTCACGCAGCACATCAACGGGGTCTTGCCCGGTTTCGAAAATCCCTTCTACGGCGCCAGACGTCAGGTACACCCCCAGGCGAAGGTCATGCTGGCGTTCCCTCGCCCGCTCGTACAAGGCCTCCTCAGCCCCAAAAGCGGCGCTTGCTGTGAATACGGCAGCCAACACCCAGACGATTTGGCGCATAGGCAATCTCCTTATGTGCTGAAATTTGCGGCCCCACCCTAACGGACCCCTGACCGGGAAGCAAACACCGCACACCTCCGTCTATACTATCCGTGTCCGTCCGTGCGGTTCGTGTGGGGCCTCCTCGTCCACCCGGTCCACTTGGTCCATTCCCTCCATTGGGTCCATTCCCTCCATTGGGTCGACTTCCATCGCCGATTGAGCCTTCGGGGTTTGCTTGATTTCCCGTCTGCGCTGCTTCATAACAAAGGTCTCGATGCCTGGGGGTATCACAAGGCTTCCCGCCGCGAACCAAGGCGGTCTATCCAGGAGCAGCGCCCATGAAACTTGGCAGCCTCGATGCCGCCATTATGCTGGTTTATCTCACCGTCGTGGCGTTTATCGGGTTCTGGGCAGGGCGTCGGGAAAAGGCCTCGCCGCGCGACTATTTCCTGGCAGGCTCCCGGCTCCCCTGGTACGCCGTTGGCTTCTCCATGGTGGCCAGCAGCATCAGCACCGAGCAGTTCATGGGCGAGGTTGGGTTCGCGTACAGCCACGGTCTCGCCGTTGCCAATTGGGAATGGCTCATCTTTCCCGCCCTCACGCTCCTGATCTGGGTCTTCACGCCGCTCTTCATTCGCCACCAGGTCACGACCATGCCCGAATTCCTCGAGCGCCGCTACGGGGTCGCGTCGCGAACTATCTTCGCCCTCCTCACCATCCTCAGCTACGCCATCGTCAACCTCGCCCTGGTGTTGTACAGCGGCGCGCTGGTGCTCCACAGCATATTCGGCCTCGATTTCTGGCTCTGCGTGCTTCTGTTGGCTTCGGTCACCGGCGCATACACCATCTACGGCGGACTCTCCTCCGTCGTCTGGACCGATGTCTTTCAATGCGTCTTGCTGCTTATGGGCGGGCTCCTCATTTTCACTCTCGGCATCTGTCAGGTTGACGGGGGCTTCAGCGCCATCATCGGCACCGGCGACCGGGCTCACCTGATGCTGCCCATCGACCACCCAACCTTGCCATGGACCGCCATGCTCGTACTCGCCCTCGTGACCAACACGTGGTACTACTGCACAAACCAGTACATCAACCAGCGGTGTCTCGGCGCGAAGGACGAGTGGCATGCCAAAATGGGCATGGTGTTCTGCGGTTTCCTCGGTATCGTGCTGGCGTTCTCGGTGGCCTTTCCCGGGCTCATCGCCTATGCCTTAGACCCCAATCTCGACGACCCCAACAAAGCCTATCCCTATCTCGTCACAAATCTATTGCCCCCCAGCCTCCAGGGATTGGTTCTCGCAGCCCTCGTCAGCGCCATCATGTCGACCATCTCTTCCCTCCTGAATTCGACCTCCACCGTCTTCACCATCGACATCTACCGGCGCTTCGTCCGCCCCGATGCCCCGGCACAACGGCTGATC
>CAZFOG010000035.1:20718-24978 GCA_964520685.1 uncultured Nitrospiraceae bacterium | reverse complement strand
TCGACCAGGGTTTGAGCATCGGGCCAATGCGAAATGACCGCCTCGGGTTCTGACATGAATCCATCCCCCTCTCAGGTATTGGTGGCTGTGTCCAGCATAACAAAAACACACGACTCGGGCTGAAATGGACATAGTTGGGGTGGGCCGTGGTGGTGTGTGCCGGAATCTTAACGTCTTCGGCAGGAAAAGTCCAGTCATTTTCACCGCCGCCTGAGGGGACAGGCCCCCTGAGGCGGACAAGCGCTCCGAATCAGAAACTTCCGAGGCAGTGAAGTATGAGCCGGCTGGCTCACCCACCGACCACGAAAATGGGACCGCCCCACACGGACAGACACGGATGGGGATACACGGGGCAAACCTTCGAGGAAGCGCGCCATGAGCCATTCGGCTCACCCATAGACAATGAGAATAGAAATGACCGGTGAGGGCACCGGTCCCACAACAGAGCGGGAAATCCCGGTTTTTGGAATTTTCGAGACAGCGAACGCGAGCCGTTCGATTCGGTCGTGGACCCTGAAAAGCAGGAGAGGCTGGGGGAAGCGCCGCTCCACAACAGAGTACCCCGCCCAGACTGAAAGTCTGTGCAACACCGGCAGGACCCACAATATTCGTTCGTGTGGGGGATTGAGTGCGATTGCGCTGCGTCCGGCGCGGTGCCGTTCGCACGGCCAGCTTCCGGCGTGGTAAGGTATGGTCCAATTGCAGAGTCCGTTGAAGACAACGCGTCCCTTTCCCGGGAGGTTATATGCCGGAGACACGAAACTTTCTGATAGACATGGACGGGGTGCTGGTGCGCGGGAACACCGTGATTCCGGGCGCACAGGACTTCATTGGCCGGCTGCTCGAGCAGGAGGCAAAATTCCTCGTGCTCACCAACAACCCCTTGTTCACGCCCGGCGATCTTTCCCACCGGCTGCGAATCATTGGCCTGGACATATCTCCAGAGCACATCTTCACGTCGGCGATGGCCACAGCCCGGTTCCTGCAAACTCAGAGCGAGCGCAGCACCGCTTATGTCGTCGGCGAGAGTGGTCTAACCAGCGAGATTCACCGCGCGGGGTACGTCATCACCGACCATAACCCCGATTACGTCGTCCTGGGAGAAACCCACGCCTACAACTTTGAAGCCATCACAAAGGCCATCCGCCTTGTTGCGGGCGGGGCACGGTTCATCGCGACCAACCCTGACCCATCCGGCCCCGCCGAAGGCGGCATCGTCCCTGCCTGCGGAGCAATGGCCGCCCTGATCGAACGCGCCACCGGGCGCGCTCCGTTCTTCGTGGGCAAGCCCAATCCTCTGATGATGCGCAGCGCGCTGAATCATCTTGGGGTTCATTCGGAAACCGCGGTGATGATCGGCGATCGAATGGACACCGACATCATCGCGGGCGTCCAAGCGGGTATGGAGACCATTCTCGTGCTGACCGGCGTGACCAGGCGCGCGGACATCGAGCCGTTCCCGTATCAGCCCGGCCGGATAGTCGAATCCCTGACCGACATTGAAATATGAGGTATCCCCCGTGAGCACGCTACTTGAACTCGGCCGCCAGGGCCTTCCAATCACCGTATTTGAAGTCATTGACATGCACGCCCATATCGGACGCTTCGCGTTCAGCATCCCCGACACCGGATGCGACAGTCTGATCGAGGTCATGGACCGCACTGGCGTTGTGAAGACGGCCATTACCTACATGCCTGTCTTCACGCTCGAGGACACGGAGCGCGGCAATCGGCGGGTGTATGAGGCCATCACCAAACACCCCGAACGGCTCATGGGCTATGTCTACGTAACACCGGACGAGCCATCGAAGGTGGAGGCGGCCGTCACACGCTGGCTAAAAGCCGGGTTTACGGGCCTCAAGATGCACAATATGAACGGATTCCCCTATACAGATCCCGCCTACGCCCCGGCCTTCGGCCTGGCGAACGAGCTTCGACGCCCCGTGCTCCTCCATACGTATGGCCAGGACGCCGACTTTGACCAGTGTGTGACCCTTGCCGTCCGGTACCCGGAGATCTCCTTTCTGATGGCCCATGCCGGCTCGGGCAACAGGGAACGTTACGCGCAACTGGCCCGCGAATACGAAAACCTCTACCTCGAGCTGGCCCTGAGCCTCAGCCCGCGCTGCCTTGTGGCCTGGTTTGCCCAAGCGGCAGGGGCAAACAAGATCGTCTGGGGCTCCGACATCTGTTTTCTCGATCAAGCCCAGCAGATCGGCAAAGTGCTCGGCGCGGATATCGACGATGCGGACAAAAGACGAATCCTGTCGGACAACGCCCTGCATATCTTTGGACGAATAAGGCAATAAGTCCGGTATTGGGGTATAATTGCCTCGAGCCGCAGGTTTATAAAGGCCTCTCCCACGCAATTCACCGTTGCCCGCCTTCTGTCTCCGTAACGCCGGGCAACTGGAGTATTTGGCAGTTAAATAGTTATCATGAATGAGACAACAGCAAACCAAACTTCCATCTGGCGCCGCATTCCTGTCGTGCAGGCTCTCTATGAGCTGGAGAAAGCGCCCCGCTCATTCCTCGGGTATGTAGCCTTCAATGTCGTGGGGTGGCAATGCGTCATTGGACCCGCCATGGTGTTACTGGCCCGCCGCATCGACATGCCGCCCTCGTGGGTCGGCAAGCTCCTCTCATTTACGCCCTTGTCCATGATTCTGGTTCTATTCACTGTGCGCGTGATCAGCCGGGTGGGCTCGAAACGGCTGATGTTCGCGGCATGGCTGATGCGCAATATCATGATCTGCGGCGTCTTCCTGATTCCCTGGGTATACCAGACGCGGGGGCCACAGGCGGCGTGGTACGTGCTGTTGGGCAGCACACTTGGGTTCTGTATTGCCCGTGCCATAGGCGCGGGCGGGTGGTGGCCCTGGCTTCATGAGCTGGTTCCCGCCCATCAGCGCGGTCTCTACTTCAGCGCGGAAACCATGGTGGCCAACCTCATCAGCGTCGCCGTACTCAGCCTGCAAGCCCTCATCCTGCTGAACACCCAGGCCCTCGGACGTTATCTCACGATCTATGCGATCGGCGTGCTGGCCGGATTCACCAGCCTGATCTACATCGCGAAGATCCCGGGCGGGAAAGGCTCTGACGAGCGGGAGGGCCGCCCCGAGACTTTTGTCTCCTATTTCCGCGCCGTCTCGGACCTCTCCTACCTTCGCTTCCTGGTTGTATCCTCACTCAGTTTCTCGTGTCTGGCCTGGTACACCTCTTGTTCCATTCTCTACATGCGCGATATCCTGGGCATGTCATCCGGTTACATTACGGCCATCACGTCCGCCGGATGCCTTGGAATTCTCGTGACTGTGCGCGCGTGGGGCCGATTCGCCGACCACAGCGGAAGCGCGCGGGCGATGTTCAAGACGCTATCCGGCTTTTCCCTCGCGGCGATGTCCTTGCTGCTCTTGACGCCAGACCATTCATGGGCCCGGTGGGCCATTGTGCCGGCCGCGGTGATTGCCGCCGTCTTCAACGCGGCCTTCAATGTCTCCGCCAATCGCGCAAACCTGACATTCATCAAGGCAACGGGACTTGTCGGATACACCAACACCTGGGTCATCTTCACGTCGATTGCTTTGGGAATCACGCCCATCGTCGCCGGCAATATAATCGGCGCGTGGTCACTCGATGGATTCCGCGTCTGTTTCGCCATGGCCGGCATCGGAGGTCTGGTCTGTGCCGTCTTGTGCCGCATGACGGTTCCCGATGGAACGCCGGTGGACATGTCCATAACGCGGTTACTTGATCCGGCCCTTCCCATTCGCATGCTGGCCCGTATCGCCTATATCACCGCAGGGCTCCACGAGAGCAACCGCGACGTAAATCATTTTGGGATAGACACTTAGGCATACGGCCCGGTCTCCCTCCCGCGGCACCGCATCCCCTGGGTTCGCGCCCTCCAATTCCCACTCAAGAAGGCAAGAAAACCGGCCCGAATCTTGACAGACTCTGGTATAGTAAGCACAGAGTGGGAAAGGAGGAAGCTATGCCAAAGCTTCATCGTTGGCTAATTGCCTCCAAGACGGTCGAAGTTCTTGATCACGCAACGATCGAGAGCATCGAAGCGCACGGCGGTCACGTGTGCGGTGGGTGGAGTGAGGTGCACCAGCATATCTGCGTCAACAAGGACAACAAGGAGACGATTGAAGCGTTACTCGAGACGCAGGGATTCACGATCTCATACCCGGAGGAGCACCGCATCTACCACCCCGATTACCACGTGGTGCACGACGCCGAATCACAAGCCGTCGG
>CAZFOG010000035.1:0-20618 GCA_964520685.1 uncultured Nitrospiraceae bacterium | reverse complement strand
AACGCGCCACGCCACAACCCGGCCACGAAATACCGTTGCGCGAACATGTAGGCAATCAACAAGGGCGCCACGGCAATCAGTGAGCCCGCCATAAGAACGTTCCAGCGAACCATGCCCTCCGCCACGTCCTGAAGATAGGCCAACCCTATCGGCAATGTCCGCATCGAGAGCCGGTCGATTACCACCAGGGGCCACAGAAAGTCGTTCCATCGCCCGAGAAACGCGATGAGAGTGGCCGCCGCAAGCGTGGGCTTGCTCAAGGGAATGGCCACTCGAACAAGCCGGCGGAAATGCCCCGCGCCGTCGACGTGGGCGGCGTCGAGCAGGTCCTTCGGAATCCTTCGGAACTGCTGCACCATGACAAAGACCGGAAAGGCGTGCGCCGCCGGCGGGATGATCAGCGCCCAATAGGTGTCGAGCCAGTTCAGACGCGCCATGATGCGGTAGTTTGGTAGCAGGCGCAGTTCATCGGGGATGAGCATCGTCACCAGCACCAGGAACAGCAGGACGCCCTTGCCGGGAAAACGGATCGCGGCAAACGCATACGCCATAAGCAACGCAAAGCCCATCTGGAGTGCTGTCGCCGCAAGGGCCGTGATCACGCTGTTGACGTAGAATCGCCCGAACGGGGCAGCCTGAAGGGCTTCGGAAAAACCGGCCAGCGTGACCTCGCCGGGCCACCATGCGGCAGGGTGGCGCAACACTTCCTCATCGGACTTCAGCGCGGTATTCAGTGCCCAAAAGAACGGCAACGCCAGCAGGCCCACTACCAGGGCCGCCACCAGATGCAGCGCCACGGCCGCCAGAAATGGTTTTTCCCGCAGGCCTCCCCTATCCATCGTAATGCACCCATTTCGCGCCCATGCGCAACTTGAGAACCGTCAGCGCCATAAACAAGACGAAGAAGACCATGGCGAACGCGCTGGCATACCCGAAATCGTAATCCTGAAAGGCCACGCGGTACAGGTGGTATACGAAAGTGCTCGATGCCGGGTACACGGGCCCGCCTTCGGTCATCATCACTACGATATCGAACGCTTTTGCTGCCGCAATGAACCCGCTCACCGCCAGGAAGAAAAGCACGGGAGACATGAGCGGCACGGTGATGTGGCGGAGCCTGGCCCAGGCCGAAGCCCCTTCCAGATTGGCTGCTTCGTAACACTCCTCCGGGAGATTCTGGAACCCGGCGAGAAAGAACAGCGACGCAATCCCGATTTCCTTCCATGCCCCGACCAGGATAAGGGCCCCGAGGGCCAACCCGGAGCGCTCAAGCAAGTTTACCGCCTCGATACCAAAGGCCCGGTACACAGCGCCCAGAGGACCGTATTGCGGGTCAAGAAGCACCACCCAGACCAGGGCCGCCGCCGCAGGAGTCGTCACATAGGGCAGGAAGGCCAGCGTGCGGAACAGCACGCGGCCGCATAACCGGCGATTGAGCAAAAGCGCCACACCGAACGCAGCGCACTGGGCGATTACAATCACCGCCGCCGCAAACACAAGCGTGTTCAGAATCACGCGCCAGAACACCGGGTCCGCGAAAAGCCGCCAATAATTCTCGAAGGCAGAAAAGCGCGTTCCGTATGCCCCTGCGCCACCGGAGCGCATGCTCATCCAGGCCGTGTTGAGCACGGGCCAGTATGTGAAAACGGCAAACAACACAAGATTGGGGAAGACGAACACGGCAAAAGCCAGCCATTCATGCCGTTCCCGCCGCCAATGCCTGAGAAATCCGTTGCGTTTCATATGGAACACCTCTCCCCAGCGGCCGCAGCAAGCCCCGTCACGGAGTTCTGACCCTGAGCCGCGCAATCTCTCGTTCAGCCCGGCGATCGGCCTTATCCAGTGTATCGCGCACGTTGGCGCGGTCTATCACAATCGACTGAAACGCCCAGTCGAAGCTGTTTCGCACTGGGGGCGACATGTTAACGGAGAAATCGGCCCGCACGAAATCCAGGGCCTGGTACAGAGGCAGCCGCTCAGCGGGCAGGGGTCCCAGCACTTCGCGCGACTCGCGCGTGAAGGCCAGATAGCCGCTTCTACGGGCAAAATGGGCCAGCGCCTCGGGCGAGAGCAGGAACTTCATGAAACGCCACGCCGCCGCGCGACTCCCCGGCGGCGTTGCCGCTGTCATGGCAATGCCCCCGCCGCCCGGCGCGTAGACGCGGCCTGCTTTCCCGGCCGGATACGGCGCGGCAACTGCTTGAAATGCCTGATTCGCCTCGACCATGTCGCGGTACACGGCAGGTGAATCGAGGATCATGGCTGCCCGTCCGCCAATAAACGCCGCCCGGTGTCCCCCGGCCGCTTTCGACGGCATGATGGCACACCCCTCCTCAACCAGCCGTTGCACCTGCATCATCACCTCGACGACCACGGGATCGTTGAGGGTCACACTGGCACAGGCCCTGTCCGTCAGTTCACCACCCTCCGACCATATCATCGAGATGAAGGGCCAGGTGATATCCCAGAACGCGGCGCCGTGACGGGTCACCCGTCCGGCGGCATCGCGCACAGTCAAGCGGCGGGCATATTCGAAAAATGCCTCCCAGGACTCGGGCGGTCCTGAAAGACCAGCCTCTCGAAGCGCATCGGCGTTACAGTACAGCACCGGCACCGTAACGTTGAACGGCAGCCAGTAAACCCCACCATTGACCTCGCCAGCCTCGAACATCGTGGAGGGCCAGCCGGACGTGTCGAGGCCGTCTTCTCCGGTAAGAAACGGACGCAAATCGACCAGCAGCCCGGCTTCGGCGAATTGCCGTATCTCGAACGTTCCAAGCTGGGTTACGGCGGGTCCTTTCCCTGACGAGCCCGCGGCAATCAGTTTGGTGGCCAGATCGCTGTAGCCGCCCTGGAACTCGCTCCGCACCTGAAACCCGGGATTCGCCGCGTTGAATCGTGCGACCAGCTCCTCCTGGGCCTCACCCGCGGCGCCAGTGAGGGTGCGCCAGTAGGCGAGCTCCGTCGCGGCCGATGGCTCGAGGGTTCCCATTTGGCCGCAGCCGCTCCCCCCGATGACGCAGCAGAGCGCCACGGCGCACGACGCGCGCAGTCGCATCCATGCAGCGAACCCGGAGAACGGTGCATCGTCACTCGGGACTGCCGTCCTTCTGCCATGGGCAGGTGCGGCAACTGTATCCGGCATGGATAGATCCCCGGTGCCTGCCCGGGCCTCACTTGAGAGCGCCCGCAGTAAGCCCTTTGATGAACCGCCGTTGCATGACAAGATACAGGATTGTGACCGGCAGGGACAGGGCCACCGTGCCGGCAAAGATGTTGCTCCAGTTCTTAACGTACTTGTCCGTAAGGAAGGTGTACAACTGCACGAAGACCAGCTGGGCGCGGGGTCCAACTACGATAAATGCCTGCATGAAGTCGTTCCAGATCCACAGTCCCCAGAAGATGACAACCGTGATCGTACATGGGGCCAGCAGGGGGAAAATGATCCGCCAGAACGTTGCGACGGGACCGCAGCCATCGAGCGCTGCGGATTCCTCCATCTCCTTGGGGATGGTGGTCATGAATCCGCTGTAAATGAAGATGCAGAGCGGCAATCCCCAGGAGACATAGTGCACCCAGAGCGCCAAGTAGGAGAAGTCTGCGCCGAATTGGGCGAGCCAGACTTGCCCCGCTGTCTGGTAGCTTGTGCCCTGAACCCCGAACGCGGGCGCAAGATGATCGAGAGCACCGGTCGATGCCGCGCCAATGGTTTTGAACTCCTTCAGCAGGGGCACCATGATGATCTGAAACGGGATCGTGAGCCCCGCGAGGAAGAACAGGCGAAGAAATCTACCCGTGACCATCCGGCGCCGGACTATCGAGAAGGCCGCCATCGGAGCTGTGGTAATGAGGGCGAGAATTACGACGATACACATGATGAGGCTGTTTACCATCGGGCCCGCCAGGTGTGCCTCGGCAAAGAGGAACCGGTAACTCTCGAGATAGAGTCCACTGGGCAGGGCGAACGGATTCTCGCGAATGGCGGTAAGGGATTTGAATGAGTTGCTGACTGCCAGCAGGCAAGGTGAAACAAAAACAATGCCCAGGAGAAGCATCACGGTCTCGAATACGGGGAAGCGGCCTCTCTTTCGCTTCCGTGTTCTCATAGCGTCACCTGTCGGCGGCGCAAGAGCGATACCTGAACCGCTGCCACGGCTACCAGCGCCGCAAAGGTGATGAAAGACACCGCCGCGGCGTAGCCCTGGCGGTTATTCAACACGCCGAGATGGTAGATGTAGTACCCGATCGTGAAAGTGTCGTATCCCGGCGCGCCTTGCGTCGTCACGACGATCTGGGGAAATAGATTGATGCCGGTGATAAGGGCCAGCACGGAATTGGTCGTGACCGCCGGCAACAGCATGGGAAACTGGATGTGTGTGAACACCTTGAACGGCCCGGCCCCGTCTATGCGGGCTGCTTCATAGAGTTCGGCCGGGATCGTCTGCAGGTTCGCCAGGTAGAGCGTCGTGAAGAAGCCGAGCCCGCTCCAGGCCACCAGGGCAAAGACAAAATACGGCGCCCACTCACGCGCCAGCATCCAGTTCTGGGCCAGCGACTCGAGGTGCACGGCCCGCAACAGGATGTTGATGGCCCCCTCGCGGTAGTTGGCCAGATAGCGAAACAACAGCGCGCTCACGAGAATGCTGAGGATATAGGGGTAAAAGAACATGCCCCGGATCAGGCCCTTCATCACCCGAAGCTTGTCCAGGAGCACCGCCAGCACCATGGTCGCAAACGTAAAGAAAAGCGTCAGCAACACGGTCTCGTTCAGGGTGAACCGCACCGACGCGCGAAACATGGTGTCGCCGGCCAGTTCCCGGAAGTTGGCGAGGCCAATGAAATCGGGACTATCCGTCCACCCCGTCCAGTTTGTGAAACTATAGCCGAACCCCATCAGAGCGGGCACGACAATAAACCCTGCGTACAGCACGAAAGCAGGACCACACAGGATCAACGACGTGCGGGTCTCGCGCCACACGCCTTTGCGGACATGGCTTCGTTGGAGACGGTTCATGCGCGGTGTTCCCCGGATACTCAGTGGCACAGTAGCGAGAATAGCAAAGGGCCCGGCCAATGAGCAAAGCCCGTATCCCGACGTATCCCGGCGCGCAGATGTTGGATCCGGCGTCTAACTGGACTAAACTACCTCCCGTGACACGCTGGGAATCAACATGGGGACCAACACGTGAAACGTTTCTCCAACGCATTTACTTGCCCGTGCATTGTGCTCGTGACGCTACTATTGACGAGCTGCGGGGCGCCCGTCGAGGACGGCGAAGTCATTCGGGTCACGCGCAACATCGGCGGCCGCGAAGGATTTCGCAGGCATTTCGAGGTCTGGAGTGAGGTATTCGCGGAACAGAATCCCGGCTGGCGCATGGAACTGATCGACCTCGGTAATGCGGAAGGGGCTTCCTACTACAAGTCCCGTATCGCCACGGGTGACCTTCCCGAAGTCATCATGGTATGGGAAATGACCAATTTCCTAGCCGACGGGGGCCACCTTATTCCTCTCCCCGACAGCTACTATGAGACGTTCGGCCTCCCACTACCCGAGCCATACAAAGGCGGGCGCTATACCTCCCAATCGGGGCTTCAACTCCAGGGGATCGCCGTAAACAAGAAGATGTGGTCCGAGATTGGCATCACGGAACCCCCCGAAACGTGGGACGCCTATTTCGCCGCGTTCGAGAAACTGAAGGAGAAGGGCTATCAGCCTGTAGTCCTGGGCGGACTCGAGTGGTCCGCGGGGCAACCCCTGGCCTATGCGTTCGGAGCCGACATGTATGAGCGCGACCTCAAGCCTGGAGCGTTGTCCTGGACTGGCAGGCGCGACAGAGGCGAGGTGACCTTTGCGACTGACCCGGTAGCGCGCCAGGCCATGGCAACGATGATTCAACTCGTCGAACGATTTGTGCCGGAAGGCGCGTCGAGCGATGGCTACGACGAAGAGAAACGGGATTTCTATGGGGGCAGGGGCGCGACATGGTTCATGGGGTGCTGGCTGGCGGGTGATCTCGAGCCAGAGAAAGTCGAGGTCGAGATCGATTACTGGCCCGTGCCCTCGCTTCTCGACCGTCCCCCCGTCTTCATCAGAACCTCAGGAATGCCCTCCGGGTGGGCGATTACCACGTCCGCCGTCGGTGAGAAGCGCGAAAAGGCCCTCGCTGCATTGGAGGCATTCTACGAGCCCGTTGTCTATCAAGCGTTTCTGAACGGCGAAGGCATGATGGGCACCGCCGGCAAGGTTGCGGCTGCGCGCCCTCAATACGATTGGCCGCCCGCCCAACAGTTCATCGAGAACATGGCCAGAAGCCACGCTAAATACGGTGATGTCAAGGGGTTCCACATTGCGCTGGACGATATGGTCCCTCCGATCTTCCTCACCTCGTTGATGCGGGTGATGCAGGAAATCATGGCCGGAAACCGCGACGTTGATGCCCTTTTGCGGATGCTCGACCAAGAGTGGGACATGGCCCGGAAGGGCACCTGAGCCAGGCGCAGGACCCGCCGGTATTGACAGCCATCTTCCCGCGCACTACCATAAAGAACAATTTCGCGCAGAAACGAACATCGCCGGTTCCATGTGCCGGCGGGCCAACCGAGGAGCAGTTTGTGTCGCGCACATGCCGCCTACAGTTCGCATCGCCCCGTCTCAGCCTGGAGGATATAGCTGGAGAAGACTATTGCGAGGCCGTCTGCCGCGCGGGGGCTTTTCTCACCGGCGCTCCGCCTCGCGAGTTGCGCCGCATTGCCGCGCGCAAGGTGGCGTTCTTCCCGCTCGAATTTCAACGGCGGCTTTCGGCACACCTCGCGCAGGTTGGCAGCCGATGCATTTCTTCATATCCACGGACATCCCACGGCGCTACCAGCGCCCAATTCGAGAGCCATTCCCACAATGAGCAAGCCCCGCTCAGCGCGTTGGGGCACTTTCGGCTTGGCGAGAATGGCCGTCTGTACCTGACATCCAAGAGCGAACACTACCACGCGCCGCTCGGCCATGCTTTTCCGGGGTACGCGCTGATCCGTCACGCTCAGGCGCTTGGCATACCCAACGCCACTCACAACAACACACGCGGCCATATCACCCGGCTCCTCGAGCGCGAGATGGTCCGCACGGCCGCCGGTATTGCCCCCGGCGACGACGAAGCGCTGGCGAAGACGCTGCGCTCGAGGTCCATGGCCGTTCTCAATCGCGTATTGAACCTTGAAACGGGGAGCCTCGCCGCCGAGGCCGCCCTCAAGATGCTCCTCGCGCGCTTCTATTCCAGCGAACCCGGCATGCCCAGACCCAAATACGCGGGGCGCAGGCCCGTCCTGGTGGTTCTTGGCGATGACGAGGGCGGGTTGGAGGCCAACTACCACGGCACGACACTCTTGACCCAGGTTATGCGCGGCATGTGGCCTGACATGGCCGCCACGCTCGAGAAATGCGGCGCGTTCACGGTGCGGGCCGTTCGGCCGAACAACCTCGATGACCTGGAAACGGTTTTCGCGCGATGGGACAAGCCGCCTTACAAGATCGCGGGATTCTTTCATGAGCTGATTCTGATGAATTACGCGGCGGTGCGTTTGACGAGCACCTTCATCAAGCACGCGTATGCGTTGTGCCGTAAGCACGATGTGCCCACGGTCTGCGATGAGATTCAGTCGTGCGTATGGAGCCCGGAACTGTATCTTTACCGCGAGTACGGCCTGAAACCGGCGTTCGTGGTTGTCGGGAAGGGGTTTCCTGGCGGGGAGTATCCGGCGTCGCGAGTGTTGTTCAGCGCCGCCATGGATGCCCTGCCCCAGTTCGGCGCATTGGTCACGAACGGCCAGGAAGAGTTGGCGTCCCTGGCGTATTTGGTGACCATGCGGTGGGTCGAAGCGAACCGGGACAACATCGAGACCGTGGGGACCTATTACGAAGAACGGCTGAGCGATTTGGCCAAGCGCCAGGGCGGCGTCATCACAGCCATCGAGGGCCGGCGCCATCTCGCCGGCGTGTTCTTTGACGACGTCGAGCGGTCGAAGCGGTTTGCCAGGAATCTGAACGATGCCGGTCTGGACATCAGCGTGCAGACCTACAAGAAGGGTTGCCCGCCGTGCGCCCTTACAAAACTCCCGCTCATCGCCGGACCGGATACCGTAGACCTGGTCATTGCCCGCATGGAAGACGCCCTTCATGCGTTGACGGGACGAAAGCGGTAGGAGCACATGAAAAGCCGCCATGCCAAAATCCTGGACAGGCTCGCCGCCGACGGTGAGGCCTCCGTGCAGGCGTTAGCGGACGGTTTTGGTGTGAGTGTCATGACGATCCGGCGCGACCTGGCGGAACTCGAGGCACGGGGCGAGCTCACGCGGACGCACGGGGGTGCCATGCTCTCCCGCGCCGGTATCATCGAATTCTCGTTCAAGGACAAGGCCGAGCGGAACGCGGATGAAAAGCATGCCATAGCCCGCGAAGCGGCGAAACTGGTGGGCAGCGGCATGACGCTCACGCTCGATACCGGCACCACGACCCTTGAGGTGGCCAAGGCCATTGCACACATCCCGGGTATCACGGTCCTCACGTCGTCCCTCGCGATCGCCTCGGCGCTTTATGGCCGCCCCAACATCTCTCTTGTCCTCTCCGGCGGCGCGGTGCGCACGGGGAGTCCCGATCTTTCGGGCTGGCTCACTGAAGAAAACCTGAAGCGGTTTCGCGTTGACCTTGCCTGTATCGGCGCGGACGGAGCCGATCGGGAAGGCGTGTTCACTACCGACGTGAATGTCGCGCGGGTATCGCAAGCGATGTTGGCCAGCGCCCACGAGACCGTGCTTGTTGCGGATCACACGAAATTTGAGAAGCCGGCATTTGTCCGTTTCGCCCCGTGGAGTGATATCAACCGAGTCATCACGGGAACCGCGACGCCGTCCCGGATGCGCACCTGGCTTGAAAAAGCCGTGCAGAACGTCACCTATGCAGACCATTCGTAAGAAAAGAACAGCCAGGAATGATGTCCTCATCGGCATAGACGTGGGCACTACCGTCTTGAAGGTGTGCGCATTTGACGCGGTATCGGGAGCATTGCTGGCTCAGGCGTCGCAGAAGTTGCCCGTAAAACAGTATCCCTGCGGCGGCCGCGAACAGAATGTGCGCGCGGTTGACCGCGCGTTCTCAGACGCCATGAACTCGGTTGGCGAACGCCTCGGCCCGCGCTGGAACGCCGTGGCGGGTATCGGCCTGGCGGCCCAGGGTGGCAGCAGCATCATCGCCGAGCGGAGAGCGGGGAAAGCCATCACGCCCATGGTGTTGTGGAATGACACACGGGCCCATGGCCATGCCGCGCTCATCGAGAAACGCAGCACTCCGGAATTCTGGCGGGAATTCACCTTGCGCGAGGGGATCCCACACGGTCTGGCACGGCTGGCATGGCTGCGGGAGAGAGCGCCCGAGTTGTTCCACGATTTCAACATCCACGTTGGCGCCGGGGAGTGGATGTTTCACCGTTTGACGGGTTTGTGGCGGCAAGACCCCGGGAACGCCATTCAGGTCGGGTCGTACAATGCCGTCACGAAACGGCTCGACCAGGCAGCGTTCGACGTCATCGATCTCGAATTATCGTTTGTCGCCAGCCTGCGCACAGCCCACGAGTGCACCCCGTTGGCGGCCACGGCGGCCAAACGGTTCGGCCTCACTCCGGGCATTCCGGTAGCGGGCCCTTACATCGACCAGGAAGCCGGCTACCTCTCGGCCGTGGGCCAAACGCAGCGGCCCGTGCATTGCTCGCTGGGCACCGCCTGGGTCTGCAACTACGCCCGCCCGGACAGCGAGGCCCTCGACTCACCCCGGCAATTGGTCCTCCCCTCCGTCACGGGAGACGGCCAGTTGGTGGTGCTGCCTATGCGGACCGGGAACCCTGCATGGGATTGGGTCCTCAAGACGTTTGTCGAACCGGATGCGGCAAAGGCGCGCGAAACGGCCATACACCTGTTTCGAAAGCATCTCGTGCCGCCTGCGGGTCTCATAGCCATACCTCGCCTGGCTCAGCGAAACCCGCTCAATCCGGAGGCATTCGGGGCCGGGGTGTTCTGGGGCATCAGCACGGGCACCGTGAAGGACAACCTGGTCCGCGCCGTTGCATGCGGTATGGTTTTCGAGCTCGCCGAGGCCCTGCGCGAGCCCCTGTCAAAAGGGCATGCAGACGCCATTGTCATCGGGGGGGGGGCAAGCAAAGCGGACTATTTCTGCCGTCTCACCGCGGCGATGTTTCCGGAAATTCCCGTGCGGCGCCAGCTCGAGGAAGATCTGGCCGTAGCGCGCGGAGCAGTCTACGCACTGGCTCCCCACGTGGCTTGCGCACGAACCACGGCGGTGCGAAAACCAGGCGCATCCGATTGCCAAGCCCTTCAGGACGCCGCGGAGCATTACGCGCAACTGAAAGAACGCCTCAAGGCTGAATGAAACGGAGGTCACGATAATGAAAGAGCCGCTCATCGGTCTTCTGCCGCTGTATCTGAAATTGTACGACGAAGTGAAGCCGGAGGTGCGCGCGTGTTTTGCACCGTTCATGGATGCCATCGTTGACGGAATTGAGGCCCGAGGCGTGCGCGTCTTGCGCGGGGACATCTGCCGCGTGAAGGACGAGACCGCCAGAACGATCCAGCAATTCGAGCAAGCGCAGGTGGACCTTATCGTAACGCTCCATCTCGCCTACTCGCCGTCGCTGGAATCTGCCGACATACTCGCGGCCTCGCAACTTCCGCTCCTGATGCTTGACACAACCATGGACGCCGCGTTTGGCCAAAACGTTTCCCCGGACCGCATCATGTTCAACCACGGCATCCACGGCGTTCAGGATTTGGCCTCGGTGCTGCGCCGGAAAGGCAAGAGTTTCGAGATCGTGGCGGGCCATGTCGCCGACCCGGAAGTGCTGGAGCGTGCGGCCGGTATTGCGCGGGCAGCCTTGGCTGCCAAATGCCTGCGTACGACGCGCGCCCTTCGCATTGGGACGGCCTTCGAAGGCATGGGCGACTTCGCCCCGCCCGACGCCGTATTGGAACGGGTTTTGGGAATCGATGCGGAACAGATTAACGTTGAGGAACTGGAGGCCGAGGCAGTTTTCGTCACCGAGGATGCGCTCGAGGAGGAGATAGCGCACGACCGCACACGTTATTCCGTCGAGGCCTCCGAGGAGGTGCACCGCAGAGCGGTGCGCGCCGGGTTGGCGTTGCGGAAACGCCTTCTTGATGGTGAGTTTTCGGCGTTCAGCATGAATTTCGAACGGTTTAAGTCGCCGGACGGTCCGATATGCACGGTGCCGTTTCTCGAGGCGTCGAAGGCCATGGCGCGCGGGCTCGGGTATGCCGGCGAGGGGGACGTGCTAACCGCCTCGCTCGTGGGTGCCCTGAACCAGGCCTTCGGAAAAACCACCTTTACCGAGATATTCTGCCCGGATTGGGAGGGCGATGCGCTGTTTCTGTCGCACATGGGCGAGATCAATCCGGAAGTGGCGGGAGATACGCCGCGGCTCATCGAGAAGGATTTTCCGTTCACCCCGGCGCTCAATCCGGCGGTGCTCACCTGCGCGCTGCAGCAAGGGCCCGCGGTGCTGGTCAATCTCGCGCCCGGCCCTGACGATACCTTCGGACTCCTTGTCGCGCCTGTCGAAGTTTTGGCGGACACCACCGTCGATGCGATGAAGGATGCCGTGCGCGGCTGGATTCGCCCCGAATTGCCCGTCGAGATGTTCCTCGAGGAATACTCGATTAACGGGGGCACCCATCACAGCGCGCTGGTACTCGGCGATTGCGCCGGCGAAATCGCTGCATTCGGCGCCATGGCGAACCTGGACGTCACGACGTTGTAGCATCACAAGCGAAAGGCAGGCTTATGTGGCGTGAGACGACAAAACACGAACGCAACCGCATCATCTGGGAAGAGGAGCTCGAGGGCTTTATCCCCTCGAGAATCCTGGATTTTCATGTGCACGTATTCAACGCGGCAACGATCCCTTCGCAGTGTGAGTCCTATTCGTGCGCGGGGCATGCGCTGCCCAGTTACGATATCAAAACCCTGTCGCAAGACCTGGATGAACTGTATCCGGGCCGCGAGACGAGCGCCGTCGTATTTGGCCTACCCCATGTCGAATACGACCATGCAATCAACAACGAGTATGTCGGAGAAGCCTCCGACAACACGCGTTTCTTTCCCTTGAGGCTGTTGGACCCGCTCAAGGATACGCCCGAGATGCTCGCGGCGGACCTGGCGGCGGGGCGCTTCCTGGGTCTCAAGCCCTATCTGAATTACGTGCGCAAAGAGGACCCCAACGAGGTCGAGATCCCCGAGATGCTTCCTGAGTGGGCCATGGAGATCGTCAATGAACACGGGCTCCTGGTGATGCTGCACATTCCGCGCAAACAGCGCCTGGCGGACCCGCTGAACCAGAAGCAGCTCGTGGAACTGTGCAACGCCTATCCCAAAGCGAAGATTGTGCTGGCCCACGTGGGCCGCGCGTATTTTCTGAAGAACGTCGCGGGCAATTTGGACGCCCTGGTCGAGCTTCCCAACTTGTATTACGACCTCGCCATGGTGAGCAATCCCGAGGTGCTCGAATATGTGTTTACCAAAGCGCCCCACGAGCGCATTCTCTATGCCACGGATTTGCCCATCGCCGTGGCGCCCGGAAAGTCCATCGAGATCAACAACCAATACACCTACGTCACGCCCGTGCCGTGGAGTCTTTCCATCTCGGACGACCACGGCAAGCTGGTGTTTACGTCGTTTCTGTACGAAGAGCTGCGCGGTATCCGGAAGGCGGTCGAGCGCTGCGGCCTGGGAAGGGACTTTGTGGAAGCGGTGTTCTACGGCAATGGCAGGAAATTGCTGGATTCTGTCTTGTAGTTGCGGGCAACGCGCGGTTGAAGAAAGATCAATACCTCGCGGCGCGCGGGGCATTGCGATGATTTTTGTCTCGGCTGGGGGCACAGCGGAGAAGATGACCGCCAAGGGCGGCGGTTTCACACTGACAGGATGGAATTAGGGGTAGGAAACCCTGCCCTCCGTTTCCGGAATGAATCATGAGCAGGGATGCTCATGCCACCTCAATATCCGCATCGTCTTTGTGTCAGGAATGCAGGCAAGACGCCTGCTCCACAGGGCCGGGCGAGGTTCCGTTGAAATCCCTCGGCAGCATGAGTAGTATCCGAAAAGCGGGCAGTACCACGCAGGAGAAAACTCACCATGTTCAGGAAGTGTGCTCTAATCCCCCTCTTGATGCTGTCTTGCG
Organism: uncultured Nitrospiraceae bacterium; assembly: GCA_964520685.1. Classification (GTDB taxonomy): domain Bacteria; phylum Hydrogenedentota; class Hydrogenedentia; order Hydrogenedentales; family SLHB01; genus UBA2224. The sequence continues at coordinate 7,365 of CAZFOG010000035.1, read as the reverse complement.
CCAAGGCTGAAACCGTGGAGGTCCTCTTCGATTTCGAGTCGGAGGAGGAATTCGCGGCGTGGTCGTTGCGCACGCCGAATCAGGACACGTGGGGGCCATCGCCCCTGCTGGCATCCAGCGGGAAGCAATCGGCGCGATTCGAGACACCAAAGTGGGAAGAAGGCATGCAGGGTTGGCCGGCTGTGGAGGTCAAGCCTCCGGTTACCGATTGGTCGGGATACGAGCGGCTGGTCTTCGATGCGGTGAACCCGACGGGCGGCATTGTCTTGGTGAGCATTTTCATTACGGACAGCGATACCGACTTACGCAGCGGATTCCGCGCGGGGTTCACGCTGGCGCCGGGCTCGTACGAACGCATCGAGATTGATTTGAGCACGTGCCCCACCCAGATAAGCCTCGATGACATCGCGCTGATGCATTTCTACATGTCGCGACCGGCGCACGATTACGCGTGGCACATCGACAACATAGTCTTGCTGAAAGAAGGCGAATCGTTGTCCGAGCTGCCGAGCGGGTTTGTACGTCAGATCGCGAAGATTGTTCTTGATAGTGAAAGCACCCAATCGCTTCTTCAGCGGCTCCTCGACGCACGTGAGCGGTTGACCGCGCGACCCTATTCGGAGTGGGTACCCGGCGATGCAACGCAATCGAAAAGAACGGCAGACGACATCCAACGCGAGACGGAGCTATGGGAGCATCACTGGCGGGAAACACACCGCGCAAGCACTTCAAAACGAGACATCACGCTCGAAGAAGTTGCGCGAACCCGTGAGCGTCTCGAAGGCTACGCCCTGGAAGCCGAACGGTTCGAATCGTTGATGAACCTGCGCAAAGGCTGGCTGACGATCGGTTCAGACCTCCCCTACATGGTCGCCGTGGCCTCTTCGATGGAGAAGGTGTTGCCCCGAGACATGCCGGTGACGGCGCGCGTGCAATCTGAGGTCAGCGTAGACCTTGCCCGTAACGAGCACGAGAGTGTGCAGATTGTCGTGATTCCGTCCGCCAGGATTCCGTCCAGGACGGGCCTTTCGCAGGTCAAGGTAACCGTTGACAGCCTCGCAGGTCCTGACGGGCCGGTGTTTCCGGCCGATGCGGTGGGTGTCGAAGTCGTGGGGTATGTAGAGACGAAACAAACGCCTTACGAAGTGCCGTACACGGGATGGTGGCCCGATCCCCTGCTGGATTTCATTGATGCACCGGACATCGCGGAGTCCGACGCCCAGTCGTTCTGGATCCGGGTGAATTGTCCACGGGAGCAAGCACCGGGGCTCTACGAAGGGCAGATCACGGTGTCACCGGCGAACGCGGAGGCCTATTCGCTGCCGCTGAGGGTGCGGGTCCGTGATTTTGAGGTGCCCGAGGCCTCTCCCCTGCCAACCGCGATGAGCATCTACGACGCGTATATTCGCAAGACCTTGCCGGACGCGGACTGGGAGGCCCTTAAGTGGGAGGTCGCGGATTTTCTAGCGGATTACTACATCGATTACGACAGCCTGTACCGGAAGACCGCGCCGGACTGGGACATTCTCAAGAAGCTGGACGAGGAAGGGCGCTTGGTGGCGTTCAACCTCCGGTATTTCTACCAGGGCGATCTGAGCCCGGCGCTGAGCGACGAGGAATTCACGAAGCGTCTCGATGCCTTCAAAAATGACGTTGCGCAAATCTATGCCAAGGCCAGGGAACTCGGCATCGCCGACAAGGCCTACTGCTACGGGTTCGACGAATGCCGCCCCGAGTATTTCGGCGTGCTCCAGCGGATCGCCAGCGAACTGAAGCAGGTTATTCCCGACGTGCCGCTCATGACCACCACGTATGATCACTCCTACGGACTTGAGTCGGGCATCACGGACATCGACATCTGGGTGCCGCTGACGCCGGAGTTCAAGCCCGAGCAGGTCGCGAAAGCCCGCGCCGCGGGCAAGCAGGTGTGGTGGTACATCTGCGTGGGGCCGCGCCATCCCTACGCGAACTGGTTTGTAGAGTATCCCGCAATCGAGGCGCGCCTGCTCATGGGGACGATGACGGCGAAGTACCGTCCCGATGGATTCCTGTACTACGCGCTGTCTCGCTGGGCCAACAACGAGCATCCCATCACGCAAGGGCCGTTCACCGACTGGAATCCCGCGAGTTACAAGGACAACAACGGGGACGGGTCCCTGTTCTGTCCGGGCCCTGACGGTTCTCCCCTTCCCACGATCCGCCTCGAGAACTTCCGGGACGGCCTCGAGGACTACGCCTACGCGGTCCTGCTCGAGGAGCGTCTCGCCCGGAAGAGAGCAGCGTGGAAGGAGCCGACGGACATTCAGAAACAGCTCCTGGAGCAGGCAGAGCAAGCCCTGGCGGTCCCGGAAGAACTCGTACGGACCATGACCGACTACAGCCGCGTGCCCGAGGTGCTCTACGCATACCGCGCGCGCCAGGCGGATGCGATCGAGGCATTGGGCGATTAGGGACTCAGAAATGAGAACGCGACAGCATCGCCCCTTAACGGGACGATACTGCCGCTGAATCTGCACTCGCTATGGATTAATAGCGCGAGCCGTACCCACCGCCGCCGCCACCGCGACGTCCACCGCCGCCACCGCCGCGCGATTCACGTTCACGCGCCTGGTTCACGGTAAGCGTGCGGCCTTGCATCTCCTGGCCATTGAGGGCATCGATAGCCGCCTGAGCCTCGGAGCTGTTCGGCATCTCGACAAACCCGAATCCGCGCGAACGGCCGGTTTGCCGATCTTCGATTACACGGGCATCGTCCACCGCCCCATGGGCTTCGAACATTGCGCGCAGCGCCGCGTTGTCGGTGTCGTACGACAGATTTCCTACATAGATGTTCATTACTCTTTCCTTTCCAGAGTGGTCTTGTGGAGGGTGGCCCTCAACCCGGTCGGCAACCAGTCCGGAGCGAGCATGACATCTTTTCAGGAAATCACGCGCAGGATCAGGTCCAAAACGGAGGCGGAAGCTCACTAACTCCAGTTCACGTGCACCATTGCACGTTGCATAGTCTAGCCGAGAATCCCGAAAAAAGCAATACTCCTCTAGTGGGCGGGAATTTGCCCCCATCGGCCGGGGCGGTTGCTACCGGATCCGCACCCCGAGCACTGTGGCGGCGATACGGCGCGGATACCCCTCTTTCTCCTCGATGACGGGCGCGAGGAGCTCCCGCACCTCGGGATATTCGGGTCCCACTATCTCGAAAGTCTCGACGGCTGACAGGCGCGCGTACGGGTTCATGTGTGACAATGCCTGCTTCAAGACAGGCACCGCATCGTCCATCCTGCCCAGCAATACGAGGCCCCGCGCCGCTCCCAGCCTAGTGCTTATCTCATTTCTTTCCAAAGCCTTAAGCAATGCGGCAAGCGTCTCGGGGGACGCGTCGCCGAGGTACCCTAATGATACACCGGCCCAATGAGCCACGGCGGGGTCGTAATCCTCGAGCGCCTGCTGAAGCAGTGGCACTGTCTCCGGCACCAGCCCGATGGACTTGATGGCCCGGAGGCGTCGAAGCCGATCCGTCCCGTTCAATAGTTCAACGTAGTGCTTGACGGGTTTCCCGAAGACGTCTCCAGCGTCGGGCCCCTGATAGAGGGGAAGCGTTTCCGGCGGCCCCGGCCATTGCCCCTCGAGCCAGGCCTGCAGTTCCATTTCGGGAATGAAGCCGGTGTCGTTGGACTCGTCCAGAAAAACGTCCAACGCCTCGCGGAGCCGGTTCAATTCGCGCAGGAGCTCCGGTTTGTCCGCGACATTCACGATTTCATGGGGGTCTTCCTGCGTATCGTATAGCTCCTCGAGGGGTTTGCGATCGGCAAAGAAGAGTTTCTCGGGTCCCTCGAGGTGGCCGGCGGCCTCGACGCGGCGCATGTCCTGCATCACGGGAAAGCTCTCGGGATAGACGAGATGCTGGTCATACGGCCGGTATGGTTCGTAATTGCGGATGTATTTGAACCGTTTGTCGCGAATGGCGCGTATGATGTCGTAGCGCTCGTCCATCCGGTCACGTGCGGCAAAAATGTAGTTGCGGGACGGTCCTTCGGCGCTTCCGAGAAACGCGCGCCCCTGCATGTGGGCGGGGATGGCCGTCCCGGTTATCGAGAGCACGGTTGGCGCGAAGTCTACAAAACTGACCAGTTCGTCGCGTTGGGTGCCCGGAGCAATCTTGCCAGGCCACCGGACGATGAGGGGCACGTGAAGGCCGCGGTCGTGCAGCCAGCGCTTGCACCAGGGCAGTCCGACACCATGATCCCCGAAGAAGAACACGACGGTATTCTCGGCAAGACCGTCCTCCTCGAGTTGCTGTAACAAGCCGCCCGCCCATTTGTCCATGATGGTGACCAAATCGAAATAGTGGGCCCAGTGGCGCCGGATCGTGGGGGTATCGGGGAAATAGGGCGGCAATTCCATCGCCTCGGGAGCATGGGGCGCGAAGGGCGCCACTTGTTCGAGCAGCACCTCGTCACTCTCGAAGAGGGTCCCGATTTTCGACTCATGGGTAATTGTCTGGTTGAACACCGCAAAGAACGGCTGGTCCTTATCGGGACGGTTCCGCCAGTGCGCTTGCCTGCTGCATTCGTTCCAGGCGGACTTGGGCGGGTCGAACTGATAGTCGGTTTTCACATTGTTTGTGCAGTAGTAACCGGCTTCCTGGAGGTATTCGGAGAAACATTTGACGTGAGCCGGGGGCGGCGTCTTGCAGCGCATATGCTGCGTGCCGAGCGTGTTCGGGTACATGCCGGTTATGAGGCATGACCGGCTCGGGGCGCACACTCCGCTGACCGAATACGCATTCGTGTAGCGCGCGCCTTGTGCCGCGAGACGATCCAAATTGGGAGTTGTGGCATTGGCGTACCCGAAACACCCGAGATGAGGGCTGGTGTCTTCACAGGTCAGCCACAGCACGTTGAGCGGCTTTTCTTCACCCGCCTGACTGCTCCTGATGCCCAACGACGCGCCCACAAGGGAGCCTCCCGCCGCGGCCAGAAATTCCCGTCGATGCATGTCCCCCTCCTCCGGACCACAGAATCATGGTCTGCACATCTGGATTGTCTTGTGTTGAAAACATGGTACCATACGGCTCGCGCTAACCGAAGAGCGGCACAGAACGCGCGAGGAGAGTACTATGCCCATGTCATCGTATGAGGTCGTCCGCCGCGCCATCGAATTTGATCATCCTGACCGGCTGCCTGTACGGTTCGACTGGCTCGGCATCACCGATGTGCGCTCGGTACCCTGGAACCAGATCGGGACGGGCAATATCGCCGAAAAACGCACCATCGACGAATGGGGCTGCGGCTGGGAGCGCACGGACGTGCAGAACATGGGTCAGGTGAAAGGTCATCCGCTCGCGGACTGGGCATCCGTAACGTCGTTCGTGTTTCCCGATGCGGATAATCCGGCGTTTTACAAAGGCATGGAACAGTTTTTCGAGGTGGACGAGGAGATTTACCGGTGCACCGGCATCTTCATGCTGCTGTTCGAACGCCTGCACGCCCTGCGCGGATTCGAGAACACCCTCCTGGACCTGTGCGCCGAGCCCGAACGCATCGGATGGCTTGCCGACCGGATCGTCGACTTCAATCTCGGCATCATACGCAATATTCACCAGCGTTTCGGCAACCAGATCCACGGATTCAGCTTCACCGACGACTGGGGCACCGAACGGGACTTGTTCATCAGCCCCGAACTCTGGACCGCGTTCTTCAAGCCGCGCTACAAACGCATCTTTGACGCGTGCCACGCCTGTGGATGGCACGTGTGGATGCATTCCTGCGGCAAGGTCAACGACATCATCGAACATCTCATCGAGATCGGGCTCGACGTCATCAATCTGCAACAGCCTCGCGCGCTGGGAATCGAGGAGATTGGCAAACGCTACCGCGGCCGCATTTGTTTCGAGTCTCTTTGCGATATCCAGCACACCCTGCCGTTCAAGGGGGAAGCTGAAATTCGTGACGAGGCCCGTTTGTTGCTCGAACGCTGGGCCACGCCCGAGGGCGGGTTCATTCTCTCCGACTACGGCGACGCGGCGGCCATCGGGGTTCCCTTCGAGTCCAAAGAGGTGATGTTGAACGCGTTTCGCGACGCCGACCGCTGGAGCGCGGCGCAACGTTGCTGATACGGCGGGTCTGCGCGCCTATTTCAGCGGATTCTCGTACCAGATGACTCCGAGACCCGTGGTTTCCTCGCAGGTAAGCACATCGAGATCGCCGTCCGCGTCCAAATCAATCAGCTCGATGCGATCGAACTTGACGCCTTCGGGGCCGCCGATGTCGCGGGGCGCCCATGTGTCATCCGCGTGCTGCGCAAGATACATCACCCCGTGTTTGTCCTCGGCGTGCTCGCACGTGAACACGATATCGACGCGGCCATCGCCATCCATATCGCCCAGCCCGATCCCCTTGCCGGTCCCCGTATTCTCGGGCATGGGAATGGCTGTCTCGTCCCATCCGCCGCGCGCATTGGCCTCGAGCCGCATCATAGGGCCTTCCTTTACGGCGACGACGATATCGCGAAGACCGTCGCCGTCAAGGTCGCCCGTGCCCAGGAACATGACTTCGTGCTCCCCAAGCCCTGCGGTCAATAATTGCCACTCGCCCGCCGTGCCCGGATTCCGCAGCCAGTGACAGCCCCGGTGTTCGCCTTTCCGATCCGTCAGCAGCAGATCCAGGTCTCCATCACCGTCCATATCTGTCCATACAAGAGACATAATCCAGCCTGCCGCATGGAGCTCTTTCCAGGTCCAAGCGCTGAGGTCGCCGGGCGGCTTGCCAGGCTCAAACACCCCCACGGCGGCGGCGGCGCCTTTGGCGCCGGCAAACAGTTCGGGCACATGGCCTGCTGCCCCCGGCCTGGGCGCAACGAACATCCACTGCATGCGGTCGCGCGATGCCGGAATGGGTTCCGTCTTCCACTCCGCCGCATCGAGATACCTCGAGGCATCCCGGGGCGCCCAATGGACGTAAACCGTGCGCTCGGTTCCCTCGCACGCACTGATGACATCCATCGCGCCATCGGCGTTGACGTCAGCGAATACGGCGTCCTCGGGCGACTTTACATGACCCACCACGACTTGGGGCCACGGCGCTTTCACGCGAGCGGGTCCAGGGTTCAAGTAGACTTTGACAAGGCCGCCTTCTTCCCATCCGGTAGCGATATCAAGCAGACCATCCCCATTCGCATCGGCCAGTCGTACGCCGTCTGCGCCTTCGGACGAATTATCGATGGCATGGCGGTCCCAGACCGTACCGGCGCTCTCGACGGCAAAGCCCCCCGTACACACGACGATGAGACAAAACCCGGCAATTGCCGCGGGAATGGACCATAGCGTTTGCATAATCACCCTCGTGGAACAGATTGCTGCGTCTGTCA